>JAYVRY010000316.1:0-10728 GCA_043775845.1 Acidobacteriota bacterium
CGGAGTTTCAGAAGATCCATGACGATGACCAGGGCCATGAGGGAAGCCAGCACCAGGAAGCCGCCGGTGAGGATCTTCTCCTTGAGCTCGATGGTGAGATCCTTCCGCCGCAGTTTCTCGTAGGTGAGCAGAGCCATGTGGCCGCCATCCAAGGCGGGAATGGGCAGGGCATTGAGCAGGCCCAACTGCAGGCTGATGGCGCCGCACATGAAGAGGAAGATGTCCCAGCCCGTTTTGGCGGCGCGGCTGCCCTGGCGGATGATGCCGATGGGGCCTGACACTTCGGAACTCTTGGCCTGAAAACTTACGAGTCGCTTGAGGAAGCCAAACACCTGGCCACTGAGGCGCCAGGAGGTAGTCACAGCGTACTGGCCACCCACCACGAAATCACCGGCACGGAAGGCACGGCGTTCCAGAGGTGTGGGCACTGGCAGGGGCTGGAAGCCCAGGCGACCCTTACCGCCATCCAGGCGGGGCGTCAGGGGCAGCTCCAGGGCCTTGCCCTCACGGGTGATGTGGAAGGGCACGATCTCGTTGGGGTGGGCCTGGATATAGGCCACGGCCTTCTCCCAGGCGGTGGCGGGAAAGCTCATGTCGCCGATGCCGCGGAGTTCGTCGCCCACCTTCAGGCCACCCTGTTCGGCAGCACCGCCCGGTACCACTTCGATGACGGTCCAGGATTCCTGTACCTTGGTGACCCGGGCCTGATCGGCTCCCACAAAGGTGAAGAGGATCAGGGTGGTCAGCAGGTTGGCGATGATGCCGCCGCTGTAGAAGAGCATGCGCTTGCCATAGGGTTGCTGCAGGAAGCCGTAGGGATCATCGGCGCCGGGATCTTCGGGATTGAAGCCCGCCAGTTTTACGTAGCCGCCCAGGGGCAGGGCGGAGAGGCGCACATCGGTCTCGCGCCACTTGAAGCCCAGCAGGCGGGGGCCGAAGCCCAGGGAAAAGACTTCCACGGGCATGCCCATGTACTTGGCCGCCAGAAAGTGGCCGCCTTCGTGCAGGAAGATGAGGCCGCCCAGCATGAGGATGGGGCCCCAGAATCCCGCGCCCGGCATCTTGAGGGCGAAGAGGAACACCACGGCGACAGACAGAGAGAGCGACAGGGGCAGGCGAAGGCGGTTCATGGATGTCCGAATGATCAGGCCCGGGTTTGGACCCATCCTTCAGCATGACGCCTCGCGGCCCGATCCGCATCCAGCACTTGAGACAGGGACTCCAGGGGCCGGGAGGGAATACGGGCCAGGGTTTCCTGGTTGCAGGCCTGGATGTCCCAGAAGCCCAGTTGTCCCTGGAGAAAAGCGGCCACGGCCACCTCATTGGCGGCATTGAGCAGGGCGGGAGCCGTACCCCCCTCCCGCAATGCATGGAAGGCGAGGCCCAGGCAGGGGAACCGCGCCAGGTCGGGGGCTTCAAAGGTCCAGGTCCGGGCCTCATCCCAGGGATAGGGGGCCACGGGGCCCGGCTGCTTGTCGGGGAAGAGCAGGCAGTACTGGATGGGCAGCTTCATGTCGTTGGCGCAGACCTGCAACTGGTAGCTGCCATCGTGAAAGCCCACCATGGCGTGGACCTGGCTTTGGGGATGCACCGTGACGGCCACCTGTTCCGCCGTGAGCCCGAAGAGCACCGAGGCCTCGATGACCTCCAGCCCCTTGTTCATGAGGGTGGCGCTATCGATGGTGATCTTGGGCCCCATCTTCCAAGTGGGATGATTGAGGGCCTGTTCGATGGTGGCGGCCTGGATGCGGGCCAGGGGCCAATCGCGGAAGGGCCCGCCGCTGGCCGTGATGCGCACTTCCCGGATGGAGGCGGGAGCGCGTCCGTCCAGCAGCTGGTGCAGGGCCGCGTGTTCGCTATCCACGGGCAGCAACTCGCCGCCTCCAGCCAGGGCGGCCTCGTGCATGAGGGCCCCACCCACCACCAGGGATTCCTTGTTGGCCACGCAAACCCGGCGACCGGCCCGCAGAGCGGCCTCGGTGCTGGCCAACCCCGCGCTGCCCACGATGGCGGCCACCACGGTATCGGCATCGGGATGCAGCGCACAGGCCAGGAGACCTTCATCACCCCAATGAAAATCAGGTCGGTAGGAGAGGTTGCTTCGAAGCCAATCCGCATCCTCCTGCGAGCCCACAGAGACGCAACGGGGCCGGAAGACTTCGCACTGTGACTTCAGTAATTCTCGATTCCGCCCTGCGGCCAGCGTGACCACCTTCAGCCGTTCGGGATGGGCCCGAACGACATCCAGGGTGGAGGTGCCGATGCTCCCGGTGGAGCCAAGGATGGCGAGGGTTCGCACCTCAGTTGAATCCGTGCACGAAATGGACGTAGGCGTAGAGCACCGGCGCGGCAAAGACCAGGCTGTCCACCCGGTCCAGCATGCCGCCATGACCGGGGATCGACACGCTGCCGGCATTGGAATCCTTCACGCCGGCGCTGCGCTTCCAGGTGCTTTCCACCAGGTCACCCAGCTGCCCGACGGTGCCCAGCAGCAGGCCCAGGGCCACCACATCCACCAGGGTCCACTCGGGACAGACAGTGGCCTTCATGAGCAGGGCACCGAGGAGGTTGCCGCCCAGGTTGCCGAAGGCGCCCTCCCAGCTCTTCTTGGGGCTGACCTTGGGTGCGAGCTTGCGTTTGCCGAAGTAGCTGCCCACGAAGTAGGCGGCCGTGTCACCGAACCACGTGATGATGAAGAGCGAAAGAATGAGGCGGCTGCCGGTCTTGGGCAGGGTGCCCTGCAGCATGAAGAGCTTCTGCTGGAAGCCCAGGCCGAAGCCCATGTAGAGGGCCCCAAGCCAGGTGATGGCCTGACTGGGCAGGGCCTCTTCCAGGTTGGAATCGAAGAAGAGAGCGCCGAAATGAATGAGGAGTCCGCCGCAGGTGAACACCAACCAGAGGGGAAGGGGGTCCTTGTTCCCGGTGGCCAGGAAGAAATGGGCCATGAGGCCCCAAGCCACCAGCACGCCCGCCACCAGCGAGGGATTGAACCCCCGGACTCGGGCCATGAGAGTCATTTCCCGCACACCCATGAGGACGGCCAGGGCCATGATCGCCAGGTAGGTCCCTGGGGCCCAGGGCTGGTCGCCGAACCAAAGGAGGCTGAAGAAGAAGATGCCGAACACCAGGGCCGTGGTGATGCGCACGGTCATGTTCTTGGTATCGACCTTGGGTGTGGTGCGTTCCATCAGATCCCCCCGAAGCGGCGTTCGCGCTGGGCGTAGTCCTCGAGTGCGGCCTTCAGTTCGGCCGGGCCGAAATCAGGCCAGAGGAGGTCGGTCATGTAGAGTTCGGCATAGGCCGATTGCCAGAGGAGGAAGTTGGAAATGCGGTGTTCGCCGCTGGTGCGGATGAGCAGGTCCACATCAGGCACCCCGGCCGTCCAGAGACGCGAGGCCAGGGCCCCTTCATCAATCTGATCAGGACGGAGGCCATCCTCCGCGCAACGGCGGGCGGCCTGGGCCAGTTCCAGCCGGGATCCATAATTCACGGCCAGGTGGAAGGTCATGCCCTTGTTGTGCGCCGTGGCCCGTTCCAGGGCCCGGATATCGGCCAGGATGCCGTTCGGCATGCCCTCGGTCGAACCTAAATGATGGAAACGGATACCTTTGTTGGTGAGCTGGTGAATGAACATCCGCAAATACATCCGAAGCAGGGCCATGAGGGCCCCCACCTCCAGGACGGGGCGCTTCCAGTTCTCGGTGGAAAAGGCATAGAGGCTCAGGTGCTGGATGCCCGCATCCGAAGCCGCCTCCAGGATCCGCTCCACGGCCTGCACGCCGGTCTTGTGCCCCTTGATGCGCGGCCACCCCCGCTGAGCCGCCCAACGGCCGTTGCCGTCCATAATGATCGCCACATGGGTAGGCGCAGTCATCGCGTGCCCCCAGAGCCCGAGTTGTCGAGGCAATCCGCGTGGGCGGCCTCGCGTATGCCCGCAGGGCATACCGAGATGATGATCGCCACATGGGTCGACGCAGTCATCGCGTGCTCCCAAAGCCCGAGTTGTCGAGGCAATCCGCAGGGGCAGCCTCGCGTATGCCCGCAGGGCATACCGATACGAAGATGGCGGCAGGGGTCGATACGGTCATCGCGCCAGAACCCTCGAAAGTGTGAAAAAGCTCATGCTATCACGGGGTTTGACGTTGAAATGGAGGGGCAGTCAAACCCGGGATTCCCCGTGTTAGGCTGAACTCAACTTTTTCCTGGCGAACCCATGGTTCAGTTCAATACCCGTGCGAACGAGATCCTGCTCAAGCTGGTCTATTACGGACCAGGCTTGTCCGGGAAGACCACCAATCTGCAATCCCTGCACGCCATGTGCTCGGACGAGCAGCGCGGCGAGATGTTTTCCGTCAACACGCAAGAGGACCGCACCCTCTTCTTCGATTTGCTGCCCATCAACCTGGGCTATATCTATGGCAACGCCATCCACCTGCAGATCTACACCGTGCCGGGGCAGGTGCAGTACGACGCCAGTCGGCGCGTGGTGCTGGGCGGGGCGGATGGCGTGGTCTTCGTGGCCGATTCCAGCGAAGCCAAGATGCAGGACAACGTGGATTCGCTGTCGAACCTCTATCACAACCTCAACGCGAATCGCCTGAACATCAAGCAGATCCCCTTCGTCATCCAGTACAACAAACGGGACCTGCCGGATGCCTTGGCCGTGGGCGTCATGAACCGTCGCCTGAATTTCCGCAGCGTGCCCTATTTCGAATCCGTGGCCAACCGCGGCACGGGCGTGCTGGACAGCTTCCTCGCGATCACCCGTGAGACGGTGGGCTACACGTTCAAGAAATACCACCTCGACAAGAAGATCAAGGATTTCGACGAGATGCTGAATCTCATCGAATCCAACGTGCGCAGGGGCATGCGCGAACTGCCGCCGCCCCAGGACGCACCGTTGGCCCAGGCCGTGGAATCGACGGTTCTGCGGCACAGCAATGTGAGCGTGGCCGACCTGACCCCTGGCAAGGTTGCGGATGCCCAGGACCTGCTGGAGGACGCCCTCAAATCCAATATGGAAACGGCCCGACTCTATTCGGAGCTGAAGCAGACCAAGGACACGCTGGAAAAAAAGAATGAGGAAATGAGCCAGCTCTACACGCAGCTGGAACGGGCCAACCAGGACAACCTGAAGACCCGGAGATACCTGGAAGGCCTGGTGCAGAACATCGGCGAGGCGGTCATCTCCTACGCGCCGGATGGCAAGATCCTCACCTGGAACGCGGCGGCCGAGCGGATCTTCGGATACACCCGCCCCGAAATCGTGGGCCGGAGCATCTCCCAGCTGACGCCCGACCATCTGCTTGGCGAGCTTGAACAGGTGGCTCAGCAGGTGGGACACGGCCAGGTGGTTCGCGACATGGCGACCACCCGGTTGCGCAAAGGTGGCATCACCTTTCCCGCCCTCATCACCTATGCCCCGATCCGCGGGAACGATGACCGAGTGCTGGCCTACTCGGCCCTCCTGCGGGACCAGTCAGAACACAAGGACCTGCAGGATCGCCTGGTCACCTCCCAGAAGCACGAGGCCTTGGGCCGCCTGGTTCCTTCGCTCTTTCATGAAGCCGCCAACCGCCTCACGCCGGTCCTGCTGGAGTCCCGCCTCATCGCCGAGTCCTCCATGGATCCACACCAGGCTGAACAGGCCACCCGCCTAGCCAAGGCCGTGGATTCCATTCAGGCCCTGCTGCAGCCGCTGCAGACCGTGCTGAATCCCCCCAGCCCCCGGCCCCTGCCCGTGCAACTGAATGATCTGGTGCGGGAGGCCACCTCCTTGGTGGAGGCCAAGGCCCAACGCATGGGCATCACCGTGGAAATGAACCTCGACCCGGCCCTGCCCACCACGGTGCTGGATGCGGGCTTGATGGTCCAGGCCCTCACCAACCTGCTGCTGAATGGCATCCAGGTCATGGCCATGAGCCCCATCAAGCGCCTGCGCGTGGCGACCCGGTCCTCCGGCGACAGCCTCCAGGTGGTCGTCCAGGACACCGGCACGGCCATTGGCGAACTCCGCCAGGCCGAACTGTTCGATCCGGCCTTTGCCACCACGACGGAGGCCTTGGCCCTGCCCATCGCCGACATCATCGTCCGCCAGCACGGTGGACGCCTCAGCACCCGCAGCCAGGAAGGGCTTGGCAACGCCTTCCTGTTGGAATTGCCCAGGGTGGAAGCCCAGGCTCTCGCCGAGGTTCCGCCTGCCACTCCCGTGGGGTTGAAAGGGGCTAAGGCCCTGGTGGTGGATGACGAAAGCTTCCTGTTGGAGTGCCTCGTGGACGCCCTCAGCGCCTGGGGCATGGAGGTTGAATCCAGTCCCCGGGGCGATGAAGCCATCCAGAAACTGGAAGGCCAGACCTTCGATGTGATCGTCTCGGACATTCGGATGCCGGGGCTGTCAGGCGTGGATCTGTTCGACTGGCTGAAGGTCCAGCGGCCCGCCATGACCCGGCGGATCCTCTACACCACTGGGGATTCCTTCGACGTGAAAACGCGGGAATTCCTGGAGGCCAGCCAGGTGCCCTACCTGGGTAAACCTTTCGATCTAAAGCAACTCAAGCAAAGTCTCGAACGGCTCCTAGAGACTCCGGTCGAGGCGTGAGACCGTCCCCTGCGGCATACTGGGGACCTCCACAGCACCCTCACCCGGGAGTCACCTATGCAGCGAAGTTGGGTCATGGCCATTCTTGTGGCATCGAGCCTCTGGGCTCAGACGCCACCTCCTGAACCACCCCCCGCCCCCGTCCAGGAGCCCGCGCCCGAAGGCAAACCGGCCGACGTGAAGCCGGAGCCTCCCCCTGCCGCCAAGGCCGAGGAGGTCAAGCCAGCTCAAGCCCCGGCCCCCGCCGAAGCCAAGGCTCCCGTCGATGCGAAGACCTTTGACCAGCTGCGCCCCAGCCAGCGGAAGCTGACCTACACCCTGCACCGGACTGCCCTCGCTGCGCACGAATTGGGCCTCTACCGCAGCCATCCCCGGGCCGTGGAAGTGCGCGACGCGCTGGAAGCCATGGTGAAGGCGAAGCTGGATATCCCCGAGAAGCACGCAGGCGTGTTGCCTGCCGTGGAGGCCTACCTGGTCACGTTCAACGCCAACCATGGTCTCTATGATGGCGCCGGAAAGAAGCTCCTGCTGGAAGGCACCTGGAAGGGCTTGCAGGCTGCGGCCCGCGCCGCCGCCAAGACCGGGCCCAAGGGCCTGGAACCCCGACTGGCGAAGCTCAAGAGCCTGCTGCTGGAGGCCAAGGTGGATGCCGTGGCGCCCACCTGGGCCGAGCCCGAGGCGCCCGCCACAGGCAAGAAGGGCAAGAAGGCCAAGGCCCCGAAGGGCCCCAAGGCACCTGAAGGCTTTGCAGAGCAGAAGGCCATCACATCCCTCTGGGTGAAGCGCGCCCAGGCTTGGATCGAACTCAGCCCGCAAGAGGTCGAAGTCAACGGCGCGAAGAAGAGCCGCCGTCTGCCGGATCCCGTGCAGACCAAGGCCTTGGGCGACCTGGCCACCTGGCTGCAGAAGGACGACCTGGATCTGCTGCGCGACCCTGGTTTCGGCTGGCTGGACCTGCGCCGCCTGGGCGCCACGCCCGGTGCCACCCTGCTGGCGAAGGCTGGTGACATCACCGGCTCCAAGGCGCCCGAGGGCCCCGTTGGCGAGCTGGTTCTCCTGCCTTCCTTCGAGCCCGTGTTGGGCGACAGCAAGTTCAGCAAGGGTGAGGAGAAGCGAACGGTCCTCACCGAAGTGAAGCAGGGCACGCCCGCCGCGACCCTCGCGGAGCAGGCCATGGCCATTCAGAAGCTGGGCCGCAGCCGGGATTTCGAGATCAAGTAGGCGGTTCTTTTCACAGAAGTCGGGGCGCGGGCGCGCCCCGACTTTATTTTGTCGCCAAGGTTTCTGGATGCGCTCAGAACCTGAAGGTCACACCAGCTTGCAGCGAATTGGCCGCCGGGTCCCAGGCGGTTTGATTGGCATAGTGGGTGCTGATGTAGCGAAGCTCGGCTCCCATCGCACGGTTGAAGTTGTAGCCGAATCCTGCGGCGTACCCGAACCGGGAGGACGACTGGGATCCCGAAGTCGCCACGGCGGAGCCCATGGCTGGCGTCGTACTGTCCACGCTCCAGCGGTGGAGTCCGATTCCTGCGGTCAAGTAGAGCCCCTCGGGTTTTCCGCCGAGGAAAAAGAGATAGTCACCGCCGAGGCTGAGGTCGTTGGCCTTGGTCTTGAAGCCATTGAAGGTGCCCTCGGGAAAGAACACGGCGTCGAATCGCGGCCTGAGCATGTGGCCACCGCCCAGATCGAAGGTGACATGGGCGCCCAATCCCGCCCCGGGCTTGTTGTCGACCGCTGTCTTCAGGTCCCCGGTCGGGGCGCTCACATGAACTTGGAGGCCGTATCTGGGTTCTTCAGCCCTGGCTGTGGATGGGCCGAGAATAAGCACCGCCAGGGATACGGCGGCCAAACGGGCATTGCGCGTCATGGTGACTCCTGTGAACCCCACTGGGCATCAGTGGGATAGGGACATCCACCAGTGAGTCAAGGTTCTCGAAAGTTCAAACCTTGCGGTTATCAATGAAACGTCATTCCTCGACCTTGCGCTGCTTGCCTTCAGGATCGAACTGGTAACCCACGCTACGGATGGTATGGACCCAGCGCGGGTGGTGGGGATCGTCCTCCATGACGCGACGGATGCGGACGATGAAGTTGTCCACGGTGCGGCTGGTGGGATAGGCATCCTCGCCCCACACCTTGTCCAGAATGTCGGTACGACTGACCACCTGGCCGGATCGCTCCATGAGGAGCTTGAGGATCATGGATTCCTTCACGCCCAGCTGAAAGGCGCCCCCAGGGCCCTCGCCACAGTAATTGTCGAAGTCCACCCAGTAGACGCCGTACGGCTGTCGGCTGCTGATCTCGCGGCTCTTGTACCAGGATTCGCGCCGAAGGATGGCCCGCACCCGAAGGAGCAGTTCGCGCACCTGAAAGGGCTTGCCCAGATAGTCATCGGCGCCGGTTTCGAAGCCGTGGACGCGGTCATCGTCGGTGTTCTTGGCGGTGAGGAACAGGATGGGCGTGAAATTCTTGGCGGCCCGCACCCGCTCGCAGATGGTGAATCCATCCAGGCCGGGCAGCATCACGTCGAGGATCACCAGATCATAGGATTCCGTCAGAATCTCCTTCAGGGCCTCGTCTCCACGGGGGATCCAGGTGCAGACCAGGCCCTCCATTTCAAGGTTGAGCTTGATGCCCTCGGCCAGGCTGAGCTCGTCTTCCACCAGCAGGATCTTGGGCTCGGGCATGGCACACTCCCTAATACTGCCTTTGATCCTACTAGAATGAAGACTCCGGAGCGCCCATGGACGCCAATCCCAGCATCTACCTGAGCATCGTCATCCCCATCTACAACGAGGAGGAGAACATCCCCGTGCTGTGGGGGCGCTTGTCCAAGGTGATGACGGAGCATTTCGCCGATCCGGCCAAACCCTGGGAAATCGTCTTCACGGATGATGGCAGTCGGGACCGGAGCCTGCTCCTGCTCCTGGACATCGCCAAGACCGAGCCCCGGGTGAAGGTGGTGGAGTTCAACCGGAACTACGGGCAGCACAGCGCCATTTTCGGGGCCTTCGCCGAAACCTCCGGTGAGGTGGTGGTCACCCTCGACGCCGACCTTCAGAATCCACCCGAAGAAATTCCCAAGCTGGTGGCGAAAGTCGAAGAAGGCTTCGATGCCGTGGGCGGCTGGCGCCAGGGCCGCAAGGAGAACGACAGTTTCTTCCGCACCATGCCCAGCAAGATCGTCAACGCGGTCACCCGCAGGACCACGGGCGTGAAGATGAATGACTACGGCTGCATGCTGCGGGCCTATGGGCGCGATGTGGTGAACGCCATGCTGCTCTGCAAGGAGCGCTCGAGCTTCATTCCCGCCCTGGCCAACAGCTTCGCCAAGCGCATCGCCGAAGTGCCCGTGGCTCACGCGGAGCGGGCCGCCGGAGAAAGCAAGTATGGCCTCTGGAAGCTCATCAACCTCCAGTTCGATCTCCTCACCAGCTTCAGCCTCCTGCCCCTGCAGGCCCTCAGTGTGTTTGGCATCGTCATCGCGGCGGTGGGCTTCCTGCTCTTCCTGGGCCTGGTGATCTACCGCTTCCTGCACCCCGAGGGCACGGCCCAGGGCGTGTTCACCCTGTTCGCCATCCTCTTCTTTTTCGTGGGCTGCCAGTTCATCGCCTTCGGCCTGCTGGGCGAGTACATCGGCCGCATCTACCAGGAAGTGCGCGACCGGCCCCGGTACATGGTGAAGAAGGTTCATCAAGGGAAGTGAGGCATTCCATGGCTGCAGCCGCGCAACCCGGCACTCCTCCAAGCCGGATCCACATCCAGGAAGTGGGCACACGCGACGGTTTCCAGGGCGAGCCCCGCTTCATTCCCACGGCAGACAAGATCGCCCTCATCGATGCGCTGAGCCTCTGCGGCCTTTCGAAAATCGAAGTCACTTCCTTCACCTCGCCCAAGGCCATTCCTGCATTGGCCGATGCCGAGGAAGTCCTGCGAGGCATCCGCCGACAACCGGGCGTGATCTATACGTCGCTGGTACCGAACCTGAAAGGCGCGGAGCGGGCCATCGCCGCAGGCACCGATGAGTTGAACCTCACCATGTCCACCAGCGAAACCCACAACCTGCTGAACCTGCGCATGACCCGGGAGCAGTCCGTGGCGCGGCTTTCAGACGTGGTGGATCTGGCCAA
>JAYVRY010000317.1:0-41353 GCA_043775845.1 Acidobacteriota bacterium
AGCCAGACGGTGAACTACGGGGCGTCCACGAGTGCCATAACCGCCGCGCCAAACACGGGCTACACCTTCACCACCTGGACAGGGACGGGCTTCACCACCACGGCCACGAACCCGCTGGTGGTGACCAACGTGACGCAGAACCTCACGATCACGGCAGGCTTCACGCCGCAGCAATTCACCGTGACCTTCTTAGCGGGCGCGGGCGGAAGCCTCACGGGCGCCACGAGCCAGACGGTAAACTACGGGGCTTCCGCGAGCGCTGTGACGGCGATTCCAAACACGGGCTACAGCTTCACAACCTGGACGGGTGCGGGTTTCACGACCACCGCCACGAATCCGCTGGTGGTCTCCAACGTGACGCAAAACCTCACCGTCACGGCGGGCTTCACGCCGCAGCAGTTCACGGTGACCTTCGTGGCGGGCACGGGCGGAGGGCTCAGTGGTTCCCTATCCCAGACTGTGTCCTATGGCGGCTCTGCCACGCTGGTGTCGGCGGTACCCAGCGGAGGCTACAACTTCCTGCAGTGGACGGGAACCGGTGGGTTTGCCACCACCAGCACCAATCCACTCACGGTCTCCAACGTCACCAGCGACCTGGCCATTACCGCCAACTTCACCGCGCTGTACGTGGTGACCTTCGTGGCCGGGGCACAGGGCAGCGTGTCTGGCACCACGTCTCAGGCCGTGGCCGCCGGGGGGAGCTGCACCCCGGTCACCTCCGTTCCAAACCCTGGGTATGGATTCCTGAACTGGACCGGCACTGGTGGTTTCGTGACCAGCGCGGTGAACCCCCTCTCCGTTACGAACGTGAATGCGAACATGACCATCACGGCCAATGTGGGACAGCTGCCGGTCATCGGCAGCTTCTGGGCCACGGCCACCACCATCGGCAAGGGGCAGCAGGCCATCCTGAACTGGAGCGGGCTGAGCCACTTCACCAGCGCCAGCATCGACAACGGCGGGGGTGTCATCGTGACGCCCAACGGCATGGTGGCCCCCAATGCCCTGGTGGACACCACGTACACGCTGACGGCCACCAACGCGGTGGGAACCACCACGGCTTCGGTGTTCATCACCGTGGTGCCACCGCCCACGATTGTCAGCTTCTCGGCCTCGCCATCGACCGTGGCCGCCGGGGGATCCACCACCTTGTCATGGACGGTGACAGGCGCTACGGGGCTGAGCATCAACAACGGCGTGGGTGTGGTGACCGGCGGGTCCGTCGTGATCACGCCCCCTTGGGGCGGGACGACCACCACCACCCTCTACACCCTGACCGCTTCCAACGCCTATACCACCCGGTCGGCGACGGCCTCGGTGACTACGGGCCCCCCCGTGGCCCTCACCTACGCCACCAACCCGGCGATCTATACCCGAGGGGTGGCCATTTCACCCAATGCTCCGAGCAATGGCGGTGGGGCCATCACGTCCTACACCAGCACACCGGCGCTGCCACTGGGCCTGAGCCTGGATCCGAGCACTGGCATCATCACGGGCACGCCCACCTTTACCTCCGCAGCCAATTCCTACGTCATTCGAGGCACCAACGCCTACAGCTACACCACCATGGCCCTGGCCATCACGGTCAACGAGGTGCCGCCGCTGGTCACCTATCCGAGCGGCACCTATGCCCTGGTCTTCGGGGCCCCGGTCTCTCTCACCCCCATCAACACCGGTGGGCCGGTGAGCACCTGGGGCATCTCGCCAGCCCTGCCCACGGGGCTTGCGTTCAACACCTCGAATGGCCAGATCACCGGCACGGCCTCGACGCTGGCTTCGGCCCAGACCTACACGGTGACGGCCACGAATTCCGGGGGCACCAGCGCCCCGGCTTTCTCGCTCAGTGTCGCCGTCACTCCGCCGCACATCGCCTATCCCACGGGAACCTACACGTTCTACCTCAATCAGCCCATCACAACGCTCGTCCCCAACAATTCCGGGGGTGCGGTCACGAGCTGGAGCATCAGTCCGTCGCTGCCATCGGGGCTGGTCTTCGATACAGGCAGCGGCCAGATATCGGGCACGCCCACTGTCGCGGCTGGGGCCCAGAGCTACACCGTCAGTGCCACCAATGTGGGCGGCACGGGCACCACCGCGCCGGTCCTATCCGTGGTGGTGCAGCCGCCGGTCATCTCGGCGCAGCCCTTCGGCCTCATCCTGTCGCCGACCGATGTTCCGGCTTTCAGCGTGACGGCCTCGGGTACCGGATCCCTCAACTACCAGTGGTACCGGGACGGTGCCCCCATCGGTGGGGCCACGCTCAGCACCTACACGGCCCCAGCCTTCTCGGCGGGCGATGACGGCGCCCGTTTCACCGTGGTGGTCAGCGATGCCTTCGGCGGCACCACCACCAGCGTGCCCGCAGTGCTGTCGCTGTTCCAGGATCTGGGCACCTGGCTCACGGCCCACCCGACCGTGGCGGGCGCCATCAAGTGGCAGACGCAGGCCGGGGATCCTTACAACTACTACATCGCCCCCGGCGAGGCCCAGAAGCTCACCTGGGCGAACTGGTCCGGAACCCAGCAGGCGGCTTTGAACCAGGCCTACCTGGACCATGTCGCCTGGTACAACGCAGGGGCCCAGCAGGTGGCCATGGTTCCCGGGGGAACCTCCAGCAACCTGACGGATCAGCCCACCAACATCTACTCGCAGGTGGCCAACGATGCGGGCTCGACCATGGTGGATGTGAGCCAGGCCTACATGTGGCGACTCTACACGGGCCACGTGGCGTTCTCTCTGATGCTCGAGTTGTCGCATCAGCTTCCCTGGAGTGTGACGGGCACCAACTCGGACAGCCTCCGCTGGCTCTTCGACAGCTCGACCATGGCCTGGCTGCTGCCCAATGGCGAGTTCGGCATGGGCACCTATCCGGGGGCCAACCAGCCCACCCTGCGCGACAACAACCGCCCCCGCACCGAATTCACGGATCCCCGCTGGACCTACCCCTGGTTGAAATCCGCCGGGATCATCGGCGACTCCCGGCTGAACACCATCGGCGGCTTCCTGGACTACATGCGCCAGAACCTTTATCACGTGAACGGCGGCGCCGACACGTTCGGATCTGACTTCGCCATCTGGCAGTATCGGGGCTACTCGCCGGTCTCCAAGATCGTGCTGGGCACCCTCGACAGCCGCTACCCGGGCCAGGGCACGCAACACTACACCGAAGGTTGCCACGGCAGCACGGGCTTCCTCAACGCGGCCCTGCGCGTGGTGAACATCCCCGTGCAGCCCATCTGGATCTGCGGCCATGAACTGGTCTACTTCGTGAGCGAGGATCGCTACCTGGATCACGCAGATGATCCATACAACCAGGTGGTGAAGGCCTCCAGTTCACCCAGTCTAATGCTGCTCATCGATTCGGCCATCTGGCGGAGCCGCTTTGGCGCGGACGAAACCTTGAACAACTGGGACTATGCTAGCCCGGCGGCTGCCTACATCGGCTATGCGGCGGCGCATTTCCCGTAGCGTGAGTGCTCACCCCGGAAGCCGCGCCCAGCGCAGCTTGGCGCTGGTGGAGCGAGGATTGGCGCGGCGTTCTTCGGGAGAAGCGCGGATGGGATCGGGGGCCACTTCCGCGTAGATGCCCTCCCTCAGGCCCTGCTGGAAGGCCTTCTTCACGCGGCGGTCTTCGCCGGAATGGAAGGTGAGGATGGCCACGCGGCCGCCGGGTTTGAGGCAACCGGGCAGCAGGGAAAGGAACTGATCCAGCACCGTGAACTCGTCGTTCACCGCGATGCGCAGGGCCTGGAAGGTGCGCTGGAGGGTCCGCTTGATGTCATCGTCCTCCAACCCGTTGGGGCGGAGCGCCGCTCTCACGCGACCTGCAAGATCCCGTGTGGTCCGGACGCCCTGGCCATGGATCTCCCGGGCGATGGCCTGGGCATGGGGTTCGTCGGCGTTTTCCACGAGCAGGTCCGCCAGGGCCTGCTCATCCAGTGAGGCCAGCAGGTCTGCCGCAGACTTGCCCCGTTGGGGATTGAGGCGCAGATCCAGCGGCCCATCGGCCTTCCAGGTGAAGCCCCGGGCGGGGTTGTCGATCTGCATGGAGGACACGCCGAGGTCGGCCAGCACCACATCGAAGCCGCCGGATTCGGCCTGCAGACGGGGCAGCCCCGCGAAGTTCATGCGGCGGGGGATGAAGACATCCTCGCCGAAACCCAGTTCCCGCAAGCGGGTCTCGGTGCGGGGCAACTCCAGCGGATCGACATCCACGCCGAAGAGCCGCCCCCCGGGCAGCAGACGGGGCAGCAGCTCACGGGTGTGGCCGCCGTAGCCCAGGGTGGCGTCCAGAGCCACCTCACCGGGCTTGGGATCCAGCGCCGCCAGGATTTCATCCACCATGATCGAACGGTGGGTTCCGGCCGGGGTGTGGCCCCGGGCCAGCACCTTTTCCAGTTCCTCGGCGTGTTGATCGGGCGCCAATTCCTTGTACTTTTCCTCGAAACGGCGAGGGTGGGTGCCCTTGTAGCGGACCCGGCGCTGGCGGGGAGGATCGTCTTGGCTCATCTACGCATGATACTTCCGCCCCTTCATGGGCAGGGGCATCTGTGCGGATCGCTCGGACGACGTACCGTCGGGCGGAACGCTCAGCGGTGCCCCAACAGATGGGTGATCTGGGCGGGCAGATCCTCCCGCCGGTGGAGGTGGCGCGACTGCGGCAGTCCCACCGGTCCCGTGGCCTTTGTGGGCAGGAGGGCGACCATGCGCAGGGGGGCCAGGTCGGGCAACCGGTGGAAGAGGTCCAGCAGGTGAGTGCTTTCATCGGCATGGGTCAGGTCCACCAGCAGAAGGTCGGCGGGCTGCGCTCGGGTGGACTCCAGGAGGGTCTTGGCCTCCTCGTGGGATTCGAGCCGCCAGCCCGCGGAGGAACTCAGCGGCCCCAGGACCTGGTGAAGTTCGACGTTTCGGGTCAGGAGGAGCGCTCGACCCGCACCCTTCTGGAACTCAGGGGCCAGTGTCTCCTCGAAGGGCTCTGGCACCAGCTTGGGCAGGGGCACCATCAGGCCCTTCTCACCGGATTCGCTCAGGAAGGCCAGGAACATTTTCGGGTGCCCGTAGCGTTCCTCCTGCTGCAGTCGGCGAAGCAGAAGCTCCCCCTGGTCATGCACCATGCGGAGGCCCACCATCACGACTGCCGGGTGGATCTGCTGGGCCAGCCGGATGCCTTCCTCCCAGCGGCTCGCCGTGGCCACCCAGTAGCCCTCCCGCCCCAGCAGCCGGGAGAGGAAGTCGCGATGCAGGGTATCGGCCTCCAGCACCAGGGCCTTGGGGCGATCGCTTTCCAGGCTGGTGGGGCCCAGGGGTTCCAGTTCTGCGGGCGCCTGACCGCTCAGGAGGGTCAATCGGAAGGTCGTGCCCAGGTTGGCTTCGCTGGATACGGTGAGGGTTCCGCCCAGCAGCTTGGAGAGTTCAAGACTGATGGTGAGGCCCAGGCCCGTGCCGCCGTACTTGCGGGCGATGGAGTCATCGGCCTGCACGAATTTCTGGAAAATCCGCCCCAGCTGATCGGAGGTCATGCCGATGCCCGTGTCGGAGACTTCGAACACGATCCCGTGGGGCTCCTGCGCCACCTTGAGGGAAAGGCTGCCCTCCTTGGTGAACTTGTTGGCGTTGCTGAGGAGGTTGAAGAGGATCTGTCGCAGCTTGGTGGGATCCACCTCCAGGCTTTCCGGCGCGCCCTCCATCTGCAGTTCCAGTCGGTTGCCGCGGGCCTCGACCAAGGGCAGGAGCGTGTTTCGGATGTCGCGCAGGAAGGAGGCGAGGGGCACCGGTTCGGGCTGGACCTTCATTTGGCCCGCCTCGATCCGGGCGAGATCCAGCAGATCGTTGATGAGGGCGAGGAGATGGTTGCCGGCCGCTCTCACGCGGCCCAGGTCCCGCACGGTTTTCACCTGGCCGGATTCCTTGGCGGATTCCTGCAGGAGTTCGGTGTAGAGCAGGATGGCGCTCAGCGGCGTGCGCAGCTCATGGCTCATGTTGGCCAGGAAGGTGCTCTTCGAGCGGTTGGCGAGATCCGCTTGTTCCTTGGCCAACAGCAGCTCGGTCCCGATGCGGGCCACCTCATCGCCGCGTTCCGCCACCAGGCGTTCCAGCAACTGGTTGCGATGCCGCAGCTGGCCCACCCAGAGCCGGATACCCGTGAGGGCCACGAGCAGCAGACCGAGCGCAGTCGCGACCCGGGCCCATAGGGTCTGCCACCAGGCCGGGGCGACCCGGAAGGCCAGGTTGGTCACGGGGCTCTGCAGCCCCTCGGGAAGGATGCTCCTGACTTCGAGCATGTAGGTTCCAGGGCCCAGGCTCCGAAGGGCCAGCCGGGCATCATCCAGGATTTCCCAGTTGGCATTCAACCCGAGGACCCTCACCTGGTGCCGGATGCGGGCCTGGAGGCCGAAATGCAGGCACTGGAACTGGAATTCCAGGGTGCCGGGAAGGGCCGGAATCTCCAGGGTTCCGTCTCCCAGCATGAGGGTGTGTCCCTGCAGCCGCACGGAGGTGACCAGTGGAGCCGGCAGGGCCGTTACGGCGTGTTCCCGTGAACCCTGGAAGAGGGCCAGACCCCCGGCGGTGCCCACCCATGTATCCCCGTTGGGTTCATGCAGCAGGCCCAGGGCATTGCAGTCGTTGCTGGGGAGCCCCTCGCCCTTGGTCCAGCGGATGGCCCGGCCCGTGGCCAGTTCGACCCGCATGACCCCTTCGCTGGTGCCAGCCCAGAGGTGTCCGGCATCATCGACATCCATGGTGAACAACAGGTAGGGGCCGAGGGACGGCGGCAGTTCCACCTTGCCTGATGGCGAGAATCCGGTCTTGCCGACCTTGAACCTCAATAGGGTGTGGGAATCGTTGTTGCCCAGGAAGAGCTCTCCCGCTTTCGAGAAGGTCAGATACTGGGGCGCCCACTCTGCCGGGCGGGGCAGCGCCAGCTTGGCCTGCGTGCCTTCGACCCGGTAGAGCCCGCCCGGGGCCGTGAGGTAGACCTGCCCATCGGGGGCCTTGCGCATGTAGCTCACGGCCTTGATGGGACTGTCGCCCAGGAGCACGGGAGACCAGCGCCAGGCCTTGCCTTCCTGATGGCCGTAGAAGGCCCACCCAGGCACCTGCCAGCGCGGGAACACCCAGACCTCGCGCGCCGTCCGGCCAGTCACCACGCCACGGAACTGCGTGGGCTCGGTCGTCGAGATCTGGAAGCTGGTGGCCTCCAGGGTCGTGGGGTCGATGCGATGCACCCCGTCCAGGGGTCCACCGGTGGCCCAGATGCCCCCTTCCACATCTTCCTGGACACCCAGGATCTGTCGGCCGGGGAGGAATACCTTCCATCCACCGGGAACGCCCAGGCAGAGGCCCTTGCCACTGCCGACCCAGAGCCGCCCCTGATGGTCCCGCGTCATGCCCCAGGCCCCGGGGGCCGGCAGGCCTTCCTGTTCGTCGTGGATCCGCCATAGGCCTTCGCCCAGGGTGTGCTGGACGCCGTAGGCCCCCAGCCAGAGCACGCCTTCGCGGTCCATGAGGGCCGCGCCCACGCCCGGCGCGGCTTGGAAGCGGTGGAGCCTGTGGCCCTCGATTGTTTCACCTTTGGCCCACCAGGCCTGGCCGTGGACATGGAACACCACGCCACCGCCGATACTCGCATTCATGCGGGTGGGCACTTGCATCTGGACGTGCTTGAGCTGGTCCACCCAGGTCGTGCCGTTCGGCGCCTGGCGCCAGAGCCCGCGCTGGGTCAGCAGCCACAGAAAACCGTCGCCATCCTCCGCCGCCTGGACGAGGCTATCGCCCGGGCCAAGCTTTGGCAGGGACATCTCTTGGCCATCCCGGACGCGCCGGATCGCGCGGGCGCCCAGGGCCCAGGTTCCGCCTCTCGATGGCGCCCAGAGCATGTCCAGCAGGGGGGCGTCGTCCAGTCCCGGGAGTGGCGTGAAGCGCGCGCCATCCTCGCTGTGAAAGCCCTGGCCTTCCCGGATGACATGGATGCCCTCGGGGCTGCAGAGCACCCGGCGGTAGGCCCCGCCTTCGGGAAGGCCGTGTGCCGGCCCCAGGGTCTGGAAATGGTTCCGATGGCGCAGTGAGAGGGCCCGGTCCGAGGCCACCCACAGATCGCCCCCGGCATCCACGGCGAGATCTAGCACCGTGACCCCCGGGGCGGAATCCGACAGCTCGAAGCGGGTTCCATCCGTTCGAAACAGGCCCGACCAGGTGCCCACCCAAACCAGCCCATCGCCGCTCTGGGCCATGCAATTCACCAGCGGATTGGCCAAGCCCTCCTCAAGCCCCATCACCTGGATGGGTCTGCGCCCCGGCCCCTGGGCCTGCAGGCCAAGGACCCCTGTGAGGACCAAGACCAGTGACAGTGCGCTGGAAGATGTCATGGGCTGAGTATCGGGCGGACGTGTCGCAGACCCAAGCAATGAAAAGGCCGTGACGGATCGCCACGGCCTTTTCAGGAGCAATCCGTTCTTCAGTGCCCGCAGAGTTCCTTTTCGAGCTTGGTCACATCCAGGGTGCCCAGGCCGGAGGCGGGGTTGTAGTTGGGGCCGGCCTGCCAGTAGAGGTTGGTGCCGGTGGTGATGGCGTTGAAGGGGCTCCTGGGGCCGTAGCCACGCTTCGTGAAGATCCGGTAGAGCTGCGGGTTCAGGAAGCCCAGGCGGGTGCCCGCAGACTGCGTGAGCAGGGCGGCGATGCCGTTCAGCTGCGGCGCCACGAAACTGGTGCCGCCACTGTTGGCGAAGAACTGGCCCCCGGAGTACACGAGGTAGCCCGTTTCCGGATCGGCGTTGAGGGACACATCCGGAACATTGCGACCGGCGTAGCCCACAGGCAGGTCAGCCAATACCTCCGCACCGCTGGTGTCGGGGGTGCTGGGGGTGTAGTTGGGATAGTAGTACAGGGTGGAGAAATCGGCCGATGAGGTCTGCCTTCCGGCGACACCCATCTGCCACGAGGGAGCGGGGAAGTTGATGCTCACGCCGCCACCGGCGCCCACGGGGAAGAGGTAGTGGTCATAGACGTACTGGCCGTACCAAGTGACATAGTAGTCCTTGAAGTAGTCCCAGCCCCAGGGGCGCTCCTGCGGCACCACGACGTTGCCGTGTCTCAGGGCGAGGGTGAAGGGCAGGGTGGTGCCGCCTGCGGCGGTGACGTAGGGATCGGCGGCGGGGTGGTCCACGGAATTCAGCGGTGAGAATTCGGGGGTGGACAGGGAGCGATTCACATCGAAGGCGCCCGAATCACCCGAGGAGGCGAACACGGGAATGCCCTGGGCCGCCGCTTCCATGAAGGCCTGCTGGTAGGCCGTGAGGCTGTCGCCATCCAGGAAGGCCTCGCCCATGCCCCAGCTGCAGGAAAGGGTATCGACCCGATTGTCGGACACGGCCATGTAGAAGAGGTCGAGGAAACCCGAGGTGGTGTTGGGGGCTTCATACACCATGATTTTTGCTTTCGGAGCGACGCCGCCCGCCTGCTGCACATCCAGCGTGGTCTCATCGGCGCCATTGGTGCCGGCTCCGCCATCCACCGCGATCTCCTTGATGCGGTTCGGCGCCACCGTCAGGCCCAGGGCGCTCCAGTAGCCGTAGGCATCGGCCTGATCGAAGGTGGCCAGGGTGGCGATGCCCAGGGTCTGGCCCTGTCCTTTGATGTGACGGTTGTAGAGCGGGTTGATGTTGTAGAGGTTGGCCACGTCGCCCACGGTGAAGTTGCCGGGAACGCCGGTCGCGGCGGCGCCGTTGGGCAGCACCACTTCGGGTGTGGCCTCACCCACCAGGGCGGGATTCAAACGGGCGGAACGCCTGGTGTGGGAATGCAGCGCTGGCGTGGTGTCGAGACCGGCCACCATCAGCACCATGTCCTTGATTTCCTTGGGCACACAGGGCTTTCGCGAAGGCTTCTGGAAGCGGTGACCACCTTCGCCTTCGAAGGAGTGGATCTCGGTGTTTAGGAGGGCGTTGAACTGGGAGGTGGTGCCCGTGGCGCGGACGACCATGTGGCTGTTGTAGACCTCGTCGATGGTGATGCCGTTCTTGCGCATGAAGTGCAGCACCGTGCCCAGCTCCCATTCCCGGGGGCCAAAGCACTCGGCGAATTCGCGGGTGGAGAGGAATTCGCGGAAGTGCCGGCTGTGGGGATCCACAGAGCGGGTGATGAAGCGCTCCAGATCCTGGGTGTTCCTCAGCTTGAAGATGAGGGACACGGTCTGGGGCACCTCGGCGGCCACGGCGGTGAGGTGCGTGGTTTGGGCCAGCGCGGGCAGGGCGACGGAGCCCAGCAGGGCAAGGGTGAGACCTGCGGAGAACAGTGGATGGCGAGAACGCATGGCGCACTCCTTTGGGAATGGGGCTCCTGGGACGAGCCGAAGCAACCGCCTTCCGGCGTGGGGGATGGTGGAGTGACCGTGCCATGACGGAAGCCCTTGGGTCAATGCTTTGACTTGTTAAAAGACATTAAGATTTCGTTCCTTGGTCGAGATTAACGCGATGCTTCGGTCCTCAACGCAGAGCGCTGCTCCCACACCGCCGCTCTCCCAGGGCTACCCTTCAGGCATGACCGCTTCCGGCTACACCTACCACCCCATCGGTTTTGTGCGCACGCCCTACGCCCGGCGCATCGACGCGCCCCACCAACCCACTGTTGTCGAGGGCACCGAGTCGGGCGCTCCGGCCGAGGCCACGCTGGAGTTGGACGCAGCCCTGCCCGAGACGGTGCTGCGGGATCTGGCAGGCTTCGAGCGCATCTGGCTCATTTTCGCGTTCCACCTCAGCGAGGGCTGGGCGCCCCTGGTGCAGCCGCCCCGGGGCCCGAAGGGCAAGCGGGGTGTGCTGGCCACGCGCTCGCCCCACCGTCCCAATGCCATTGGCTTGTCGGCGGTGGAACTGCTCTCCGTGGCGGGGCGCACCCTGACCCTGCGGGGCGTGGACCTGCTGGATGGCACGCCGGTGCTGGACCTCAAACCCTACGTGCCCTATGCCGATGCCTTTCCCGGTGCGAAAGCGGGTTGGATTGACGAGGTGGACGCCGCCACCGGAGCCCATTCGGCGCCGGGTCCCCGGAAACCCCGAATGCCCCGAAAGCCCTGAAGCCCTTGACCGAGGTCGGCGGCGGGATCACCCTACGGACGCCCCCAATGAACGCCCCCACAAATGTTCCGACAACCAAGGAGTCGCCATGGCCCAGGTTTCCCTGCTTCACCTCTGGCTTCCCATTCTGCTTTCGGCAGTCTGTGTGTTCGTCGCCAGCAGCCTCATCCACATGGTGTTCAAGTGGCACGCCTCGGACTACAACGCCCTGTCCAACGAGGACGATGTCCGTGCCGCCATTCGTAAGGGCAACCCCTCTCCCGGCCAGTACGTGCTGCCCCATTGCTCCGACATGAAGGACATGGAAAAGCCGGAGATGCAGGAGAAGTACAAGGAAGGCCCCGTGGCCTTTGTGGTGGTGGCTCCCAACGGCCTGCCCGCCATGGGCGCGGCCCTGGGCAAGTGGTTTGTCTTTTCGGTGCTGGTGGCCTTCATGGCCGCTTATCTGGCGGGCCGGACCCTTCCCCCCGGCACCCACTACCTGCAGGTGTTCCGGGTGGTGGGCGTGACCTCCTTCCTGGCCTATGGCTTTGGCAGCATCCCCATGGCCATCTGGATGGGCAAGCCCTGGAGCAGCGCCCTCAAGGACCTTGCCGATGCCCTCATTTACGGATTGCTGAGCGCGGGCGTGTTCGGCTGGCTCTGGCCCAGGTAGCAGACAGGTCACTGGAGGCAGCGCCGGGGTAGACTCAGGCCATGAACAGGGATACCCCCGATGCCTACGGACGACTGGCCTACCGCGGGCTCATCGCTTGGCCAGAACGCCTCCAACGCGAAGGGCCGCTGCTTCAGCGCGTGTTGCAAACAGGACCCTCACCGCGGGTGCTGGACCTTGGCTGCGGCAGCGGCGAACACACCCGGTTCCTGACAGCCCTGGGCTTCGAGGCCACCGGCATCGACCTCTCCCCAGCTCAGGTGGAAGCGGCCCGGGCGGCTGACCCTGCGGGGCAGTACGTCCAGGCCAGCCTCACCGAGCTGGCGGGTCGAGTGGCACCGGGGCAGGGCGGGGCCATCTGCGTGGGGAACACGCTGCCCCATCTCTGCGAGGAGGCGGATGTGCGAGCCTTCTTCTCGGGCCTTGCCCAATGTCTGGCACCGGGTGCGCCGCTCCTGCTGCAACTCCTCAACTACGACCGCATTCTGGATCGCGGCGAACGGACCTTTCCCGTGGTCCTCCGTCCTGGCGAGGCGGATGGAGAGGAGACGGTCTTCCTGCGCCTCATGACCCATCACGGCGACGGCCGCCTCACCTTCACGCCCGCCAACCTGCGCTTCCGCCCCGGCAGCGAGTCACCACTCGAGGTGATCAGCGCCCAGAAGGTCTCGCTGCGGGGCTGGCGCCGGGCCGAGCTGGAGACGTTGGCGGAAGCCTCGGGTCTGCGGGTGCGCGAGGCCTTCGGCACCATGACCGGCGAGGCCTGGAGTGCCACAGCTTCGGACCTGGTGTTGGTGTTGGAGCGACCCTGACCCTCAGGGCAGGTTGAGTTCCTTGCGGAGGACCAGGGCGCAGGCGCCCTGGATGACGATGTCGGAGCCGATGGCGGAGAAGCAGACCTGCGTTTCGAGGGCCTGATCGGGAAGGACGCGGGCACCGATTTCAGCGCGCATGGCCTGCAGAAGTGGTTCACCGAAGAGGCCAGGCATCCCCGCGAGGACGATCTTGTGTACGTTCAAGACCCCGGCGAGGCTGGCGGCCACCACGCCCAGATGGGTGCCCAGCTCGCGCACCAGGGTGCGGGCCTGGGGATCGCCGCCTTCGTTGAATTCGCGAAGCAGTTCGAGGGAGGGCCCCCGGGCGGCCAAGGCCCGTCCGAAGGGGGTTCCTGGAGCCTCCTGGGCCAGGTTCCGCAGCTGGTGGAGCAGGGCGGGCGTGCTGGCGACGGTTTCGAGGCAGCCCAGGTTCCCGCAGGTGCAGGGCAGGCCGCCGCGCACCACGCACAGGTGGCCCACTTCGCCGGCGCTGAAGCCTTCGCCCGCGTGGAGGTTGCCGCCCAGCACGATGCCGGAACCGATGCCCGCGCCGACCTTGATGAGGACCAGGCTGGGAGAGCGGCCATGGCCGCCGTAGGCGCATTCCGCCAGGGCCGCCACGTGGCTATCATTGGCGATGTGGATGGGGACGTTGCGGCGGGCGCCGAGGCACTCCCGCAGATCGAGATTTGTCCAGCCCAGGTTCACGGCCTGGCGGATGATGCCGCGTTCGGTGTCCACAGGCCCCGGGGTGCCGATGCCGATGCCGAGGATCGGGGTGGAAGCCTGGGCCCAGAGGCCATCGATGAGGCGCTGGGCCAGCTGGAGGGCGGCCTCCCCTTTGCGTTCACCCAGGGGCAAGGCATGGCGCTGGAGGACCTCTCCCCGGAGGTTGACCAGGGCGCCCTGGAACTCGTCGCCGCCGAGGTCGACACAGATGATGTGCCGGGCGTCGGCATCGAAATCGACATGGATGGGGGGCTTGCCGATGGTGGCGGGGCCGACGCCGATCTCTTTGACGAGGCCCGTGCCAATGAGATCGGTGACGATCTCCGAAACGGTGGTGCGGGTCAGGCGGGTGGAGCGGGCGATGTCAGCCCGGCTGATCTGGTCGTCGTGGTAGATGGTCCGCAGCACGAGGGTGGTGTTGTGCTCTTTGGTGGCTTGATGCGTTGCTTTTTTCATGGGCCTCGGGGACATGCCGTTCGGGTGCTTCGTGTCTGCTGATTCGCGGAGTCGACCGTCGGGGCCACTCTCCCTGAACCAGGGCCTACCCTCCTAGTCGAGCAAGGGCCGATGCTCCCGTCGAGCCCAAATCCACGGGCGCAGTCTTCGGAGGCACCCATTCCGGCGCCGGATGGTCAGATCTGGAAGGATTCGGTCCCGTCAGGCTGGTTCAGGGCACAGGAAAACCTCGGGCAGCTTCGAGCAGCTGGAACCAGTGCTGGCGGTCCAGGGTGAGCTCCTCGGCTTTCACCATCAACCGGATCCGCTCCAGCTTGCCGGAACCAAGCACCGGATGGATCTTCGAGGGATGTTTCAGCAGCCAGGCAATGGCCAGTTGTTCCGGGGTGGCCTCCAGTTCCCGGCCCAGCTGAGCCAAAGCGCGGCCCAGGGGCGTATCCGCAGGCTCGCGGGACAAGCGGCCCCCGCCCAGGGGCGACCAGGCCTGGGGTCGCATACCCAGCCGCTGGGCCTGATCCAAGGTGCCGTCGAAGAGGGGCTCGGTGCGTAGCAGCGAGATCTCTACTTGGTTGGTGACCAGGGGCTGCTCCAGGCGGCTTTGCAGCAAGTCGAGCTGGTGGGGCAGGAAGTTCGAGACGCCAAAGGCGGCCACCCTGCCGGAGCCTTGGAGGTCGCTGAAGGCCGCCGCCACCTCATCGGCGTCCATGAGGGGATCCGGGCGGTGGATCAGCAATAGATCGAGCCGCTCGACCCCCAGGGCCGCAAGCGTGGTGTTCACCGAGGCCAGGATGTGCTCGCGGCTGGTGTTGTAGTGCTGAATGCGGGTAGTGGGGCGGCTGGCGTTGATCGGCGCGATGCCGCATTTCGAAATGAGCCGCAGGCGTGCCTTCAGGGCCGGGACCGTCCGGAGCGCCTCGCCGACCATGGGTTCGCATCGGTAGCCGTGGTAGATGTCCGCCAGGTCGAAGGTGTCGATGCCCAGGTCCAGGCAGCCTTCGATCAGGGCGGCCAGCTGGTTCGGGCTGAGCCCCCACTGGCCGATGCGCCAGACGCCGAAGATGAGGCGGGAAAAGTCATGCATCGCAGGAGCTCCTCATGATCCAAGGGGTGTAGGGAGGGCGTTTGTGCCAAGCGCGCAGCTCACAGTGTGCACTCTTTGCCCTGGGTGCATTGATTGCGGAATGGGAAAGAATAAGCTCATGCTAGGGCTCGCTAGAGTCGATGAGCCCTTGGATGGCAGGGATACCATCGACCTTGCCCCGGAGGACACCATGAGTCCCGTTCAAGGAGTCCAATCCTCACCTCCCGTCGCACCCCCGAAGGCTCAGGCGGTGCAGCCCGCCAAGCCAGCCAATGGCGAGGCCAAGGAGACTGCCCAGGCGGAGCGGGCAGAAGCCCCCCGTGGCGCCCAAGAAGCCGGTGAGCGTCAACCGGCCCCCAGCGGCAATGCGGCCGTGGGGACACGGTTCTCGGCCACAGCCTGAGGCATTCATGTCACTCGGTCGGCCCCTCACTGGTTTCCGGTGAGGGGCTGTCCTTCTGTTCATATGCCCGGAAGCCAGAGTTTCACGAAAGAGGGCCGCAGAAGATCCGCGGCCCTCTTGGCTGTAGGAGCTGGTGCGCCCGGAGGGGCTAGAACCGTGCGCCCAGGCTGGCGACGACAGTGCGAGGGGCGGTGTACTGGCGGGGATCGCCATTGGCGCCGGGAGTGCCAAAACCGGCAGGGAGCGAGAGGGTCGGCGCGATATTTGGATTGGCCGCGTCGTAGTTCGTGTTGAAGGACGTGTTGTAGCCCTTGTCGATGTGATTGAAGAAGTTGCTGATGGTCACATCGCCGAAGAACTGGAGCTTCCAAAGGGGCAGGGGCACCTTGAAGGCGGCGCGGAAATCCACGCCCGCCAGGCCGTTCTGTTCGAAGGGCCTGCGGCCACCGGCATAGCCGTTGATGGAGGTGTAACCGGCTACCTGGGCTGGCGGGGTGTTGGTGCCAGCCGTCAAGGCGGGCAGTCCCCATCCGCTCAAGTCGACGTTGGCATGGTTGCCAAAGTTGACGGAACCATAGGGCTGGCCCGTGGTGTAGTGAGCCATCCAGTTGAGGGTGACCTGTCCGCCCTTGCCGAAGGGGATGGTGGCCGTGACGCCCAGGCGGATGCGGTTGGTGAGGTCGTTGAGCAGGCGGCCATTGGGCGCGTACACATCGCTGGAGACACCGATGTACTGGAGGTATCGGGCATTGAAGAAGAGCGGCGTAGGGTTGGTCTGCATGATGGTGGAGTTGCCCGTGGGGTCGTCTCCCTGCTCATCATTGCCCGTGAGGCGGCTGTAGCTCCAGCTGCCATTGATGCTCCAGATGCTCTTGGTCTTGATGTCCCAGGCCAGTTCCAGGCCGTTGTAAGTGCGGGTCAGGGCGTTGCTATTGAAGAAGTGTTTCTGAATGCCGTAGCTTGTGTTTGGAATGATGGGCACCACTTCGCTGGGCAGGTAGTTGTAGCCGATGGCCCACAGGTTCGACCAGCTGCGGTTCACATAGGTGATGGAGACGCTGGATCCATCCAGGTAGGAACGGGAGAAGCCCAGGGTGAACTCGTCCATGGAAGCAGGCTTGAGACCGGCATCCAGCACGTTGGTCTTGGAATTATCGAACTGGTTGATGAGCACGCCGTAGTTGCTCGCGTTCATGAGCGTGGACCAATCGACAAAGCGGACACCGGCATAGTTCCCTGACGTGCCGAAGGTATGCACGCCATCGGGCGTGTAGTTATCCACCGAGCCGGGCGCCGGGAGCATGACTCCGTTGATCTGGTTGAAGCCCTTGTAGACGCCGCTGTTCTGAGGATGCGTGGCGAAGGCGGCGATGAAGGCCTGGGGCAGGTCGCCGTGGAATCGGGCCGCCGTGAAGGTGATCAGGTTGCGGCTGTCGCCCTTGATGTCATAGCGGACCTGCAGGCGGGGGCTCATGGTGTTCGACTTGATAAGCTCTGAGCCGGTGCTATCCGTGATCTTCTGCGTCTCGAAACGCAGGCCCATCATGACGTTCCAGTGGCTGTTGACGGTCCACTGATCGTTGGCGTAGAGGGCCTGCATGTTGGTGTTGATCGTGCCGCCCGCGGGACCCGTGTACTGGATCATGGTGGGAGCCAGGCCCATGTTCCACTTCTTGAAGGCACCCTCGGGCTGGATGTTGGTGCCGGGCGAGTAGGCGATGACGGGGAAGAGCAGGTCCGTGGGATCGGTGTTCTTTTGGTAGTAGCCGCCGATGACGTACTGGCGGTTCAGGGCGCCCAGGTCGGTGGTGTTGAAGTCGGCATTGTTGTCGTACTTGGTGGTGTAGCCATCGATGCCGAAGTCGAACTCGTGGGAGCCGAGGCCCAGTTCCTGAATCCACTTGAAGTCGATGTTGTAGGACGACGACTGCTGCCGGGAGGGTTTGTTGGAGACCCAGGGGCCGAAGGGCTGGTAGCCGTAGGCCTGCTGGCCAAGGGCGTCGAAGGTGGCCGTGTCGGCGGGGTTGTTCGTGTAGCCCGGCGCATAGAGGCCGTGCTGGAAGACGGCCGCCTGGCCGCCCGCGTATTTCCGATCGCCCTGGGGCTTGGTGATCTTGTCCTCGTTGGCGGTGTAGCGGGCTTCCACGAAGAGGTTGCTGGCCAGGGTGCCACGGTAGGTCAGGCCGTCGATCTTACGGTCATCCTTCAGGTCGCCCAGGGATTGGACGCGGACGCTGTGCCATAGATCGTTGTTGGGATCGGCGTTGGTGGTGGTCTTGCTGGAACGCATGAAGGCGTATTCCAGGATGTGATCGGGCGTGATGGCGCCGGTGATCTTGGCTTCCACGTAACTGTTGGTGGTGTCCTGCACGAACTGGGCGCCCGCCTGGGGAAAGCCGAAACCATACCCGGTAGGGACCTTGCTGCCGGCAATGGGCGCGCCCGTGGCGAGGTTGGTGGCCGTCACCGCGTCGACAGTGGCGAGAGTGGTGGGATACACGGCGCGGGGATCACGCCAGCCGATGCCGCCATAGCTGAAGGATTGTCCATTGGCGGATTTGGGGCTGAGGATGGAGGCCACATTGAACCAGAGCTTGTCCTTGATGATGGGACCGGACACGACGAGATCCCAGGAACGCTGCAGGTCGCTGGTGGCGGTGACAGGGAACAGATTGCTCTTCGCGTTCCAGGTCTGGCGGTTGAAGGTGGAGCGGATGGAACCGGCGAAATCATTGCCGCCGGTCTTGGTGACCACATTCACAGAGCCGCCCGCAGCGCGGCCATAGCGGGCATTCAGGGGCGATAGCACCACCTGCACGTCTTCGATGTTGTCATCCACGTACCACTTGTTTTCGACCTGGCCGCTGAGCTGGTTCTTGACGTCGGCGCCGTTGACCGTGAAGTTGGTGGCGCTGATGGTGCCGCCGCGGATGATGGCCGTGTTGCCGTTGGGCGTTTCGCTCACGACGCCGGGCGCCACGGACAGGGCGCCCGCGAAGCCGCGGTCGCCGCCCACCGTGGCGAGGGTCTGGAGGTTCTCGGCGCTGTAGTTCACCGAGGACTTGGTGTCGGACTTGTCGGCCGTGGAGGTGGCGCCGATCACTTCGACCACGGCGCTCTGCTCCTTGATGGCCGTCAGGGCCAGGACCTGGTGCTGGCTGCCGCCGATGCCCAGGCGGATGTTCTTGGAGGACGAGGACACGAAGCCGTCCTTGGCGGCCACGATATCGTATTCGCCCGGGGGCAGCAGGTAGACGCGCCACTCACCCTTGTCATCGGTGGTGATGGTCCTGGGATTGAACAGGGCCTTGGACGTGACGGTGACGCGGGCGCCGGCGAGGGGGGCGCCCCCTTGGCCCTTGACGGCGCCGCTGAGCGAACCGGACGTGGTCTGGGCCATCAGCATGGGACCCGCGGCCAGCCCAAGTAAGAGTGATGTAAACCGAGTAGACGTTCTCATGGTCAATGTCCTCCCTGGTCCGGGTTAGAAGCGGAATACGTAGGCGACTTCGAAGTTCGGCACCAGATGGCTCTTGGTAGAGACCGTGTCGGCCTGGTTCTTCGTGTTGACCACATGTTGATAGTTGAGGGAGGAGTAGTTCAGCAGCAACACGCCGAACTCGAGGGCGCTGGAGGCGTCAAAGTTGTAGGTCAGGCCACCGAAAGGACTGGGCGCCATGCTGCTCTTGGTGCCCACGTAGGTGTAGGAATCCGCGAAGGCGTTGCCCTGGTACGTGCCATTAATGTTGCCCAGCACTTGGTGCGTGTACTTGTTGCCGCCGAATTGAAGGCCAGCGCGCCAGGCGAGACTGCCGGACAGGGGGGCTTCATAGCCCAGGCGCAGCGTCAGTCCTTCCAGCTTGTTCTTGCGGGAGTCCACCGAGGTGGATTGGTTGATGACGGTTTGTGCGTTGGGATTGGGGGTGGTGACCAGGTAGGCATCACCCGCCAGGACGGAGTAGCCAAGTTCCCCGGTGAGCTTGCCGGTGCCGATTGTGTAGCCGAGTTCGAGCCCGAAGCCCCCGCCCAATTGCAGGTTGTTCCCCGCAACGGCGTTGGCCATGTCCTGATCCGACTTGGTGGATCCGAGCAGTGCGCGCACTTTGAGGGAACTGGACCAGCCTGGTTCCTCCGCATGCAGGCTGGTGGCGCCCATGATGAACGCGGCCAAGCCCAATAGAGCCGAACCGAATCTTGGTTTCATGATGTCTCCTTTGTGGGTGAAGGCCCGTGGGCCTCAGAACGAGGGGGGAAAGCTATCAAGGAAGCTGAAGTTCCTTCTGGAGGACCAGGGCACAGGCGCCCCGGATGACGATGTCGGAGCCAACGGTGGAGAAGCACACCTGGGTTTCCCGGGCCTGTTCGGGCAGGATTCGTTCGCGAATCTCAGCCCGCATGGCCTCCAGCAACGGTTCGCCGAAATGCACGGGCATGCCAGAGAGCACGATCTTGTGGATGTTCAGAACTCCGGCGAGGCTGGCGGCCACCACGCCCAGATGCATGCCCAGGTCGCGGATCAGCAGACGGGCCTGGGGGTCGCCGGCTTCGTTGAATTCCCGGAGCAGTTCGAGGGAAACACCCCGAGCCGTGACGGCCCGCCCCAGTGGGGTTTCAGGGGCGGTCTGGGCCTGTTCCCGCAGCAGCTTCAGCAAAGAAGGGGTGCTGGCGACAGTCTCCAGGCAGCCCCGGTTGCCGCAGGTGCAAGGCAACCCGCCGCGCTGCACGCAAAGGTGTCCGACTTCCCCGGCGCTGAAGCCCTCGCCCGTGTGCAGGTCGCCCCGGTGCACGATGCCCGCGCCGATGCCCTCGCCCACCTTGATGAGAACCAGACTGGGTGAGCGCCCATGGCCGCCGTAGGCGCACTCGGCCAGGGCGGCCACGTGGCTGTCGTTGGCGACATGGATGGGCACCTTGTAGCGGGAGCCGAAATCCTCGCGGAGGTCGAGGTTGGTCCAGCCACGGTTCACGGCCTGACGGATGATGCCCTTGTCGGGATCCACGAGGCCGGGCGTGCCGATGCCGATGCCCAGGATGGGGGCGGTCACCTGGGCCCAGAGGCCCTCGATGAGCCGATGCGCCAGATGCAGGGCCGCCTCTCCCTTCCGGTCGCCCAGGGGGAGGGCATGCCGTTGCAGCACGTCACCCCGCAGGTTGACCAGGGCTCCCTGGAATTCATCGCCGCCGAGATCCACGCAGATCAGCTGTCTGGCCCCGGCATCGAAATCAACATGGATGGGGGGCTTGCCGATGGTGGCTGGCCCCACGCCGGTTTCCCGTACGAGCCCGGCCGCGATGAGTTCGGTAACGATTTCCGAAACAGTCGTCCGGGTAAGGCTCGTGGAGCGCGCGATGTCTGCCCGGCTGATCAGATCATCGTGATAGATGGTCTTCAACACGAGGGTCGTGTTGTGCTCCTTGGTGGCCTGGTGGGTGGCTTTTTTCATGAGGTCCAGGGGAATGGAAATGTTGTATTTTTTGTTAGTGCATTGAACTTACAAATGCGGTAGCGTGAAAGTGAAAACAATCTTATAGGCACCAAGGGGCATGTCAAAGGAAAAAGGTGGCTCATGAAAATAATTTGTGACATCCGACTTAAAGAGTCTAAGTACAAGTTATTAAACATAGTTATAGTTTTTGCTATGTCTGCATTTTCCATAATCTCCCGCCTGGCGGCCCAGGAGGTCATCCCCAGGCCCCGCGTGCAGACGGGTCTGGGTGGTTTGTTTACTCTAGGGTCAGAAACCCGGATTTGTGCCCTTGGCGAAGCCAGGGGACAGGGGGATTGCCTGAGGCATTACCTCAGGCCCGCCTCGGGACTAGAGCTTCCCCTGGTGGACAAGGCAGGTCCGGGAGGCATCGTCCTCGCGCTGGATCCTTCCCTGGTGGCACTGGGCGCCGAAGGGTACCGCCTGGAGGTCAAGCCGGACCGGCTTCGCATCCTGGCGCTGAAGCCCGCAGGCCTCTTCTATGGCATTCAGACCCTGCGTCAGCTACTCCCACCGCAGATCTTCCGGGAGGCCCCGGTGGTGGGGGCCCTATGGACGGTACCTGCGCAGATCATCGAGGATGGTCCACGCTTTGTCTGGCGGGGCTCCCACATGGACGTGTCGCGCCATTTCATGCCGAAAGCCTTCATCAAGAAACACCTCGACCTGATGGCCCTCCACAAGCTGAACGTCTTCCACTGGCACCTGACGGACGATCAGGGTTGGCGCCTGGAAATCAAGAAATACCCACGTCTCACAGAGGTCGGCGCCTGGCGCAAAGCCACAGTGATCCCCTATGCCAACCGGGATGACCATCAGACCCTGCTGCCCTACGACAACCTTCCCCACGGCGGTTTCTACACCCAGGAAGATGTGCGCGAGATCGTGCGGTACGCTGCGGATCGCTTCATCACCATCGTTCCCGAGATCGAGATGCCGGGTCACAGCAGCGCCGCCCTGGCAGCCTATCCGGAGCTGGGCAACTTCCCGGATCAGAAGGTTGAAGTGGTGGGCAATTTCGGGGTCTTCCCCAGCACCTTCAATGTGAGCGACAAGACTCAGGCCTTTCTCGGGGATGTGCTGGACGAAGTGGTGGGCCTTTTCCCTTCGCACTACATCCACATCGGTGGTGACGAATGCCCCAAGGGCGAGTGGGCCCGAAGCGAAGGGGCCCTGGCTCGCATGAAGGCCCTGGGCTTGGTGGACGCCAAGACCACCCTGGCGGATCTGAAGGAGACCCTCAACGACAAGGGTGAGACCGTAGACCATCCCGCCCTCCTCAAGCTTCAGAGCTGGTTCATCCGCCAGGCCGCGAAGCACCTGGCGTCCAAGGGCCGGGCCATCATCGGTTGGGACGAGATCATGGAAGGCGGCATCGAGCGCGAGGCGGCCATCATGGCCTGGAACCGGGGAGACCTGGTGGCCAAGGCGGCGAAGGAAGGCCACGACGTGGTGGCCACACCCATCGAGTGGACCTACTTCGACCACTACCAGAGCAAAAATCCCGAACCCTACACCATCGGCGGTCTGCTGACCCTGGAACAGGTTTACGCCTACGAGCCGGTGCCCGCAGGCCTGGACGAGGCCGCCCGCCGCCACATCCTGGGCGCCCAGGCTCAGATCTGGACCGAGTACCAGCCTACGTCCCAGCACGTGGAATACATGCTCTGGCCTCGGCTCGCGGCCCTGTCCGAAGTGCTATGGTCGCCCAGGGAAGGCCGCGATACTGGAGCCTTCCTTTCCCGCTTGCGCACGCATCTCCCGCGTCTGGACGCGCTGGATGTGAATTACCGGCCTCTTGCGGGACCCAAGGGATATGCTCTGCACGCCCAGCCGACACACACCACCCATGCCCAGTGAGGTAGCCATGTTCCGCCACGAGACTTTTCGCGACAGCCTTTTCAACGTGCCACTGGCCCAGCCGCTGGCGTTGGACCCGCAGTACCGTCCCCTCTCGCTGGGCGTGAAGCGCTATCGCCAGGCCCTGGCCGCCCATGGCAGCCACGAAACCGTGGTGGTGGGGCTGGAGCAGAACACAGGCAGCGTGGCCCGCCTGGAATTGAAGGTGTTCCCCCAGGGCGCCGGACGTGATGAGGACAACCTCCGCTACGTGTCCTGGATGCTGAACGGCCTGCTTTGGGTCTGCGGCGGCTGGCGCGTGTCCGTGGGCGGCCCCAAGGCCCTTTGCGCGGCCATCGCCGACGAATACAGCGTGGACGGTCCCTGGAAGTTTGAGCGCGAAATCATGGGCCAGGCCTTCAACCGCACCTTCGAACTGGTGGTGATGGATCCCGCCGCCATTCCTCCGGCAGGGAAGGGAGCTCTGTCCCTGGGTGGCAATCTTCAAGGCTGCCGCATCGGGTTTGATCTGGGCGCCAGCGACTACAAAGTGGCGGCGGTGGTCGATGGCGAAGTGGTCTTCAGCACGGAGATCCCATGGACACCCAAGACCGAATCTGATCCCGCCTACCACTACCACTGCATCAATGAAGGCTTCAAGCTGGCGGCTTCGCACATGCCCCGCCTGGATGCCATTGGTGGTTCGTCGGCGGGCATCCTCGTGGACAACCAGGTGATGGTGGCCTCCCTGTTCCGCGCCGTGCCCAAGGAGCGCTTCCTGCAGGACGTGAGCCCCATCTTCCTGAAGCTCCGCGAGGCGTGGAAGGTGCCCATGGAAGTCATCAACGATGGCGATGTCACGGCCCTGGCCGGGGGCCTTTCCCTCGAGAAGAACGGCATTTTGGGCATCGCCCTGGGATCCAGCGAGGCCGTGGGGTTCCTCGATCGCAACGGCAAGATCACCGGCTGGTTGAACGAGCTGGCCTTCAGCACGGTAGACGCCAATCCCACGGCGGGCACGGATGACTGGTCGGGAAATCCCGGCGTGGGCGCCGCCTACTTCTCTCAGCAGGCCGTGGACAAGCTGGCGGGCACTGCGGGCCTCAGCTTCCCGGCGGACATGGGCCTGCCCGAGCGCCTCAAGGAAGTGCAGGCCCTCATGGCCCAGGGGGATCCCCGGGCCCGCGCCATTTTTGAAACCATCGGCGCCTACCTGGGCTACACGCTGCCGTGGTACGCGGAGTTCTACGATATGGAACACGCCATGATCCTGGGCCGGGTCACCTCCGGCGAAGGCGGCGAGATCATTCTCGCCAAGGCCAAGAACATCCTGGCCTCTGAGTTCCCCGCAGTGGCCAAGGCCATTTCCATCTTCCTGCCCGATGAAAAGAGCCGCCGCGTGGGCCAGGCCGTGGCCGCCGCCAGCCTGCCCGCCCTGGCCTGAAGTCGAGGTATCGGGCATGCCTGTGGTTGAAGCTGAAGGTCTTCAGGATTTCGCCTTCCTTTGCATGGAAGGTGCGGCGGGTGTGAGTATATAATATTGACACATCATTTTAATTAACCAGATCGAGGTCATTCCATGACGACACCCGCCCCCGACCTTAACCCGGCCCTGGTCCGGAACCTGCGCTACCTGCTCTTCATCGCGGGACTGGGAGGTCTCCTCTACGGCATCGACGTGGGCATCATCGCGGGCGCGCTGCCGTACCTGGAGGCCACGGCCGGCCTCACGGCCGGACAGCTGTCGCTCATCGTGGCCGCAGTGCTCTTGGGCAGCGTCATCTCCACGGCCTTCGCGGGCCTGCTCGCAGACTTCATGGGCCGAAAAAAGCTGATGATTCTCAGCGGCGTGGCCTTCGTGGCCAGCATCCCCATGATCGCGCTGGCTCAGGGCTTCGGGCCGCTGGTGCTGGGCCGCATCCTTCAGGGCGTCAGTGCCGGTCTGGTGGGCGTGGTGGTGCCGCTCTACCTGGCGGAATGCCTGGGCGCTGCCAGCCGTGGCAAGGGCACGGGCATCTTCCAGTGGATGCTCACCCTGGGCATTTTCGCGGCAGCCGTCATCGCGTTGCTTTTCAGTTTCCGGGTGGAGCACATCGAGAAGACCGGCAATGCTGCGGCCCTCTTCGCGTTCAAGGATCTGGCCTGGCGCAGCATCTTCTGGGTGTCGGTGCTGCCGGGTGTCCTCTTCACGGTCGGCGCCTTCTTCGTGTCCGAATCGCCCCGCTGGCTCTACCGGCGTGGCCAGAAGGCTGAAGCCAAGGCCGCCCTCCTGCGGACCCGCAACGTAGAGCAGGCTGAGCTGGAACTGAAGGAGATGGAGGAAGCCATCGCCTCCGAGAAAAACCAGCAGACCTCGGCTGGTGAGCGCATCCGGGAATCGCTGCTCAAGCGGAAGTACGTCATCCCCTTCGTCATGGCTTGCATCATCCTGGCCTGCAACCAGGCCACGGGCATCAACTCGATCATCGGCTACAACGCCACCATCCTCATCCAGGCGGGCCTCAGCGACACCAGCGCCCACCTGGGCTACGTGATCCTCACCCTGGTGAACTTCCTCATGACCATGGTGGCTGTGATGCTGGTGGACAAGAAGGGGCGCAAGTTCCTCCTGTCTGTGGGCACTGCAGGCATCATCATCACCCTGTTGGGGACCGGACTGATATTTCGGGGCGTGGAGAAACAGCGCGTCGACTGCAGCCAGACCCTGCAGGCCCTGGTGACCTCTGACCAGACACTGACCTATCAGTTCAACCAGGACAATGCGGCAAGGCTGCTGGCCGGCAGCAGCATCGCCACCAAACCCTCCACCCTCGTGGTGATCTACTCCTACGGCGACTTCCGCGCGGCCACCAAGGTCGTGCGCTCCACGGACGCGTTAAACGAGATCAAACTCACGCGGGAAACCTGTGTACCCCGCGATTTCTGGGCAGCCGTGGCGGCGCGGATCTCCAACCCCATGGCCGACGCGGCAGCCGCCCGAACGGCGCCCCTCAAAATCGAGAACGCCCTGGTCACGCCGGTGCCGAGCAGCGGCAATGGTTGGTTGGTGGCGGTCTTCACCTTTGCCTTCATCGCCTTCTTCGCCATGGGCCCCGGTGTCTGCGTGTGGCTCGCATTGTCAGAGCTCATGCCCACCCGCATCCGCTCCAACGGTATGAGCATCGCATTGCTCATCAACCAGGCGGTATCCACCACCATCGCGGCTGTGTTCCTGCCGACGGTGGGTAAGTACGGCTACGGCACGATGTTCTTCCTGTTCGCTGGGTTCACGGTCATCTACTTCATCACGGCCTTCTTCTTCCTTCCTGAAACCAAGGGCAAGACGCTGGAAGAGATTGAAGCCCATTTCGTCGGCAAGAAGTGACGCTCGCTCAAGCCGTGCTTAAGGATTCGCCATGGAAGTGATCATCCTCCCCGATCAGCAGAAGGCCGCCCACCTGGTGGCCGAGATCTTCGCGAAGGAACTGCTGGCGCATCCGAAGCTGGTGCTGGGCATGGCCACGGGGCGCACCATGGAGCCGGTCTACCAGCTCCTGGTGGACATGCACCGGCAGGCTGGCCTTGATTTCTCGCAGTGCTCGACCTTCAACCTGGATGAGTACATTGGCATTCCGGCCGAGCATTCCTGCTCCTACCGGCACTACATGAACGAGCTGCTCTTCGATCAGGTGAACATCACCAAGGCCAACACGCACCTGCCCAATGGCATGGCCACCGACTTGTCTGCGGAATGCTTGCGCTACGAAGGAGCCATCGCCCAGGCGGGGGGCATCGACCTCCAACTGCTGGGCATCGGCAGTGACGGCCACATCGGATTCAATGAACCGCTTTCATCGTTGCGTTCGCGCACCCGGGAAAAGGCGCTCACGCCCGCCACGCTGGAGCAGAACGCGCCGATGTTTGGCGGCAATCCGGCCAATGTTCCACGCCGTGCCATCACCATGGGTGTGGGCACCATCCTGGATTCCCGCCGCTGCCTCATGCTGGTGACCGGCAAGTCGAAAGCCACCATCCTGGCCAAGGCGGTGGAGGGTCCCATCAGCGCCATGGTCACGGCTTCGGCGCTGCAACTGCATCCCCGCTGCCAGGTGGTGGTCGACGAAGAAGCGGCTTCGGAACTGCAGGAGATTGCCTACCATCGCTGGGTCTTTGCCAACGAACCCGAGTGGGCGGAGTTCCGGCACCTGGGTTGAAGGTTGTGTAAGGCAGAAAGATTCACCAAGAAGACACGAAGGTTGGAAGGCAAGAGGCACTGATCCATGTGGATCAGTGCCTCTTGCCATTGCAAGGGAAGATCAGGAGATCTTGAAGAGCCCCGCCAGATCGCCATCGCGGGTGATGATCTGGCCGGCCCTGCCGGCATCCGCGAAGCCGCCATTGGCCCAATCCCGAATCCGGTAAAGGGTGGCGAAGGGGAAGGTGGGGGCTGTGCCGCCTTGGCCGCCGACGATCTCGCCGCCGCGGCGGACGTTGTCGGCCATCCAGGCGGGCAGGGTGAGGTGGTAGGGATTGCGGACCACTTCGCCCTTGTGGAAGGAGATGGCCGCCACGAGATCGGCGACCTCATCGGGCGTGGATTCGATCATCAGGTTGGGGGCGGACATGGCCCGCCAGAACTCGGTTTCCACCAACAGGCAGCGGTAGTCGGGGCCGAAGGTCTTCAGCGCATCGGTCACGAGGAAATGGGTGCCGATGTGGCTGCTGTTCCAGTCCTGGTCGTGGGGTAGGAAGATGATCGATGGTTTGTGTTCAGCAATGAGCTTGGCGATCACCTCCACGGCGGCCGCCCATTCGGTGGGATTGCCGTCCCGGGTCTTGGGATTGATGTTGAGCAGGCCATTGGGATTGGTGGTGATCAGCGCGAAGCCGAGGTAGTCGCAGGCGCCCTGCATCTCTTCGAGCCGCGCCACCTGGCGATCCACGCGGCTACCCTGGGTCACGGCCACCACGCGCACATCGTGATTCAACTCCCGACGCAGGCGGAGGGGCAGGGCCCCGATGATGGATTCATCGTCGGGGTGGGGGGAGAATACGAGAACCCTGGGCGAAGCTGTCGATAGCTTTGGGGTCGGGGTTGGAGGGATGCCGCCCAGAGGGATGACCCGGGCCTCTTGCATCAAGCGCGCGATGCCGTGGACATAAGAGCTGAAAGGCTGGCTCACGGTGGTGGCTCCTCCATGCGAGTGGCTGCTCCCGGAGGACGCGAAACCACTGAATTTCGACACCCAATTTTATCACCGTTCATGGAAAGCATGGGAGGTTTCGCTCATAAATAAATTGATTGATCGATAAAACAAAAACCCGCGTTTGAGGCCTCGCAAGATCACCTGCTTCTTGGGCGAGAATCCGCACCCTTCAGGCGCGAATGGGCCCATTCGTCAAGAGGGAAGGCGTTCCGAGACATGAATGGGACGGGGCGTAGGACCAATTGTGACCTTCGCCCGAAGGCACGAAGGGCAGGCGCCAGGCCGTAAACCGGGCTGAATTCACATCGTAGACTCGGTAGTCTTTATCAGAGGAGAAGGTATGCAAAAAATAGGAATGGCAGCAAAAGTGACACTAGGAGCCCTGGCCCTGGCCTTGCCCAGCCCCGTGCAGGCGGCCGCGAAGCCTGGTGCGGCCGTGGCGAAAGCCCCCAAGGTGGAATACGGGACCTTCGGTTTTGATACCGCCGGCATGGATCGCAGCATGGCCCCCGGCGACGACTTCGGCCAGTTCACCAGCGGGACCTACCTGAAGAACCTCGTCATTCCCGCCGATCGTTCCAACTTCGGCATGTTCACCAAGCTCCGCGACCTCAGCCAGACCCGCACGCGCACCATCGTGGAAGCGGCGGCCAAGCAGAAGGGCGCGAAGCCTGGTTCTGAAGCCCAGAAGGTCGGCGACTTCTACGCCAGCTTCTTGGACGAAGCCACCATCGAAGCCAAGGGCCTGGCTCCCTTAAAGCCGCACCTCGATGCCATCAAGGCCATCGCGAACCGCACTGAGTTGGCTCGGGCCTTCGGTCTGGCCGGTCGGCTGGGCATGGACTCTCCCCTGGGCGTCGGTCCCCAGCAGGACCTCAAGAACCCAGATATCTACGCGGTGTATGTGGGCCAGAGCGGCCTTGGGCTTCCAGACCGGGACTACTACCTGGATATGAAGAACCCCAAATTCGCCGAGATCCGTGAAAAGTACGTCACCCACATCGCCACGATGTTCAAGCTGGCGAACATCGAAAATGCCGAGGCGCGGGCGAAGGGCATCCTGGCACTGGAGACGAAACTCGCCGAGGTGCACTGGTCCAAGGTGGAGGAGCGCCAGATCGAGAAGCTGTACAACCCGGTCAAGCAGGCTGATATAGAAGCGGCCTACCCGGGTGTGGATTGGACGGCGCTGCTGACGGCTGCTGGTGTCCAGGATCAGAAGGAGCTGATCATGGCGCACCCCAGCGCCATCGTAGGCACGGGGAAGCTGCTGGTGAGCGAATCGTTGGAGTCCTGGAAGGACTACCTGCTCCTGCACACCCTGAAGGGCGCGGCGCCCCTGCTGCCCAAGGCTTTCGTGAACGAGAACTTCGCCTTCAACGGCACGGCGCTTTCGGGCCAGCCCGAGAACCAGCCGCGCTGGAAGCGCGGTGTGGACGCCACCACCGGTGCCTTGGGAGAGGCTGTCGGCAAACTGTACGTCGCGAAGTATTTCCCTCCCACCGCCAAGAAGGAGGCGGATCTCCTGGTGAAGAACATCATCGCCGCCATGGATGAACGCCTCAGCAAGCTCACCTGGATGGATCCCAAGACCAAGGCCGAGGCCCGCGCCAAGCTGGCCAAGTTCACCCCCAAGATCGGCTACCCGGCCCAGTGGCGGGACTACTCGAAGCTGGAGGTCCGCCGTGGGGATGCCCTGGGCAACGCCCTGCGCTCGGCGGACTACGAGTACCAGCGGCAGCTCGACAAGATCGGCAAGCCCATCGACCGCTCCGAGTGGGGCATGACGCCCATGACGGTCAATGCCTACGCAAACCCGCTCTGGAACGAGATTGTGTTCCCGGCGGCCATTCTGCAGCCGCCCTTCTTTGATGCCAACGCCGACCCGGCCGTGAACTACGGCGGCATCGGCATGGTCATCGGCCATGAGATCAGCCATCACTTCGACGACCAGGGCCGCAAGTTTGACAAGGAAGGCAAGCTCGCCGATTGGTGGACGCCCGAGGACGTCAAGCGCTTCACCGCCCTCACAGACAAGGTGGTGAAGCAGTATGCCGCCTATGAACCGCTGCCCGGCGTGCATGTGAATGGTGAACTGACCCTGGGCGAGAACATGGCGGATCTGGCTGGCGCTAACGTCGCCATTGACGCCTACCACAAGTCACTGAACGGCAAGCCTGCTCCAAAGCTGGGTGGGTTCAGCGGCGATCAGCGTTTCTTCCTGGGCTTCAGCCAGGTGTGGCGCCAGAAGTATCGTGATGCGGCCCTGCTTCAGCAGGTGACCACCAACGAGCACACGCCTGGCCACTTGCGCCCCAACGTCGTGCGGAACCTGGATAGCTGGTATGTGTCCTTTGATGTGAAGCCCGGCCAGAAGCTATATCTGGCCCCGGAAGATCGCATCAAGGTCTGGTAGGTTCCACCGTTTCAGACCGGCCTGAATGACTGGCGGTTCCTTCCTGGCGCGAAGCCTGAGGGAACCGCTAGACTGCTTTTTGCACCGGGTCGGAAGGCACCCAGCCTGGGTGAAAATGAGGAAGGTCTCTCAAGCCAGGAGGTTGGTTTCGGGCGTTCCGCCAGGGTTGGGTCATAGCGTGGCAAATAGATATTAATGCCTATATTTTACAACTCAAAATTAGACAATGACTTGGATAGGTAGGTGAATTTGGCTCGTTGATTGCCGGTAGATGCGTGCGGATTCCTTCCGTTCCTCCCCGATCAAAGGAGCCACCATGGCCAAGCCCAACCCCACCCGCAGCGTGAGCGTGTCGCTCAGCGCTCCCCTCCTCCAATCCCAGGGCGCTGAGTCGCGTCCTGCCACCGCGGCCTATGCCTTTTCGCAGGGCGGGCGCTTCCTGGGGCAGGGAGCCCTGGATGCCAAAGGTCAGGCCTCGTTCCAGGTGAATCTCGGCGATGCGCCGACGGGCCTGCGTGTGCTGGTGGGCCCCGCCAGCGAGGAGAAACTCCCCAGCCTGGAGGAACTCCTCCGCCGCGGTGCTCAGGAACAGCATGTGCGCGTGGGCCTGGATGAGGAACGCCTGAAGGTGGAGCTACCCATCCATCCTGATATCTGGCGGCCCTGGCTGCTGGGGCTGTGCTTGGTGAAGGGCACGCTGCAGAAGCGCGTCGTGCGCGATGGCATCACCGTGGACCTGCCCGTATGCCGAGCCACGGTGGAGATCTACGAGGTGGATCCCATCTGGATCATCATCCCGAAACTGCCGAAAGACATCATCGACCGGCTGCGGGATGTGCTGGTGAACCCCATCCCCATGCCCGATCCCCCGCCTGAGCGTATTCCTGGCATCGGGCCGGTGCCGGGGCCCTTCCCGGGACCGCGCCCTGGCCCCGGTCCCGATCCCGCGCCCTTCGCACTGAAAGCGGCGATGTCCCACCGGGTGGACGCCACGGCCATCTCGGCCCTGCATGAAGCCTCCGGCTCGACCACGCTGCGCTTCATGGCCCTCAGCGGCAGCGACCAGGCCTTCCGTCAGGCCCTCATCGACAACGCCATCCTCATCCGCCCCATCCTCTGCTGGTTCTATCCACGGTTCGTCACCACGCGGCGGATTGGCACGGCCTACACAGATGAGTGCGGTCACTTCCGCACCTACATCTTCAAGGGCTTCCTCAATCCCGATCAGCCCGATCTCTACTTCAAGGCCACGCAGCGCCTCTTCGGGTTCTTCGACATCACCATCTACGCGCCCACGCCCATCGCCTGCCACACCTGGTGGGACTACGACTGCGGCACCGAGGTCAGTCTCTACACCTCGCATCCGCTGGCCATCACCTGTTCGCCCTGCCCGCCCGTCATCGCCGGCGACAACTGGGTGCTCTTCATGGCCGTGGGGAACTTCCCTCTGAGCCGCATTCACGGCACCGGCCAGGCCCTGGGTGCTTCGAGTTCCTTCAACCTCGGCCTCACGGATGGGGATGCTCCCTGGGGCGGGCTGTTGCGGCCGCGCCTGGAGTTCGACAATTCCCTGAGAGATTCACTTGGTGTGAAGTACTACCGGCTTTCCTGGAAGCGGGACGCGGAACCGGACACGGCCTACAAGCATCTCTTCGGTGCCATCAGCCGCCACTACGCGCACATGCTCGGCACCGACCTGGTGCTCGATGCCTACCCGCTCGGCCCCATGACAGTGGGCGCTGAGGGCAACCTTTTCGAGATTCCCCCCTCCATCCCGCCCCTGGGTCAGTGGAGCATTCCCGATGCGGTGGAAGACACCACCAGCGGCAAGCTCAACACCGTGACCGCCGATGGGACGGCGCTGCTGGATGGCAAGGTGCAGATCCGCGTGGAGCTCTTTGATACGGCGGCCAACCCCGTGAACATCGGCGCCAAGGGCATCCGCTACTTCGTGCCCACCTCCACCGATCTCAGTGGCACCATCCACACGGTGGATGCGGCCACCCTGGGCCTGGTCGCTGGGAACACCATGGTCATCACGCTGCATGTGAACAACGAATCCTGCCACGCCAACATCGATCCGCCAGCCATCGGCGGCACGGTGGCGGACCCCTGCTGCGGTGTCCTCAAATATGGTGCTGGGGATTCTGTCACCCTGGCCTGGCAGGCCAGCCAGCCTCATGGTTTCGCCACCTACAGCTTTGGCGTGGTGCGCGGGGTGAGCAGCGTCTTCAGCAGCAATGGCGATGTGGGAGCGGGGTCCTTCAGCGTGTCCCGCAGCGTGGATCACCTGCTCAATGACAATCTGCCCCTGGGTTGCGTGGCGGGCGGCTGCCCCGTAGCCGGGTTCAGCGAGAACCTCTACGTGGCGGCCACCACCACCGATGGCTGGTCCCGTCAGTCCCAGTACGACGCCCCCTTTGTCCGGGCTTTTGTGCTGGCCCACAAGTAGACCTTCCCCTTGGCCCGCAGCCTCCCTTTTTCGGGGGGCTGCGGGTGTTTTCGTCCCCACTGCATACCTGTCGCGAGGTGAGTCATGAAGGATGTGGTGCTGCCCGCAGTGGCCCTGGCCGGGGGCATCGCTTCCCTCTACCTGGATCCATCCGATCGCAAGAAACGCTGGCTCTTTCTGGCTGGCCTCGTGGGTTCCACGGCCCTGACCGTCGCCTACAACCTGCAGGACTCCAGCCAGAAGGCCAAGGCGCTGGCAGACGCCCTGGTGCAGGAACAACAGGCCAGGCAGAACCTCGACACGATCATCGACTACCTCAAGCAGATCACCGAAAAGATTGGCCTGCTCGTCAGCAACGGCATGTCACCCGAGAACGCCAAGGCCGCCACGCCCACCCAGGTGGCCACCGCCCTCAGCGCGGATGCCCTCTACCAGAAGCACCTTGGGGCCCACACGAAGGAGGTGGCCGGAAACCTGCGCGTGGTCTACTTTCCCAAAGGCGTGGATCAGAAACGCGTGTTCAAGGCCATTCAGGATCTTGGAATCACGGTGGAGTCTGGCCTGCCCCAGAACAGCGGTGAAACCAACGCCATGTGGGTGGGGCGGGAGGTGCCCTTGGAATCCGCCAAGGCCGTGGCCTTCGCACTCATGCGGGCGGGCGTGAAACTGATGGCCATTCGCACCAGCGAACGGCGGGCCAGTGAAACCCGACTCATTCAGATCGGCCATGATCCGGCCCTGGTCAACAAGACTCCCCAGACACCGGCGGAAGTGGAACAGATGGCGGCCTTCTCGCGAACCTTGTGAAGTTCTCGGCCTGGGCCTGGCCGGGCTATCCTGGCCCCATGTGTGGACGCTACACCCTCCATGCGACCTCCAAGGAACTTGCCGATGGCACGGCCTCCTCGGAGCTCGCCGATTTCCGCGAGGAGCGGCGCTACAACATCGCCCCTGGCCAGTGGGTCATCGTGGTCCGCCCTGAGAAGGGGACGCGGGTACCCGGGTTGGCCCGGTGGGGCCTGGTGCCCAGCTGGGCCAAGGACCCCGGCTCTTGCCCCCGGCCCATCATTCCCGAAGGGCTCCATGACTGAAGTGATGCGATTGACGGCACCGGGCTGGACCGGCTTGAGGGAAGGGCAGGGCACCGTACTGCTCTACCTGGCGGCCATGGCCAGCGTGCTTTGGCTGTTGAACCAGGCCAAGCGCTCCTTCTGGCTGTGTTCACTGCTGGCCCTGCCCGGAACCATCTGCCACGAGGCCTGTCACTGGGCAGTGGGAAAGCTTCTGCGCGGGGAGCCCGTGCGCTTCACGGTGATTCCCCGGCGGGAAGGCCGGGGCTTCGTGCTGGGCTCGGTGGCCTTCAAGAACCTGCGTTGGTACAACGCCTTCTTTGTGGGCCTGGCGCCCTTGGCCCTGCTGCCTCTGGCCGGCGGCCTCCTGCTCTGGCGGCTGAGCAGCCACCCACAGCTGGCATGGTCGGAGGTGGCCGTGGTGTTCCTGTTGGCCAATCTCGTGTTCGCTTCGCTGCCCTCCTGGCAGGACCTGAAGATCGCCGCCCGTTCACCCGTGGGTTGGCTGCTGCTGGCGGGGGCGTTGGTCTTCGGATGGATGAAGGTCGCGAACGGGTTTTGACGCCTGACCCAGGAGTCGGCCAACCTGGATGCAGGAACATGGAGGCAGGAATCTCATGACGCTATCCCGGTGGGCCCTCGACTACGTGAATCTGGTGCTGGCGGTGGGTCGCCACGATGGCAACTTTGTGGACGCCTATTACGGGCCGGAAGCGTTGAAGGCCGCTGCCGAAACGGGGAATCCCCGGCCGCTGACCGAGTTGCGGGCCGAGGCCCGGCGCGTGTTGGAGGGCGTGAGCGCGACCGTGGTAGCCGTCGACGAGCAGGTGCGTCGCGACTACCTCCTGGGGCAACTGGGGGCGGTGGAAGCCCATGTGGCCAGGCTGGGAGGCCATGTCTTCAGGTTCGATGACGAGGCCGAAGCGCTCTACCAGGTGCGTCCCCCGCATGTACCCGAAGCCACCTTTCAGGCGGCCCTGGCGAGGCTGGATGGTGTCTTGGATGGGCCTGGTTCCGTGCAGGAACGCTACCAGAAGATGCGCGAGCGCATCATCGTGCCGGTGGATCGCGTGGATGCGGTGTTCCAGGCTGCCATCCACGAGGCCCGCGAACGCACCCGCAACCACGCCACCCTGCCCACGCCCGACCATTTCCGCATCGAATACGTCACCAACAAACCCTGGTCTGCCTACAACTGGTACCAGGGCGGCGGCAGCTCCGTGATCCAGGTGAACCTGGACCTGCCTCTCTCCATCGACCGGGCCCTGGATCTGGCCGCCCACGAAGGCTACCCCGGCCACCACGTCTACAACGCCTTGCTGGAGCAGCGCTTCGCCAAGGCTGCGCACCTTGGTCAAGACGGGGGCAAAGGCTGGGTGGAATTCACGGTCTATCCCTTGTTCTCACCCCAGTCCCTCATCGCCGAAGGCACCGCCAACTTCGGTATCGAAGTGGCCTTCCCCGGTGCCGAGCGACTGACCTTCGAGCGTGACGTGCTCTTCCCCGCCGCGGGCCTCGACATGGCGGATGCCGAACGCTGGGCCCGCGTGCAGGCCGAGATGAAGGTGCTGGCCTTCGCCGACAACGAGGCCGCCCGCGGCTACCTGGACGGCCACCTGGATCGCGCCCAGGCCGAGGCCTTCCTCGTGCAGTATTCCCTGCGTACCGAGGCCCAGGCCGCCCAGCGTCTCCGCTTCATCGATGCCTACCGCAGCTACGTCATCAACTACAACCTGGGCGAACAGCTCGTGCGGGACTGGGTGGTGGCCCAGGGTGGCACCACCGACCATCCGGCCCGTCGCTGGGAGATCTTCGTGGATCTCATCTCCAGCCCGCGCCTGCCCAAGGGGTTGGGGCTGTAGGTTTTTAAGACCTGTTTTCTCGAGAATGGCCCTAGCTCTGGTCAAGGAAGGACAGGTGTTGTCCGCTGGGGGGACCTGGCAACAGGGGCAGGCTGATCTTGAAGGCACTCCCCTTGCCCGGCTCGCTGGTGACCTGCATATGGCCCCGGTGCCCCTGGATGATGCCGTGGACCACCGAGAGGCCCAGCCCAGTTCCCTGGCCCAGATCCTTGGTGGTGAAGAAGGGCTCGAAGATCCGATCCAGCGTCACCTGGTCCATGCCGCAGCCTGTGTCCTCCAGGCTGAGCAGGGCGCAGGATTCCAGCATGACGCGGTCGCCTGCATCAAGGTTGGATTCGACCTGCTGAAGCCGGATGGAGAGAACGCCTCCCTGGGGTTGCATGGCCTGGCTGGCATTGATGCCCAGGTTCATGACCACCTGGTGCATCTGAGAGGGATCTCCCAGGATCCAGATCTCGCTGGCCAGGTCACTGTGAAGCTCTACGTTCGGCGGCAGCGTGGTCTGGAGCACATTGATCACTTCGAGCACCAGGGGCCTGAGCTCGAAGGGGGTCCAGTGATCCTCGGTGCGATGGCTGAAATTCAGTACCTGTTTGCTCAGGGCCTTGGCGCGGCCACCCACCCGCTGGATGATCTCCACCTTTTTCCGGATGGGACTCCCCGGTTCGATCTGGGCTTCGATGAGTTCGGCGGCGTTCAGGATGGCGCCGATCAGGTTGTTGAAGTCGTGGGCCATGCCCCCCGCCATCACACCGAGGGTTTCCATCTTCTGGGCCTGGCGGATGTGGTGGTGCCGCTCCACTTCCTGGGAGATGTCCTGCAGCCTCACCACCAGCGAATCGACCTTGCCTTCGGCATTGCACAGGGGAGCGACCGACCCATCAAAGGTGATCCGTTTCCCGGAGTAGGTCTTCAGGGAGGAACACCCGGTCCAGGGTAGGCCGACGCAGGCCTGATCCAGGGCGGAAGCCAAGGCTGAGCCATCGAACAATTCCCTGAAGGTGGTTCGCGGAGCCCAGTGGCTGGAGGTCCCGAACAGGTGCGCGAAAGGAGTGTTGGCATGGAGGATGGCGCCCTCGTGGGCATCCAGGATGACGACCACATCCCTCACCTGATCGAGGGCGGAGGCCAGACGCTGGTTGGCGGCTTCGAGCCGCCAATTCTCCATGGCTACCTTGACCATGGCCATGGTTCCCCGCTGCTCTGACTCATGGACGGGTTCTTCCTTTGGACGGATATAAGGGGGTACCGGGTTCCTGTGAGGTTGAGGCCTGGATGAATGGTGGAATGCATGCGCACTCAAGTCAGGCTCCTCAGATTTTATGGCCTCCTGAAGAACCCGGCAGGGCGGTTCCCAAGAGCTTGGAAAGCTTAGGCCTCGGCCTCGTGACAGGATGGGAATTCCGCCGAACGGTGTCATTTACCCCCCCGAACGGGAAGGCACCCGGTCCCGCGAGCAATCAGACCGCCACGGTCCGGATGCATTCCCGCACCCGGGGTGTCATGGCCCGGCTGACGGTCAATTCCACCTTGGGGGCGATCATGACCTTGATCCGCCCCACGGTGGTGGGGCGGATGCCCTTGATCATGCGCGGGCGGAGCAGAATGTGGCGCTGAATCCGCAGCATGCCGTCGTCGGGGAAGGCTTCTTCCACTTCTGACAGAACCGTCCAGCGGGTCAGGTAGCGGTTCAGGCCCCGGCAGGCCCAGACATGGTCATGCTCCAGTTCGAAATGGGTGATGAGTTCAAGCTCCATGAAGATTTCACCCTCGCCAGCCCGAATCGGGAAACGCAGGGGGGGCGGCAGGAGGGCCTTCAACTCCTCGGGGTTGAGCCGCCGAATCAATTGGCTGCGCAGGCGCTGCAGGCATTTGGCCAGGCGGTCATCGAAGACCGGCTTCAGCAGGTAGTCCACGGCGGCCAGTTCGAAGGCGCGCACGGCGTAGGTGGAGTGCGCGGTCACGAAGACCACAGGAGGACAATCCCTGGCTTCCGCCAGCACCTCCATGCCGTTGGGCCCGGGCATCTGGATATCCAGGAAGATCACATCCACCGATTGCGGTTGTTGCAGCCACTGGAGCAGGGCCAAGCCGTCTCCCAGCTCATCCACCACATCGCAATCGGCTTCCTGGAGGAGCCGCGAAAGCCGCTCCCTGGCCAGCGGCTCGTCATCCACCACCAGGGCTTTGAGGCGTTTCATGAACGTAGTCTACTTGGATTGCCTCGAGCCGAATGGAGGCAAGCGTTCCATGTTCCGAAGGTCCCACGGTGAGGCTGGCCTGCTTCCCGAAATGGAGGGACAGCCGCGAGCGCAGATTCTTCACACCCAACCCTCGTCCTTCCTCGCCATCATGGAAGGGGATCCCGGAATTCCAGATCTCCAGCAGGATCGTTCCCCCCTGGGAGCGGGCCCGGAGGATGAGGTCGCCACCAGCAATGTTCGGGGCGATGCCGTGCTTGATGGCATTTTCCACCAGGGGCTGAAGGAGCAGGGGGGGCACCTCGATGGGATCCAGCCCCTCATCCCACTCCCACACCACCCGCAGGCGTGTTCCCAACCGGATGGCTTCCAGAGCCAGGAAGTCCGCGATGATCTTGCGTTCCTCCCCCAGGGGCAGCCGCATGTGCTCGGAGGCCGTCATGATCCGCCGGAGCAGGTCGGAGAGGTGCCGAATGGCGGTCTCGGCGGCCTTGGGGCTCTTGTGGACCAGTTCCGCTAGGCCATTAAGGGCATTGAACAGCACATGGGGATGGATCTGGCTTTGGAGCAACCGATTTTTGGCGATCTGGGCTTCCACCTCAGAGGCCACCCGCAGCTCATCAGAGTAAGCCCGGGCCGCGATCAGTCCCCCCGCGAGCATCATGCCTGGGCCCACCAGTGAGAGGTAGATTTCGAGAATCTTGCCCAGACTGAATTTGGAGGTTCCATGGGTCAGTATCCAAGCATCGAACATTGGAAGAAGAGCTGCGAGCAATTCACAAACAAGGACCGAGCTGACAAAACCAGTAATGAACCGCCATGGCGTAGAAAGTCGGCGAGGCAGGATCCAGGGTAGCGGTGAGAGAAAGGCGAAGGCTCCGATGTGCGTCAGGGGTGAGGTGAGAGCGCTGGCCCAGAACCACCCAGAGCCCAGGCGGTGGTGTGTCCAGTGATCTTGCAAGATGAGGAGGGCCCAAATGGCATAGCAGGTCCCGAGGACCCGCCAGTTCTTGGCCAGCGGGAACCAGGACGCCCATGGGTTCGCCGACAGCAGGGCCACGCTGGCTCCGGAATCGGTGAACCCGGCCCAGTCATCCCTGTGTGAGGGTGAGAACGGTCGTGAGTGAGATGGGTCGCTGATCATGGGCGGCCCTCGGCCCCTGGGCTTGGAACCCAGCCGAGGACAGGTTCATGGCTTCGTTCATGTGACTCGAACGCTGGATGGATTCTTTGCGGAAGGAGAGACTGTTGTTCACGGGGGCTCCCAGGTAGCGCCACGGGGCGCAACCTCGTTTGTGAGGCCTGAGTGGGGGAATGCCAAAGCCTTTCCATGAACGGTATCTAATCATGACTTGAACCGTTGGGGCCCTTCGGAACCACCGTTCGGCGGGTGCACTCCATTGAAGGGAAGTAAGTCACTGGATGATTGGCTCTACTCTTCTAGTCAGAGGACTGACCCCCCGCATGTCCCACCGATCCGCTTGCCAAACCGCAGCCTTTTTCGTGCTCCGCAGTCCGGGGCTGCCCCTGGCTGCGCTGGCCTGCCGGGCTGCTGCAGGACTTGAGGTTGAAGACCATGCGTCCATCAGGAATCGACTCGAAGAGAACCGGGAACCGCTGCGACAAGTCCTGCGCGAACTGACCGAGCGCGCCATCGTGCGAGAAGCCCTGGCCCTCGCTTCGCCGGATCTCTCGTTGCGCGTGAGCGCCTGGCTGGCAGGTACGCTGGATGCAGTGGCGGCCCGGCAGGTGGAGCGCTCTCTGCTGAAATACCTCGGCAGGATGAGTCAGCGTGCTACGCCTTTCGGCCTATTCGCGGGCGTGTCCCTGGGATCCTGGGGGCCGACCAGCCACCTGGCTGTGGGAGCGTGGCAGTCCTGTCGCAAGGCTCTGCGCCTGGACTGGGGCATCCTGGAAAGCCTGGTGGACCGGCTGGAGCTGGACCCAGCGTTGCGCGCTGCTCTTTGCTATCGGCCCAACACCAGCCTCTACGAACGCGGCGGATGGTACCGGTACCAGGAGCGACGGGGCGAGACTGGAAAGGGCCGCACCTACCACCTGGAGGCCGTGGAGGCCACGCCCCACCTGGCCTTCGCGCTGGCGCTGGCGCGCAACGGTGCGCAGCTGCCTGAACTCGCCGCGAGCCTGGCTCAGCACATGGGCGTAGAACCACAGGATGCCGAATCGTTCCTGCACCAGATCATCCAGGCGCAGGTGCTGTGCGGGGACCTTCACCCGGCCTTGACCAGTCCCGATCCCCTGGGTCACGTGATCCACGCGGTTCAGGCGCAGCCAGACATGGTTGCAAAGGCTAGCCCCCTCCTCGCCTTGAAGGGGGAGATGGAAGCCCTCGAAGGGGCGCCCCTTGGAACTGTGCCCGGAGGCTATCAACATCTCGTGGCGCCTCTGGTCGACCTGGGGATTCCCGCCGATAGCCGCGATGTCGTCCAGGTGGATCTCTTCCGGCCTTCCCCGGGCCTGAGCCTGTCCCCCGTCATACGTCGGGCCCTTGCGGAAGGGGCCGATCTCCTGCGGCGACTCAGCCCGGCGCCCCAGCGCGGGCCGATGGACCGGTTCCGTGTGGCCTTCCAGGAACGCTACGGCCAGCGGTGGATGCCGCTGTTGGCGGTGCTCGACGAGGAGAGTGGCCTGGGTTTCGACGGGGGCCTGCCCCCGGATTCGCCCCTGCTCGATGGCCTGCCCTTCCATCGTGCCGTCCCGGCCCGCTCACTCACCGCGCGCGATCAAGCCCTGCTACATCGACTTCCGAATTGGCAAGGTTCCTTGCGTTGGGAACTCGATGACGCAGACGTGGAGGCGCTGTCCCAGACCAATCCCGACCCCTTCCCGGCCTCGTTCGCTGCCCTGGCCAGCCTGGAGGCTGTCAGCCTCGCGGCCCTCGATGAGGGGGATTTCCGTTTCTGGATGGAACAGTACTCGGGCCCCACGGCCGCCCGCTGGCTGGGCCGCTTTGCTTCCGGAGATCCAGCCCTGAAGCAGGCGCTGGAGCACCACCTGCAGAACGAGGAAGCCCTGCGGCCAGAGGCGGTGTTTGCCGAAGTGGTCCATGTGCCCGAGGGCCGCATGGGCAACGTGCTGGCGCGGCCTTCCCTGCGGCGCTATGAGATCCCTTTTCTCGGGGCTTCCGGGGTGTCGCCGGATCATCAGCTCCTGCCTGCCGATCTGCTGCTGACGGTTCGGGGGGAGCGCGTGTGGCTCGCTTCCCGGCGGCTGGGGCGGGAGGTGGTGCCTCGGCTTTCCTCGGCCCACAACTTCGCCCGCGGGCCCGTGGTCTATCGCTTCCTGGCCCACCTGCAGGAACAGGATGGCCGTCCCGGCGGCTGGTCCTGGGGCGCCTTGGCGGAGCAGCCCTTCCTCCCCCGGGTGACCCGGGGACCGCACGTCCTCAGCAAGGCCCGTTGGCGGATCGAAGCCCGTGAACTGGAACATGAACTGGAAGGAGCCCACGGCGGCGCCTGGGGCGCCTTCCAGGCCCTGAGGGAAGCCAGAGGATTGCCCCAGTTCGTGGTACTCACCGATGCCGACAACCACCTGCGGGTGGACCTGGATCAGGTGCTGTGGGTGGAAACCCTGCATCACCTTGTCGCGGGGCGCGACACCTTCACCCTCACC
>JAYVRY010000318.1:0-3127 GCA_043775845.1 Acidobacteriota bacterium
GCCCTCTGGCTGGACCCCCAGAGCCTCGACCCGGCCAAGGCCCGCACGGTCGTCACCCGAGACGTGGCCGCCGCCCTGGGCGGGTTGGCCCGTAGCCTGGAGACGCGATTCCCCGCCGAGGCCGTGGCCCGCTTCCTCATGCGCACGGTCTTCACGTTCTTCGCCGAAGACGTGGGCCTCCTGCCCGACAAGCTCTTCCAGAACGCCCTGGAGGGCGCCTGGAAGGAACACCCCGAAGCCTTCCCCAAGGGCCTGGAGTCCCTGTGGGACGCCATGAACACTGGCGGCTTCTGGGGCCCCCTGAAGGTGCTCCGCTTCAATGGTGGCCTCTTCTCCGAGAGCTTGGCCTTGGACCTCAACGCCGAGGAGATCGCCCGGCTGGCCGGGGCCGCGAGGTTCGATTGGTCGGAGGTGGATCCCAGTATCTTCGGCACCCTGCTGGAAAGCGCCCTGGATGCCCAGGAACGCCACCGCCTGGGCGCCCACTACACGCCCCGGGCCTACGTCGAGCGCCTCCTCCGCCCGGCCCTGGAAGAACCCCTCCGTGCTGACTGGGAGCTGGCCCAGGCCGAGGCCATGGCCATCCTGGGCGTCGAACCCACCGAGGCCGACAGAGCCAAGGCCCGTGACGTGCTCCACGACTTCCAGCGGCACCTCGCCCACGTGAAGGTGCTCGATCCCGCGTGCGGGAGCGGCAACTTCTTGGCCACCGCCTACGACGTGTTGAAGCGCCTGGAGGGGGAGGTGCAACGCCGCCTGGAGGACCTGGGCGAGACGGGCCGCTCCCTGGCCCTGGAGGGTGTGCTGGTCACCCCCGGGCAGTTCATAGGTCTGGAGGTGAAGCCCTGGGCCGCCGCCATCACCGATCTGGTGCTGTGGATCAGCCACCTCCAGTGGTTCCACCGCCTGCACCCGGATATGAACCCGCCCGAGCCGGTGCTCCAGGCTTACGGGAACATCGAGTGCCGCGACACCGTGCTCACCTGGACGGGCACCCGCGACACAGGCCGCACCCGCTGGGATGGCCGCACCTTCAAGACCCACCCCGTCACCGGTCTGGAAGTCCCCGACGAGACCGCCCAGGTGCCCATCCACGAGCTGCTGAAACCCAAGCCCGCCGTGTGGCCCGAGGCCGACTTCATCGTGGGCAACCCACCGTTCCTCGGCAACAAGCGGATGCGCGACGCCCTGGGCGACGGCTATACCGAGGCCCTCCGAGCCGCCTACCCAGACGTGCCAGACAGCGTTGACTTCGTTCTCTACTGGTGGCACAAGGCAGCCGAGGCAGTTCAAACAGGGCACACCCGGCGCTTTGGCCTCATCACAACCAATAGCCTCACCCAGACCTTTAACAGGCGGGTGGTTGCCCTCCATACAACGGGGAAGAAGCCCCTGCGGCTGCTTTGGGCCATCCCCGATCATCCCTGGACCGACGAAGGCGCCGCTGTCCGAATTGCCATGACCGTGGGCGGCCTGGAAGGCCAGCCTTGGCTGGCGTGCGTGACAGAGGAGCACAGCGCCGACACACCAGAAGCCGAGGCCGCCGCTGTGAAGGTGGTGGGGCAAAACGTGGAAGTGATACATGAGGACTTGAGTGCGGGGGCAAATCTCACCAGCGTTTGCCCAATGGCCGCAAATGCCCGGCTCGCCTCCAATGGATACGCCCTCCATGGCCGTGGCTTCATCGTGTCAGAGGCGCAATGGGAAGCCTGGGGACGGCCTTCGGTGGTCAAACCAATCCTTAATGGCCGGGGGTTCAGCGACTTTCCAAACGGGCAGATGGCGGTGGATTTCTTCGGTCTATCCGAACAAGATGCGAGGGATCGCTATCCTGGCCCCTATCAGCATGTGCTTGAACATGTGAAGCCTGAGCGGGCGCAAAACAACCGCGTGTCATACAGGGAGCGGTGGTGGGTCTTTGGGGAAGCTAGAGCCAAGTTCCGTCCAGCTCTGTCAGGTTTATCCCGCTACATCGCCACCGCCTACACCTCGAAGCATCGAGTCTTTCAGTTCCTGAACGGCTCAGTCCTTCCTGACGACATGCTCGTAGTGATCGCGAGCGCCGACGCCTACCATCTGGGCGTGCTGAGTTCCGGTGTTCATCTTGCCTGGGCGGCCTTCACCGGTAGCACTCTGGAGGACCGTCCGAGATACAACAACTCCCGCTGCTTCGACCCCTTCCCCTTCCCTGATGCCACCGAGCCCCAGAAGGTATTGATCCGGGACATCTCCGTGCGCCTGGACGTTCACCGTAAGGCCGCCCAGGGCCGGGGGGCGACGATCACGGGGATGTATAACCTGCTGGCCAAGCTGCGGTCTGGAGAAGCGTTCACCGCCCAGGAGCGGGCCCAGCACGAGATCGCCCAGACCGAGATCCTCCGCCAACTCCACGACGAGCTGGACGTGGCCGTCGCCGACGCCTACGGCTGGCCCGTGGACCTCGCCGAAGCCGACATCCTCGTGAACCTCGTCGCCCTGAACAAGGAACGAGCCTCCGAAGAAGCCCGGGGCGTCGTCCGCTGGCTACGCCCCGAGTATCAGGCCCCCGAGACCGTCCAACCCGTGGCCGCCCGCATCATCGAGCTGGAACCCGAGGTGAAGATCCCCGCCGCCCTCACCGGCCTGGAGCCACGCCCCTGGCCCAAGGATCTCAAGCCCCAGCTCGCCGCCCTCCGCGAGGTCATGCTCTCCACCGGCAACCTCTGGTCCCTGGAGGCCGTCGCCCAAGCCTTCAAATCCAGGGGGCGCTACCGCGACAGCATCGCGGCCCACCTGGACCTCCTCACCGACCTCGGCATGCTCAGCCGCGTGGAAACTCCCGACGGCCCCCGCTGGCACCGGCCCCAGGCCATGGGCGCGTGAGTTCCACGACCCAGGTCCCACAATGAAAAACGGCGTGCTCTCCCCCAAGAGCACGCCGTCGTCTGGGGACCAGCCAGACCGTTCTGGTCCCAGCACCCCCAACAGGGCGCAAGTTCCATGTGTTACTAACCTGTGAAAGCCTTGGCGGGGGATGGTGGAACGGGTTGATCGAAATTACGGCTATGGCTGACAGGTGTTCGTGAAGTGTCTTACGGCGGATAGGCAGGTGCGACATATGCATCTGTCAGGACGTAGCAAGAGGAGG
>JAYVRY010000319.1:0-3126 GCA_043775845.1 Acidobacteriota bacterium
CCAATTCTTGCGTCCCGGACTCCCTGTTTGCTTCCATCCGCAGAAAAGTTCAAAACTCCCGCACCGCCCACTCCCTCGGCATGAGCGTGCGTTCCCACCAGAGGCCCTTGTCGCTGCGGCGGCCCACCGCCAGGAACATGTTCACTTCGGCTCCCCTTGGCAAGTCCAGCAGGGCCTTGGCCCGCCAGGGGTCGAAGCCCTCCATGGGGCAGGTGTCGAAGCCCTCGGCCCGCATGGCCAGCATGAAGGTGGCGGCCGCCAGGGCTGTGCTCTTGTGGGCCATGATGCGGACATCCGTGCGGGACATGAGGTTCGGCGTGGGTTTGAAAATGGATGCTATGCGGCTGAACAGCTGCTTCAGCGGGCCCAGGAGGCCGAAAGGCCCGGTGATGTAGACCAGCGGAATGATCTTCCGGTAGTAGGATTCGTGGCTCTTGCGCAGAGGCCCTCGGCTCGTGAAGATCCGGAGGATCTCGTCCCGGTTCCGGCGCCAGGTGTCACGGTGGGTGACCAGGGCGATGAGCACCGGCGCGGTCTTGGCAGGCATCTGGTCCAGGCAGACAGCGTTGGCCAGCTGGCGGGCCTCGGGGTCGCGGATCACCACGAACTCCCAGGGCTGGAGGTTGCTGGAGCTGGGGGCGAGGCGCGCGGCGTCGAAGCAGCGGTCCAGCACCTCCTGGGGCACCGGGTCCGGCAGGAAATCCCGGATGGTGCGCCGGGTCTCCACGGCGGCGTAGAACATGGGCTCAGGCATCGGGAGCTTCTACCAAGGGTCGAACGACCTGAGGCTCAGACTCCGGACGACCCAGACGCCGGCGGATCCAGGCCCAGGTCTTGGCCAGGCTCGACTCCTCGATAATCTCAAACAACACGGGCACCACGATCAAGGTGAGCATGGTGGAGGTGATGAGCCCACCCACCACGGCCCGGGCCATGGGCGCCCGCATCTCGGCCCCAGCACCCAGCGCCAGAAAGAGGGGCAACATGCCACCGATCATGGCGAAAGTGGTCATAAGGATGGGCCGCAGGCGGACGGTGCCGGCGCGGATGATGGCCTGACGGCGGGAGATGCCCTCCTCCCGCTCCAGATGGAGCGCGTGGTCCACCAGCAGGATGGCGTTCTTGGTCACCAGGCCCATGAGCAGGATCATGCCGATGCTCGTCATCATGGACATGGAATCGCCGGTGACCAGCAGCATGAGGATCATACCCACCATGGAGAGCGGCAGGCTGGCCATGATGGCAATGGGAATCTTGAAGCTTTCGAACTGGCTGGCCAGCACGAAGTAGATGAAGAAGATCGCCAGCAGGATCGCCGATCCCATGTAGCCCGCCGTCTCCTTGCTGTCCCGGGTCTGGCCCAGGAACTCCACGCGCACGCCCTCGGGCAGCTGCCCGCTGGCCTTCAGCTCCGCCACCTTCTTGGCGGCGCCGGCGCTGACTTCACCCAGGGTGGAGCCATCGAAGTTGGCGTCCACTTCCACTTCCTCCATCAGGTCGTGGCGCATGAGCTTGGCAGGCGCGATGCCCTCCTCGAAGCGCACCACCTGGTTGAGGCGCACCAGCGGGTGCTTGCCGCCACCGAGATCCTTGGTGCTCTCCACCGTCATGTTGGCCAGCTGGGTGGTGAACCGGCGCTGCTTGTCCTCGAGGCGGACGCGAACATCCCGCTGCTCGCCCTTTTCGTCCTCGAACTTGGCCACCTTCTCACCATCCACCATGGGGCGCACCATGGCCGCCACCAGGGCAGGACTCACACCCAGGTCCGAGGCGGCCTTGCGGTCGATGACCAGCCGCAGCTCGGGCTTGCCGCTGTCCAGGCTGGTGGTCACATCCACGGCGCCGGGGACGCTGCGCAGGGCCTCCTTCACCAGGGGGACGGCCTGGATGACCGCGTCCCGGTCCGGGGCCTGCACGGCCACCATGATGGGGTACGAGGTGCCCCAATCGCTCACGGCCCCCACGGCGGCATCCACGCCGGGCACCGAGCGGAAGCCCTCGCGGATCTGGCGGCGGATCTTGATCTGGCTGGGCCGGCGGCCCTCTTTGAGCTTCACGTAGATGCCACCGGAGTTGACGGTGCCGTTGAGGCCCGTACCGATGGTGGTGTAGGTGAGGTCCACGCCGGGCACGGCCTTGATGACGGTCTCCAGGGCCAGTGCCTTCTCCCGGGTGGCGGCGAGGCTGGCGCCGGGCTCCGCCTTGAAGGTCACCTGTAGATCGCCCCGGTCGAAGTCAGGCATGAAGTTGTTGCCCAGCAAGCCCGAGAGGCCCATGGCCAGTACGAAGCTGCCGGTGCCGATGCCAAGGACCATCTTGCGGTGGTTCAGGGCCCATTCGATGGCCGTCTTGTAGAACTGCTCCCAGCGGTCGAGCACGCGACCGAAAGCCTCTACGCTCCGCATGATGAGGTTGCGGCCTTTGTAGTGCACATGGCCATCGGCGCTCTTTTCGTGCTCGGGATCGGGCCAGACGGAACTGAGCATGGGATCCAGGGTGAAGCTGACGAACAGCGAGATCGCCACGGCGAAGGCCACGACGATGCCGAAGGGGAAGAAGAACTTGCCCACGATGCCGCCCATGAAGGCCACGGGCACGAACACCGCCAGGATCGAGAGGGTGGTGGCGATGACCGCGGGGCCGATCTCGGCCGTGCCCTCCCGGGCCGCGGTGACATGGTCCTTGCCCATTTCCGCGTGCCGGGTGATGTTCTCCCGAACCACGATGGCGTCATCGATGAGAATGCCGATGGCCAGGCTGAGGCCCATGAGGGTCATGGTGTTGAGGGTGAAATCCAGGGCCCGCATGATGATGAAAGTCGAAATCACGGACACGGGCAGGGTAAGGCTCGTGATGAGGGTGGAGCGCCAGCTCTTGAGGAAGAAAAACACGATGATGACCGTGAGCAGGCCGCCCACGTAGATGGAGATGTTCACGTCCTCCACGTTGTTGATGATGAAACGGGCATTGTCCTTGGCGGTGACGACCTCCACGCCCTGCTTCCGCAGCTCGGGTTTCAGTTCCTCCAGGGCCTTCTCGACGGCCGTCACCATGGCCACGGTGTTGCCGCCGGTCTGCCGCTGGATCTCCAGGGCGACCACGTCCTTGCCGTCGAGGCGGGCCAGG
>JAYVRY010000320.1:0-10563 GCA_043775845.1 Acidobacteriota bacterium
GGGTCGACCTCACAGCAGGGGAAGCGGCCACCCTCGCCTTATCCAAAGCGATCTTTCGAGATGATTCGGCGCTCTTGAACCCGGGTCGATGGTCGGAGAAGCCACGACGTGTCATTCAGGAGGCTGCCCTCGTTTGCTTGAAGGAGAACACACGCCTGCTGGAGTCTCACGGAGCGAACCAGGTTGAGCAAGTGCTGTGAACTTCGACCGGTTGAGGCTGGGGCGACCCGAGATGGCCCACCGCCTCGCCTCATCACGCCAACCCCCATCGCGGTCAGACCACGATCGCGCCACAACCCGCTCGTTTCCTGATCCTCGGTCTCCCCGCTCCCAAGCTACAATGTCCGGTTCCGCCCGCCGGGCGGGGAGCCCCCCAATGACCGATGCCTGCACGATCATGACCACCTGTGGCAGTGAGGAAACCGCCCTCACCATTGCCGCCGCCCTGGTGGATCAGGCCTATGCCGCCTGCGTGAACATCCTTCCCAGCATCAAGAGCTACTATTACTTCAAGGGCGAGACCCACCTGGATGAAGAGGTCATGCTCATCATCAAGACCACCCGCGAGCTCTTTCCCCAGGTCTCCGAAGTGATCACGGACCTGCACACCTACGAAGTCCCGGAAATCCTCATGTTCCCGGTTGAAGAGGGCTCCGAACCCTTTCTCGATTGGATCCGCCAGAGCGTCAACCGGCTGGCCTGAACCCCGCAAGCATCACCTCCAGGAGTCATCCCATGGAACAGACCTTGTCCCTCGAATTTCTGCGGGTGGTCGAACAGGCCGCCATCGCCTGCGCGACCTCCATCGGCCATGGTCGCCGCAAGCACAGTGACAAGCTGGCGGTTGAAGCCATGCGTACTGCCATGGAATCCGTCCGCATGGATGCCACCATCGTCATCGGTGAAGGCGAGCGGGATGAAGCTCCCATGCTCTACATCGGCGAAAAGGTCGGCATGGGCGCGGATCTGGACGGCGACCATCCGGAAGTCGACATCGCGGTCGATCCCCTGGAAGGCACCAACCTCTGTGCCATGGGGGCGCCCAACGCCATCGCCGTGCTGGCGGCCACCGAGAAGGGCGGCCTGCTGCACGCCCCCGACCTCTACATGGAAAAGCTCGTGGTGGGCCCTTCGGCCAAGGGCAAGGTGCACCTTGACGCGCCGGTGCACGACACCCTGAAGATCATCGCCCAGTCCCTCAACCGTCAGGTCTCCGAGATCACGGTCAGCGTCCTCGATCGCGAGCGCCACGCCCAGCTCATCGCCGACATCCGCAGTGCGGGCGCCCGCATTCAGCTCATTGGCGATGGTGACCTCAGCGCCGCCATCAGCTCTGCTGTCAGCGGCACGGGCATCCACGCGGTCATGGGCACCGGTGGCGCCCCCGAAGGCGTGCTGTCCGCCGCTGCGCTGAAGTGCCTCAACGGTGAAATCCAGGGCCGCCTCAAGGTGGACACGAACACCGCCAGCCGCGAAAAGGCTGAGGCCATGGGCGTGGATTTCGGCCGCATCTACTTCACGGATGACCTCTGCCCCGGCAAGGAGATCGTCTTCGCCGCCTGCGGCGTCACCCACGGCAACCTGCTGAAGGGCGTCATGCACTTCGGCCACGGCGTCCGCACCTCCAGCCTCATCCTCACCTACGGCAGCCGCCAGATCCGCTTCATCGACACGGTCCACATGAAGGAAGGCGAGTTCACCACTGTCCGGTTCTAGCTTCTAGTTACCGGCCCATGCCCGAATCGCTGCGCACCCGCCTGACCCGCTGGGGCTTCAACCTCTGGCCCTGCTACTGGGGGACGGGTGCGCGCGTCACCTTCATCGCCGCCGATTGGCGGGAGGTGCGGGTGTGCCTGCCGTTGTCCTGGCGAACGAGCAACTACGTGGGCACGATCTTCGGGGGCAGCCTATATGGAGCCGTGGATCCCTTCTTCATGATCATGCTCATGAAGAACCTGGGGCCCGGCTACGTGGTGTGGGACAAGGCCGCTGCCATCCGCTTTCGCAAACCTGGCCGGAGCCTCCTCACGGCCACCTTCCGTCTGGACGAGTCCGAGCTGACAGAGATCCGCCGCCTGCTCCAGGAGCAGCCCAAAATGGATCGAACCTACGCCATTCAGCTGGTGGACGGGGCCGGCGTGGTTCATGCCGAAGTCGACAAGGTGATCCACATTTCCTTGCGGCCCGCTTCCTGATAGGCTACTAGCATCAACTTACGAGGTTATCCATGGTGCTCCCCCTCCGCGTAACGCTTGGCCTCTGCCTGAGCCTCGCCACCCTCTCCCTCATCGCCCAGGCCAAGCCCGGCATCGATCCCGCCAACCTCGACACCGCCGTGAAGCCCTGCGAGGACTTCTACAGCTTTGCCAATGGCGGCTGGCTCAAGTCCCACGCCATCCCTTCGGACAAGGCGCGCTATGGCGCGTTTGAGGAAGTGAGCGAGCGGAACCGGGCCATCCTCCAGCAGATCCTCACGGAGACCAGCGCGAAGACCGCCTGGGCCAAGGGCAGCGTCCAGCAGAAGGTGGGCGATTTCTATGCCTCCGGCATGGACGAGGCCACCATCGACAAGCGGGGCCTCACGCCGCTCAAGCCTGTCCTGGCCACCATCGAGGGGCTGCAGGACGTCAAGCACCTCCCCACCCTGCTCGCCAAGCTCCACAACCAGGGCCTGGGCGGTGGCTTCGGCTTCTACGTGGGCCAGGATGCCAAGGAATCCACCCGCTACCTGGGCAGCCTCAGCCAGGGCGGCACGGGCCTGCCCGACCGCGACTACTACCTGAAGGACGATGCCCGCAGCCGCGACATCCGCGCGAAGTACGAGCTCCACATCGCCAAGATGTTCGTCATGGTCGGCGACTCGCCCGCCCTCGCCGCTGCCCGGGCCCGGGTGGTCGTGGACTTCGAGACCCGTCTGGCCCAAGTCCAGTGGACCCGCGTGGAGATGCGCGATCCCCAGAAGCGCTACAACAAGCGCACCCTCGCCAAGCTGGTGGCCGAAGCCCCCGGCTTCGATTGGCAGGGCTATTTCAAGGCCCGCGGCGTGGACATCAAGGAGCTGAACCTCTCCCAGCCTTCCTACTTCCAGGCCTTCGGCAAGCTCACCTCGGAAGTCCCCGCCACCCAGTGGCGCACCTACCTGCGTTGGCACGCCCTCAGCGCCTGCGCCAACCTGCTGCCCAAGGCCTTCGGCGAAGAAGCCTTCGCCTTCCACGGCAAGGTGCTGGAAGGCACCCCCGAGCGCGAGCCCCGTGCCAAGCGCATCGAGGCCGCCACCAATGGCAGCCTGGGTGAGGCCCTGGGCCAGCTCTACGTGAAGGTGGCCTTCCCACCCGAGGCCAAAGCCAAGGTATTGGCGATGATCGAGAACATGCGCATCGCCCTGCGGGAGCGCATCACCAACCTGGACTGGATGGGCGCCGAAACGAAAGCGCAGGCCATCGTCAAACTCAATGCCTTCGGCGTGAAGGTGGGCTACCCCGACAAGTGGAAGACCTATGGCTTCGACGTGAAGCGCGATGACTACTTCGGCAACGTGCGTCGGGCTTCCGCCTTCCGCATTCAGGAGAATCTGGCCAAGCTGGGCAAACCCATCGACCGCACCGAATGGGGCATGACGCCTGCCACCGTCAACGCCTACTACAGCCCCAGCATGAACGAGATCGTCTTCCCGGCGGGCATCCTGCAGCCGCCCTTCTTCGATCCCAAGGCCGACGATGCCGTGAACTATGGCTCCATCGGCTTTGTCATCGGCCACGAACTGACCCACGGCTTCGATGACAGCGGCAGCCAGTTCAACGCCGAAGGCAACCTCAAGAACTGGTGGCAGGAGGCGGACAAGAAGGCCTACCAGTCCCGCACGGATCTCGTCGTGCAGCAGTACGACGCCTACGAGCCCATCAAGGGCGAGCACGTGAACGGCAAGCTCACCCTGGGCGAAAACATCGCCGACATCGGCGGCCTCAAGATCGCCTTCGCCGCCTACCAGAACAGCCTCAAGGGCAAGACCGTGCCCGCCCCCATCGATGGCTTCACGGGGCCCCAGCGCTTCTTCCTGGGCGCCGCCACCGTGTGGCGGAACCACATCCGCGAAGCCGCCCTGTCGCTGCGCCTCAAGACCGATCCCCACAGCCCCGGCCGTCAGCGTGTCAACGGCCCCCTCTCCAACCTGCCCGAGTTCTACGAGGCCTTCAGCTGCACCGATGGCCAGCCCATGAAGCGGGATGAGAAGGTCCGTCCTTCTATTTGGTAATCGCTGCTCCGGAATGCTGCGCATTCCGGAGATAGAAAAAAGGAAACAAGATGAAGAACCGCTCCGCACTGCTTGCCCTGGCGCTCATGGCGCTCATGGCGCCGCTCTCCGCCCAGCTGGCCTACAAGGGTTTCAACCCGGCCAACCTCGATGCGACGGTGAAGCCCACTCAGGATTTCTTCCAGTACGCCGTGGGCAGTTGGGCCAAGCGCACCACCATTCCCGCCGAATACGAGCGCTATGGCGTGGACCAGGAAATCGATGTCCGCACCCACCAGATCCTGAAGGAAACCATGGAGGCGGCCGCCCTGGCCAAGGCTGCGGCGGGTTCTGAAACGCAAAAGGTGGGTGATTTCTACGCCAGCGGCATGGATGAAAAGGCCATCGACGCCCAGGGCATCACCCCCCTGAAGCCCATCTTCCTGCGCATCGACACCGTGAAGGATGCCGCCAGTCTCACCAGCGTGCTTGCTGAGATGCACCAGGGGGGCGCCTACCCGGCGTTTTCCTTCAGCGTGGAACAGGATGACAAGGAGAGCACCCGCTATTCGATGATGCTGGGCCAGGGCGGCCTCGGCCTCCCGGACCGGGACTACTACCTGAAGGAGGATGCCGCTTCCAAGGAACTGCTGGCGGCCTACAAGGCCCATGTGGCCAAGGTCCTCAGCCTGGCCGGACTGGATCCAAAGGACGCGGACCGCATCCTCACCCTGGAAACGCGCTTGGCCAAGGCCAGCATGACCCGCGTGGAACAGCGCGATCCCAACGCCACCTATCACGCCATGACCCCGGCCCAGCTTCAGGCCGCGGCCCCCGGCTTTCCCGTGGCGCTCTACCTCAAGACCTTGGACATCCCCACGCCCGATCGCTTCGTGGTGCGGCAGCCCCTCTTCCTGGCCGAACTGGGCCGGATGATGCAGGACCTTCCTGCGGATCAATGGCGCGTCTACCTCCGCTGGAACCTGCTTCGCACCTATTCCTCCGCCCTGCCAAAGACCTTCGAGGAAGCGGCCTTTGCCTTCTACGGCACGAAGCTGGAGGGCACCACGGCCCAGCATCCCCGGTGGAAGCGGGTGATGTTCGCCGCCGACCATGGGCTCGGCGAAGCCCTCGGCAAGCTCTACGTCCAGCGGGCCTTCCCCGCCAGCAGCAAGGCCAAGATGCTGGAGATGGTGGAGAACTTGCGCACGGCCCTGAAGGCCCGCATTGAGGGTCTCGAATGGATGACGGCGCCCACCAAGGCCAAGGCCAAAGAAAAGCTGGCCGCCATCCGCGTGAAGATCGGCTATCCCGACGTGTGGCGGGATTACAGCAAGCTCAACATCCAGCGCCAGCCCTACGTGCTGAACGTGATGGAGACCCGCCGCTTCGAATTCCAGCGCCGCCTGGCCTACCTCGGCAAGCCCATCGACCGAAATGAATGGGGCATGACACCCCAGACCAACAATGCCTACTACAACCCCTCCATGAACGAGATCGCCTTCCCCGCGGGCATTCTGCAGCCGCCCTACTTCGACGCCACTGCGGACGACGCCGTGAACTACGGCAACATCGGCGCCACCATCGGCCACGAAATGACCCACGGCTTCGATGATCAGGGCCGCCAGTACGATGCCGATGGCAACCTCAAGAGCTGGTGGACCAGCGATGATGAGAAGGCCTACAACCAGCGCGCCGAGCTGGTGGCCAAGCAGTTCGACGCCTACGAGCCCCTGCCTGGCCTGCACCTCGACGGCCACCTCACCCTGGGCGAAAACATCGCCGATCTGGGCGGCCTCAAGATCGCGTGGGATGCCTGGAAGCTGAGCCAGAAGGGCCAGGCGTCGGTCAACAAGATTGAAGGCTTCACGCCGGAACAGAGGTTCTTCCTGGGCTACGCCGAAACCTGGCGGACCCTCACCCGTGAAGAGGCCACGCGCCTGCGCGTCAACACGGATCCCCACGCCCCCGCCAAGTTCCGGGTGAACGGGCCCCTGTCCAACCTGCCGGAATTCTTTGAGGCCTTCGGCTGCAAGGACGGCGACCCCATGAAGCGGCCTGCCCAGGTTCGTCCGGCCATTTGGTAGTTCTGCTCGGGAACGCTGCGCGTTCCCGAATCAAGAAACAAGTTTCTAACCTTGATCTAAACCCCACCACCAAAGGATCCCCATGCGTTTCCGCCCCCTCGTCCTGCTCGCCAGCCTCCTCGCCACCGGCGCGGGCCTGGACGCCTGCACCAACCTGCTCGTGACCAAGGGCGCCAGCAAGGACGGCGCCACCATGATCACCTACGCTGCCGATAGCCACACGCTTTACGGGGAGCTCTACTTCAAGCGCGGCGGCCGCCACCTGGCCACCGAGATGCGCGACATCATGGAGTGGGACACCGGCAAGTTTCTGGGCCGCATTCCCGAAGCTCCCGTGACCTACAACCGCGTGGGCAACATGAACGAATTCCAGGTGGTCATCGCCGAGACCACCTTTGGCGGCCGCAAGGAACTGCACGTTCCCAGTGGCATCGTGGACTACGGCAGCCTCATCTACATCGGCCTGGAACGGGCCAAGACGGCCCGCGAGGCCATCGAGGTCATGACCACCCTGGCCGAGACCCACGGCTACGCCTCCGAGGGCGAGAGCTTCTCCATCGCGGATCCCAACGAGGTGTGGATCCTCGAGATGATCGGCAAGGGCAAGGGCCAGAAGGGCGCCCTCTGGGTGGCCTACAAGCTGCCCGATGGCACCATCAGCGCCCATGCCAACCAGGCCCGAATCCGCCAGTTTCCCCAGAACGATCCCAAGACCGCCCTCTTCAGCAAGGACCTCATCCCCTTCGCCCGAGAAAAGGGCTGGTTCAAGGGCGAGGACAAGAACTTCAGCTTTGTGGACGCCTACGCCCCCCTGAGCTTCGGCGCCCTGCGGGGCTGCGAGGGCCGGGTATGGAGCATCTTCAACCGCGCCGCCAAAAGCCTGCACATCCCCCTCGACTATGTGAAGGCCGAGAAGGGCGCCAAGCCCATGCCCCTCTTCGTGAAGCCCGACCAGAAGCTGGATGTGCGAGATGCCATGGAACTGATGCGCGACCACTTCGAAGGCACCGACTTCGACATGACCAAGGATGTGGGCGCGGGCCCCTACAAGCTGCCCTACCGCTGGCGGCCCATGGGCTTCAAGATCGATGGCCAGGACTACGTCCACGAGCGCGCCATCAGCACCCAGCAGACCGGTTTTTCTTTCGTGACCCAGAGCCGCTCCTGGCTGCCCGATCCCGTGGGCGGCGTCATCTGGTTCGGCGTGGATGACACCTACCTCACGGTCTACCAGCCCATCTCCTGCGGCATCAAGGAGGCCCCCAAGGCTTTCGCCGAAGACACCGGCAACTTCAGCGAGTTCAACTGGGACAGCGCTTTCTGGACCTTCAATTTCGTGTCGAACTACACCTACACCCGCTGGAGCGACATGATCGTGGATGTCCAGAAGGTGCAGCGCGAGTTCGAAGGCGGCTTCCTCGCCGAACAAGCCGAGGTGGACCGCATGGCTCACGACCTCTACAAGCAGAATCCGGGCCTAGCCAGGGAGTACCTCACCCAGGTGGCCGCCAAGAACAGCAGCCAGGTCCTGGCCCGCTGGAAGAAGCTGGGCGAGTTCCTCATCTGGAAGTACCTCGATGGCAACGTGCGCAACGAGAAGGGCGACGTCACCCACCCCAAGGCCCCCGAAGACTGGCTGCGCTGCATCGTCAAGGATCACGGCGATGTCATCAAGGTAAAGAAGGTTGAAGGGTTGGCTCCGGACGAGGATTAGCGAAGGGCTGAATACCTGCGGTTTTCAGTGAAGCAAGGAAGAATGGCCAAAGGCCATTCCAGACGAAGGCCCCGCATCCCGGGGCCTTCGCATTTCACCCGCACTTGTGATCTCCGCCGAGCCGCCCCCCATGGGATCATTTCAGGTTCCCCGAGGTCCCCATGCATCGCCCCGATCCGCATTCCTACTACGATGCCGCCCAGCCCAAGGCCCGCCGCCTGCGGTTGAAACTGGGGGTGGATTTCCAGGCCAAGCGGATCTCCGGCGAGGTGGTGCTGGAGTTCGGCAAGGCCTTCTCAGGCCCGCTGGACCTGGACACCAAGGGCCTGGAGATCATCAGCGTCCAGGTGCCGGGCCACGGTCCCGTGCCCTGGGAGCTGGGTGAGCCCGATGCCATCTTGGGCCAATGCCTGCGTATCCAGGCGCCCCAGGACACTCTGGAAGTGAGCATCACCTATCGCACCGGGGCCGACGCCATGGCCCTACAGTGGCTGGATCCAGAACAAACCGAAGGCAAGGTCGCGCCGTACCTCTTCAGCCAGTGCCAGCAGATTCACGCCCGCACCATGGTGCCCTGCCAGGACACGCCCGTGGCGCGCATTTCTTACCACGCGGAAGTCACCGTGCCCGAAGGCCTCACGGCCGTCATGTCCGCCGGTCCCGCCGGTGACGAAGCCCTGGCCGATGGCCGCCATCTCTACCGCTTCAACATGCCCCAACCCATTCCCTCCTACCTGCTGGCCCTGGCCGTGGGCCGCCTGGAAGCCCGCGACCTGAGCCCTCGCGCCCGGGTGTGGGCCGAGCCGGAAACGGTCGCCGCCGCCGCCTGGGAATTCGCCGGTGTGGAAGACATGATCCTCAAGGCCGAAGGACTTTTCGGTGCCTATCCCTGGGACCGCTACGACATGCTGGTACTGCCGCCGTCATTTCCCTACGGCGGCATGGAAAACCCCCGCATGACCTTCCTCACGCCCACCCTCTTGGCGGGTGACCGTAGCCTGGTGGATGTGGTCGCGCATGAGCTGGCCCACAGCTGGACCGGCAACCTGGTGACCAACGCCAGCATGGAACACTTCTGGCTGAACGAAGGTTTCACGGTCTGGGCCGAGCGCCGCATCCTCCGCATCCTCCATGGCGATGATGCCGCAGCCTTGGGCTGGGCCATGGGCCAGAAGGCCCTGGAGGACAGCCTGGATCGCTTCAAGAACGAGCCGCACCTCACCGTGCTGCGCCTGCATCTGGAAGGCATCGATCCCGATGACGCCTTCTCCAGCATTCCCTACGAGAAGGGCGCGCGGTTGGTGGCGGCCTTGGAAAAGCAGGTGGGCGAAGATCGCTTCCTGCGCTTCATCCGCGAATACATGGATGCCTTCCGCTTCACCTCCATCACCACGGAACAGTTCTGCGCCTTCGCCGACCAGAAGCTGCCCGGCGCCCTGGCGGCCGTGGGTGCCACCGACTACCTGGACAAGCCCGGTCTGCCGGACACCGCGCCCACCTTCCGCAGCGTGCAGCTCGACACCCTCACAGTGCTGGCCGATAGCTGGACTGACGGCGGCCGCCCCAGCGCCCACCAGATCGCCTCCTGGAAGCCCGCCGAGCTGCAGGTCTTCCTCCAGAAGCTGCCCCGCAACCTCAGCCGGGCTGACTGCGCATGGCTGGATGAACACTTCCAACTCATGGGTCGCGGCAACCACGAAATCCTGGTGGAGTGGCTGACCCTGGCCGCCACTGCGGACTATGAACCGGCCTTCCCCCGCATCCGCGAGGTGCTGCTGCGCGTGGGCCGCATGAAATACCTGCGCCCCCTCTACGGCGCCCTGGGCCTGCATGCCCGCACCCGCACCCTGGCCCGCGAGATATTTACCGCCGCCAGCCCCGGCTACCACGGCCTGTCGCGCCGCGTGGTGGCCTCCGTGCTTGAGACCTACCCGGCCTAAAGCTTCACCACGGAGACACGGAGGGCACTGAGGAACCACCGAGAGACCACGGAGAAAAACGCCACCACCATCTCCTCCGTGCCATCCTCTGTGTTTTTTCTTCGTGATCTCAGTGTCTCCGTGGTGAATCGTTCCCTTCCAGAGGAGTCCCCCCATGTCCCACGGATCCGAACCCCAGGAGATCAAGGGTCTGCCCGCCAATGCGCGGCGGCCGCTGGACCTCGGTGAAGAATATGTCCCGCTGGTGCCCCAGGATGGTGTGCCCGAAGTGACACCCCGGGCCATCACCATGGGCCTGATCTTTTGCGCCATCTTCAGCATGGCCGCGGCCTACCTGGCTCTGAAGTTGGGCCAGGGCATCGAGGCCGCCATTCCCAACCCATCCTGGCTGTGGGCCTCAGCCGCTTCTTCCCCCGCAAGAATACGATTCTCGAAAACGTCATCGTCCAGTCCATTGGCGCCAACAGCAGCCACGTGGTGAGCGGCGCGGCGTTCACCATTCCGGCCCTCTACGTGCTGGCCAACACGCCCGGTAGCGGCGTGCCCAATCCCACGCTCTGGCAGGTCTGCCTGGTGAGCTTCCTGGGCGGC
>JAYVRY010000321.1:0-3097 GCA_043775845.1 Acidobacteriota bacterium
GGGCTGGTGGCGCAATCCCCCATTCCAGCCCCGACCGCCAAGGAAGCCGCCAGCACCTGCATCTTCTGCAAAATCGTGGCGGGCCAGGCGCCCTCGAAAAAAGTCTACGAAGACCTCTACGTCCTCGCCTTCTGGGATATCCGTCCCCGGGCCAAGGTGCACCTCCTGGTCATCCCCAAACAGCACGTGGCCAGTCTCAAGGAGTTGGATGAGCTACCCGTGGAAAGCCGCGCCGCCCTGCTGAGCGCCTGCGTGAGGGTGGCCAAGGACCAGGGCATCCTCAACAAGGGTTTCCGGGTCATCACCAATGCCGGGAAGGATGCCAGCCAGAGCGTGTTCCACCTCCACTTCCATGTGGTGGGCGGGGAACAGCTGCGGGAAGACGCCATCACCAAAGACCCCACACCGTAAGTAACGGCGATGGATCACTGACAGTCCGTCAAGCGGTCAGCTGAGCCACCCCAATCGTGACCGAATCGTAAAATGAGGCCGGGTAGCATGGGACCTGCTGATGTTTGGCTTTGAGGTCCCCCATGGATGCGATCACCACTGTCCTTCGCCGCTGTGAAATTTTCTCAGGGCTGTCCGATGCGGACCTGAGCCTCATCGCCCGGGCCACCAAGCAACGGGAAGTGCCCGCCGGAACCACCCTCTTCAAGCAGGGCGAACCCCGCCTGGGCGCCACAGTCATCGCTGAAGGCCGGGTGGAAATCAGCCGCGACAACGGTGACGGTCCCGAGCCCGTGGTGATCCTCGGCCCCGGCGACGTGGCCGGCGAGCAGTCCTTCCTGTCCATCAGCAGCCATTCCGCCACAGGGGTTACGCTCACGGCCGCCGTGCTGCTGGAACTGGATCGCGAGGCCGTGCTGCAGAGCCTGGGCCAGGATGGCGCGGCCGCCATCGCTGTGCTGAGCAAGGTGGCCAATGTGCTGCACCAGCGCCTGCTCTACTCGGCCACGCCCCGCACGGGCCGCGAGCAGGCCTACGCCAGCGGGCGTACCCGCAAGGAATCCGACCTCATTGGCCCCCTCGATGTGCCCGAAGACGCGCTGTTCGGGGTGCAGACCCTCCGTGCCGTCCACAACTTCCCCATCACGGGCACGCCCACCAGCCACTTCCCCGCCATGATCCGGGCCCTGGCCATGGTCAAGCAGGGGGCCGCCCGGGCCAACGCCAACCTGGGCCTGCTGGAACCCGCCATCGCCGGGGCCATCGACACCGCCTGCCAGGAGATCATCGACGGCCACTGGCATGGTCACTTCCCCACGGACATGGTGCAGGGCGGCGCAGGCACCTCCACCAACATGAACGCCAATGAAGTGATCGCCAACCGCGCCCTGGAATTGCTGGGCCACAAGCGGGGCGAGTATTCGTTCTGCCACCCCAATGACCACGTGAACCTGGGCCAAAGCACCAACGATGTCTATCCCACGGCCCTGCGCCTCACCACCATCTTCATGCTGAAAAGCCTGTTGGAGGCCATGGATCGCCTGAAGTCCGCCCTGCATGCCAAGGGCAAGGAATTCTCGGATGTCATCAAGATGGGCCGCACGCAGTTGCAAGACGCCGTGCCCATGACCCTGGGCCAGGAGTTCGAGGCCTACGCCGTCACCACGGGCGAAGACATCATGCGCCTGCGCGAAACCGCCCGCCTTTTCCTGGAAGTGAACATGGGCGGCACGGCCATCGGCACGGGCATCTGCGCCGATCCCCGCTATCCCGAGGTGGTGGTCGAAGAACTCCGCAAGGTCACGGGCCTCGACATCGTGCTGGCCGAGAACCTGGTGGAAGCCACGCCCGATACCGGCGCCTTCGTGATGTTCTCCGGCGTGGTCAAGCGCGCCGCCGTGAAGCTCAGCAAGATGTGCAATGACCTGCGCCTGCTCAGCAGCGGCCCCCGCTGCGGCTTTGGCGAGATCAACCTGCCCCCCATGCAGCCCGGCAGCAGCATCATGCCCGGCAAGGTGAACCCCGTGATCCCCGAGGTGGTGAACCAGGTGGCCTTCTCGGTCATCGGCAACGACCTCACCATCACGCTGGCCGCCGAAGCCGGCCAGCTCCAGCTCAACGTCATGGAGCCCGTGCTCGCCTACGCCCTGGCCACCAGCATGCGCACCCTGACGGCCGCCGTGAACGTGCTCACCTCCAAGTGCATCGTGGGCATCACCGCCAACCGCGAGCGCTGCCGCGACCTGGTGGAGCACAGCATCGGCATCGTCACCGCCGTCATGCCCGCCATCGGCTACAAGAAGGCCACCGAAGTCGCCAAGGAGGCCTTGGAAACCGGCGTCCCCGTGCGGGAACTGATCCTCCGCAAGGGCTGGCTCACACCCGCTGAACTAGATGAGGCATTCAGCCTCGAGGCCATGACCCAGCCCCGGGCCATTCGATAGGGCACTATCTGGGGGGCGCCACCCAACAAGAAGGCTGAAATCAATACGGACTCGACACCGCCTGCAGTGTCGAGTCCGTATTGATTCCAATTGTGGATCCCAGGGCTCAGGCTTCAGAAGGATGATTGGTCCTTGCCGTGTTCACCATGATAGGGACCGGCAGGCAACCCTTGGTGCAGTCGCAAAACAGCATGGCCATTGGCCTGCTGTGCAAGTGGAATGTAGTTCGGTGCCGCCTTGGTCATTCCCGCCGTAATGGCCATCGTGATCAGGTCAGCCAGGGGATTGCCCGAAGACCGGCTTTGAGGTGTATAGGTCATGGCCTCTTTGGATTTCCACAGCTCCTCTCCGGTCTTGCCGCTCTTCATTGAGTAAGTGAATTCAACCTCGACAGAGGTCGAGATGATGGCGTATTTCGCATCCCACTTGTTGATGGTGATGTAGAGGATCGTATCAACTCCGAAAAGGTCGCCTAGGCGCTTGGGGTTCGCCTGATGCACCAAATTCGCATCGGCGAGGCCATCGTCCTCCAGGACCCGCTTCACCAGGTTGACGGGGAAAATGTAATAGCCGCGCTCAGCGATGGGCCTGGAGATGGTGGCGAGGAAATAATCCGGCGCCGCCACATCCACGGTGCGATTGATGACTGGAACGACAAGGATCGATCTCGGATTTTCAGCTCTGAACTTGGCATAGTCCTTCGG
>JAYVRY010000322.1:0-3092 GCA_043775845.1 Acidobacteriota bacterium
GCCGAGCAGAGCATGGCCGACCGTGTCATCCGCGCCTGCAGCGACCTGCGCTGCGTCGGCAAGGGCATGGGCAAGATCTAACGGAAAAACATGAACCGCGAATGACACGAATGAGCGCGAATAAAGGATAAAAAGCCAAAGATACCTGTGCTTTTATTCGCGCGCCCGAAGGGCGATTCGCGTCATTCGCGGTTAGCTTTTGTGGTGTTCAGCCAAGGTAAGCGGCGATCGTTCGTTCGTTCGTTCGTTCGTTGCGGCTCAGCTCAGCGGGAGTGCCTTCTTCCTGCCAGTTCAAGGGCTCAGCCGAGGCGGGCCTGCACCCAGGCGAGCAGGGCCTCTCCGCCCTTGACCTGCTGCTCCGCCACCAGGAGGGGTACCTCCAGCACCCGTTCATGGGCCTGGCCCAGCTTGACGGCATCCTTCTCCGTGCAGACCAGCCAGTCAGCCCCTTCGGCGCGGGCCTGGGCCTGGAGCCGCCGAAGCTCGGCAGGGGTGGGCCCGCGATGGTCGGGAAAGCTGTGGGAGCCTACCCAGGTATGACCGGCGACCAGCAGATCGGCATAGAAGGCTTCGGGGTGCCCGAGGCCACACCAGGCGTAGGCCGGGCCCTCCGGGCGTGTGGCGGGTGCTTTCTCCTGCCAGGAACGCAGGTCGCCCAGGACGAAATCCACCCAGAAGAGGGGGCCGCCGGAACCGTGGCGGGCCCACCAGGCTTCCACCTGGGCGCGATCTAAGACCCTCGTGGCCCGGGTGACCACCAGGGCGTGGGCGCGCCGGACGCCGTCCACGGGCTCGCGCAGATCGCCCAGGGGCAGCATGCGGCCGTTGCCCCAGAGACGCACCCCATCGAGCACCAGCAGGTCCAGGTCGCGGTGCAGGGCCCGGTGCTGGAAGCCGTCATCCAGCAACAGGCAGCGCACTCCAGGCCGCTGCGAGAGCGCCCGCAAAGCGGCTGCGTGGCGCTTCCGTCCCACCACCACGCGCTGGGCGCCCAGGCGCCGGGCCATGAGCAGGGGTTCGTCGCCAGTCTGACGGGGATCGGAATCCGCCTCCACGCTCATGGGATCGATGTCCCGGCGGCCGCCGTAGCCCCGGGACAACACGGCGTTCGTCCACCCTGCGGCCTCGAGACCCTCGGCCAGGAACAAGGTGAGGGGCGTCTTGCCGGTGCCACCCGCGCTGAGGTTGCCCACAGAGAGGACAGGAACGGGGACTTGGGCCGACCGCTCGGGATGCTGGTCGAAACTCCGGTTGCGGGCGCGGACCACCATCCCGTAGAGGGGAGCCAATGGAGCCGCCAGGACACGCAGAATGGACATGATTACAGGTTACCGGAGGGACACCCGACCTGGGCCATCGACCGAAGTCGACAGATGTCTTCAACGGTGAGGTTTCTTCTGGCCGGGACCCTGGGTTAAGCTAGGAGCCTCCCCGGGACCTTCATGGCTGAACCCAGCTTCATCGATCAAAGCAAGCTGCGCTTCCGCGAAGGGGAGATCATCTTCCGGAAGGGGGAGATGGCCCAGCAGATGTACATCATCCTGCAGGGCAAGGTGCGGCTCTATGTCTCAGAGGAGCCCAAGGGCGACTGGGCCGAGGAGCTCGCCAAGGGTGATTTTTTTGGCGAAGGCAGCCTCCTGGAGGCCCTCCCCCGTCAGCACACAGCCCTGGCTCTGGAAGACTCGGACCTCATCGCCATCAACCGCGGCACCTTCCTGCGCATGATCCGGCAGAACCCCGAAGTCTCCATCAAGATGATGCAGCGCCTCGCCCAGCGGCATCGCGAAGTGGGGGAGCGGCTCGAAACCATGGATGCCAACCGGCCGGCCAAGCCTGTCACCGCGCCCGTGGCCAATCTGGTGTCCGTGCTCAGCGGCAAGCCTCACCCCATCCTGTCGCATGGCTCGCTCATCGGCCGCTTCGACCCCACCACGGGCGTGCATCCCGACATCGATTTGACGGATGAAGACCACAACCTCAGCGTGTCCCGCCGCCATGCCCGCATCCTGTGCGAACACGGCCGCTACTTCCTGTTGGAGGAGCCCGGCGTGGCCAATGGCACCTTCGTTCGAGGCGAGCGTATTCAGCCAGGCGAACCCCGCGAGCTCAAGCACGGCGATCGTGTGGGCTTCGGTATGGTGGTGCTGTTCTTCGAAAAGACTTAACTTTTTCGGTGCACGAAAAAGTCAAGGGAGGAAAAGATGGGCACGGATCTGATGGTGGAAATGTGGCAGGACGAACATGGCGTCGTCTGGGAGTTGGTGCAGTTCGGGTTGGATGAGATTGGCGGCGCCTGCATCATCCGGGAACGCAACAGCCTGGATGCCTCAGACGGGGATGCGGACGAGGGCGATATGGTCGTGGCCCGCTTCGGGGATCCCGAAGCCGCTCGCGATTTCTTGCGGGATGAGGGTTTCGAGCCAGTCTAGTTTTTAATCCCTCCAGAACATCGCCCGGCTGTGGCCGGGCGATGTTCTGGAGCCGGGAACGGCCAAGCGATGGAGACACGATGACGGAATCCCTCTTCAACCCGGCGGACCGGGAAGCGCTGTCTCACCGCCTCGCGGCCCTTGAACCCCAGTCCCAGCGCCTATGGGGCAAGATGGATCCGGCCCAGATGCTGGATCACTGCTCCCGCTGCTTCGAGGCCGCCACGGGAGATCGTCCCATGCGACAGGTCTTCCTCGGCAGGCTGTTGACGCCGTTCATCCGGGGCATGGTCCTGGGCCGCAAACCCTTCAGCCGGAACTCGCCGACGGATCCCACCTTCGTGGTTTCCGATGCCCGGGATTTCGACCTGGAGCGCACCCGCCTGGCCACAGTCCTCGACCGCTTCGTGCAGCGCGGCCCTGAGTCCGCCGCCAAGGCCACGCATGCCTTCTTCGGAAAGTTGAACGGCGAAGAATGGGGCCGCCTCATGTACAAACACATGGACCATCATCTAAGGCAGTTCGGCATCTAGTCTTTTCGTATCTCCAAAACAAAGCCCGGCAGATGCCGGGCTTTGTTTTGGAGCGGTGAACGGCGTAAAGCAAAGGCCGGGTTCAGCCCGGCCTTTGCTTGGGGGTGCGGGGGTGTGCGCGCAGCGCGGA
>JAYVRY010000323.1:0-3079 GCA_043775845.1 Acidobacteriota bacterium
GCGGGACTACGAGGACGCCGAGCTGCCGCCCTGGGTGCTGGACTGGGAGGCCCGGCACCCGGCCGACGCCGCCGAGGCCCTGGCCATCCTGGAGAAGGAAGCCGCCCCGGCCCGCCGTGTCCCCAAAGGCGAGGAACGCTGAGTGCTCCTGGATTTCAGCCCCGCTGCCGAGAAGGAATCCCCGGTTCCAAATCCCACCCGCAGGTATGCTTGAACCCAGCCATGAGCCACCCGCCCCGCCCCCGCCCGACGCCCCGCACCGACGCCCCCACCAAGACTCTGCTGGTGGTGGAGGATGACCGCTCCACCCTGAGCCTCTACCGGGCCGGGCTGAAGGGGCTGCAGAACTTCAAGGTCCTCATGGCCGAGAACGGCGGCCAGGCTCTGGACATGCTGCGTCAGGAGCCAGTCCACGTGCTGGTGACGGACTTGAACATGCCCGTCATGGACGGCTTCAACCTCATCGCCAAGGTCAGCCGCTTCTACCCTCAGGTGCCCATCATCGTCATGACGGGCCTGGACGAAAGCCAGCACCTGAATACGCCCCTGCAGCTGGGCGCCATCCGTATCCTCACCAAGCCGCCGCGGCTCGGCCTGCTGATGGATGCCATCCGCACAGCCGCCCAGTTCGAACCGTCGGGCATGGTCCGGGGCATTGGGCTGAACAGCATCCTCCAGCTGCTGAACTGGGAGAAGAAGTCCTGCACCCTCACCGTCAATTCGGAAGCGGGCATGGGCCTGCTCTACCTCAAGCGCGGCGAGGTGGTCCACGCGGTGTTCCGGGAAGAGGAGGGCCTGCCCGCCGCCTACCAGATCCTCAGCTGGGACCGCCCCGATATCGAATTCGTCGAGACCTGCCGGGTCCAGCCCACCATCGACCTGCCCCTGCCCGAACTGCTGATGAACACCGCCCTGATCAGCGACCACCAGCGGCCGGAATTCGGCGAGGCCTGAGCCGCCCTTGTCACTGTGTAGGGTGTTGTGCCGTCGGCCGGACTTAATTGATCAGATCAAAACCGTTCGATTTTCCTTCAGCACCGATTAAATACAATTTCATCCGCTTCGGGGCACCCCGACATGGGTGCTCATGGCACTGTTTTTTCTTTTGAAAGGCTTGAAATTCATGGCTCCAGGCCGGTGTGCCATCCCATAAGGGCACCAAGGCCCCGGACATTGGTCAAAAATTTTCCCTGTTTAGCTAAAAAATAACCTTTGGGTCCTCCAAGGGGCGGCGATGGGGGAATAATGGCGCCAGTGCGCCCCGCGCCCCCTCTGGCAGGTCTCCATGTCCCAGCTCAAGCCCTTCCGGGCCTTTCGCCCCCGCCCCGAGCTCGCCGCCCAGGTGGCCGCCGTCCCCTACGACGTGGTGAACACCCAGGAGGCCGCCGAGCTGGCCAAGGGCAATCCCCATTCCTTCCTCCACGTGGGGCGCCCCGAGATCGATCTGCCCACGGGCATCGACGTGCATGCGGCCGAGGTCTACGCCAAGGGCGTGGCCAACTTGCGCGGCCTCATCGCGAGCGGCACGCTGTTCCAGGAGAACACGCCCTGCCTCTACGTCTACCAGCAGCGCATGGGCGACCACGTGCAGGCAGGCCTAGTGGGTCTCTGCTCCGTGGAAGAGTACGAAACCGGCGCCATCAAGCGCCACGAGTTCACCCGCAAGGACAAGGAGGATGACCGCACCCGCCATGTCACCGAGCAGGCCGCCAACGCCGAGCCGGTCTTCCTCACCTACCGGGCCGTACCCTACATCGATCACATCGTGAACGACATCCGCAAGCAGCTGCCGGTCTACGACGTGGTCACGCCCGATGGCATCGGCCACACGGTGTGGGTGGTATCGGGCGAAACCGTGGTCTACGAGCTGGTGCACCTCTTCAACGGCGTGGACGCCCTCTACATCGCCGACGGCCACCACCGCACCGCCGCCGCCATCCGCTACGGCCAGTCCTGCCGCGCCAAGGCCCGGGCGGCCGGCATCCCGCTGGATGGCGACGAGCCCTTCGAAAGCTTCATGGCCGTGGTTTTCCCCCACGACCAGCTGAAGATCATGGACTACAACCGCGTGGTGAAGGATTTGAACGGCCTCAGCCAGGAGGGCTTCCTCGCCAAGGTGCGCGAGACTTTCGACGTGGCCGTCTCGGCCCACCGCGCCCCCCAGGCGCCCACCACCTTTGGGATGTACCTGGGCGGCACCTGGTACGAACTGCTGGCCAAGCCCGGCACCTTCCCCGCCAGCGATCCCGTGCGCGGCCTGGACGTGAGCATCCTCCAGGAGAACCTGCTGAACCCCATCCTCGGCATCGACGATCCCCGCACCAACACCCGTATCGATTTCGTGGGCGGCATCCGGGGCATGGACGAGCTGGAGCGCCGGGTGAAAGAAGGCTGCGCCGTGGCCTTCGCCATCTATCCCACCTCGCTCACCCAGCTCATGTCCGTGGCCGACGCCGGCGAGGTCATGCCGCCGAAGTCCACCTGGTTCGAACCCAAGCTCCGCTCCGGCCTGCTGGTGCGGATGTACGAAGGCTGAATGTTTGGTTCTTTAAAATTCAAAAACTTCTGTGTTTAACCGCAGATGACGCAGATAACGCAGATAAAGATGTCATCAGTTTTTCATCTGCGGCCATCTGCGACATCTGCGGTTCAAAATCCACTTGTTCTTTTTGATCCTCACTCCTTCCAGGAGCCTCCATGCACATCCTCATCGCCGACGCCTTTGACGCCAAGCTGCCGGAGCGCCTCAAGCCCTTCGGGGAGGTGAGCACCGATCTGGCCACCCTGGGCCAGGCCACGGTCCTTCTCGTCCGCTCCAAGACCAAGGTCGATGCCGATCTCCTGGCCAAGGCCCCGAACCTCAAGCTCGTCATCCGGGGCGGCGTGGGCATGGACAACATCGACAAGAAGGCCTGCGCCGAGCGGAGCATCAAGGCCGTGAACACGCCCCGGGCCAGCAGCGTCGCCGTGGCCGAAATGACCCTGGCCTTCATGGTGGCTATCCCCGCGCGGCTTATCGAGGCCCACACCTCCATGAAGGAGGGCAAGTTCCTCAAGAGCGAGCTGAAGCGCACCGAGC
>JAYVRY010000324.1:0-10442 GCA_043775845.1 Acidobacteriota bacterium
GAGAAGGTATGTCCAATCCGACAGCGGTGGTGTGCGCCTATTCCAGCGTGGGAACGGCGGCCCTGGAAGGTCTGCTGGAGGCCGGGATCGAGGTGAAGGCCCTCTACACCTATGCCCAGGGCGAGGATGAGCGCTGGTTCACCCCACCGGCTGCGGTGGCCCAGGCCGAGGGCATCCCGGTTCACATGGCACAGACATTCAATGACGATCAAGTCTTCGAAGCCATCCAGGCCCACCGCCCCGATTTCCTCTTCAGTTTCTACTTCCGCGAGATGATTCAAGCCCGCTTTCTGGACCTCCCTCGCCTGGGCGCCTACAACCTGCACGGCAGCCTGCTCCCGACATACCGGGGCCGGGCGCCGATCAACTGGGTGCTGGTGAAAGGCGAGACCGAAACGGGAATCACCCTGCATGCCATGACGCCCAAACCCGATGACGGGGTCATCGTGGCTCAGGCCCGGCTGCCCATCGCCTGGGACGAGACGGCCCTGAGCCTCACCGACAAGGCAGCCATGGCGGGCCGTGATCTCGTGCGAGAGGCCATTCCCGGCCTGTTGGACGGCTCCAGCCCGCGCATCGATCAGAAATCCCTCGGCACATCCACCTACTTCGGCGGGCGGAAACCAGCCGATTCCCGACTGGACTTCACCATGACCGTCACCGAGGCCTTCAACCAGGTCCGCGCCGTGGCCGATCCCTGGCCCAATGCCTTCCTTGAGACTGAAAGAGGAACGGTCAAGGTGGCCTGGGCCCTGCCCTCCACGGAGCCCTGCCCCGCCGGTCAATTCCATGCCACCCGCGAAGGTGTGCTGCTGGGCTTCAAGGACGGCGCCCTGCGGCTGCACACCCTCAAGGCCAGGGGCCTGCGGGTAGAACGCCCCAGCGACCAGGCCCAACTCCTCCGAGAGCTGGGCCTGTTGGAAGCCTGACCACCGAACTGGCTATTTTGTTTTCTTGACGGCCTTCACGAGCTTGGCGAGCTTGGCGGGTTTGGCGGGTTTGGCTGGCTTGGCGGGTTTGGCTGGCGCCTTGGGCTTGGCGACCGTGTCCACGAGGTCTGTGTCGGCGTGGGTCTTTTCCACGGTTCGCGGGGTGTTCACATTGATTTCCACGCGGCGGTTCCGGCTCTGACCCTCGCGGGACTTGTTGCTGTCCACGGGCTGCTCGGGGCCGAAACCCTCGGTGGCGACCTTTGCGGCGGGAATGCCTGCCTCGATGAGCACCTGGGCCACCGATTTCGCCCGCCGCAGGGAGAGCGCCTTGTTGTGGGCGAGAGGCCCCAGGCTGGAGGTGTGTCCACCGACCACGAGGCTGTACTCGCCGGGGTAGGCCTTCAGCTGGGTTGCCACGGCCTGGATGGCCTTGATGGCTTCTTCGCCCAGCTGATCCCCGTTGTTGGCGAAGTGCAGAACGGCGTCCCCCAACACGATCTTGGCCGGGAGGACCACGGGTGCGGGGGCCGGCTCCGGCAGCGGAACGGGAACGGGTGCCGGCGCGGGCAATGGCGCGGGCTCGGGTGCCGCCACCGGCGCAGGTGCGGGCGGTGCGGGTGCGGGTGCGGGTGCGGGTGCCGGCTCGGGAGCCGGGGTGGGGGCGGGCACGCGGACGGCAGCCGAACCACCCCAACGAATACCAATGCCCACCAGAGCCTCAAGTTCCTGGCGGCGGGTGGAACTTTCCACCGTCACCGAACGCAATTCCAGGGTGCCCAGACTGCGGGCGCCCAGCAGCACCTGGGTTCCAGCGCCCAGCAGCAGGTTCATGCGGGTGCTGGTGCTGCCGCTCAGCGAGAGCGGGTTCTCCAGGCGGGAGAAGCCGGCTCCGGCGCGCAGGAAGGGAGTCCAGCGTCCCGTCTGCAGGAAGGGACGGTAGAGCAGCGTGGCGTCCAGGTGATCTTCGCTGGCCTTCCAAAGATGACTCGTAGGTTCAAGGCTGCTGTGGAGGTACGTGCCCTCCCAGCCCCAGCGGGGCTTGAACCACGAGCCCACACCCAGGCCGAAGCCCATGGAATCCTTCATGCAGGCGGAGTTCTCCTGCGTGAGGTGAGCCAGCTGCCCCTGGGCCCAATTCGGCTGGTCGGTATCAGCCCAGAGGCTGGCGGTGGAACAGGCAGCCAATAACATCGGCAGAAATACGCGCATGGTCTCTCCAGAAAACAGGTGGCAACGCGACCTAGTTGCAGCCGATGTTGTCGATGTAGGCGTAGCCGCCGTGGCCCGTCTGAGTGCAGTCGGCGGCCATCACGGTGATCTTCAGCTGGTGACCCTGTCGGCTAGCGCCGAGGTTCAAGCTGACCTTCTGCCAGTTGATGCCGAACCACTGGTTCGCGCCGGTGCCATTGCCCGCCACCCAGCCTGGGTAGCCGTCGGAATAGGTGGTTGCTCCAACGGTGCTGGGAGGGAAATGGTGGACGGAATAGAGCACTTCGTGGCTGGTCATGTCATACACCAGAATGTCCACGTAGGGGAGCTGATCGGGTGTATGCCCTGCACTCTGCATGGCGCCCGCCCAGTAGAAGGTCAGCTTGGGGTTCGCCACGGTTCCCGGTACCGTAATGGTTTCTGACATCCGACTGATGTGCGCTCCGTTCGCCGGGTTGTTGACCTGGAAGGCGTACCCGCCGTCCAGCACCCTCGCGATGGCTGGGACATTGGGGTCCGCTGCGTGGGAGGGGCTGTTGACGAGAGCGCTGTCCACGGATCCCACCGCCCAAGTAATGTTGTACTGGCCCGCGCCTGAACCCGTCGTGACTTCGCCCGTGGCGGAATCGTAGGTCGGATTGGCGGTGTAATTCGGAGAGCCAGCGGTCGGATACAGCCTGCCGTTGTTGGAACCCTGCTCCAGGATCCAAGGCGCGGGATCTGCGGATCCGTTCTCGAAACAGGAATTCGTGAACCAGGGGCTGAGGGCGGTCTGATTCACCACGAACTTGGTGAACCCGGAGTGTGAGAAGGAGGGATCGCAGGGCGTGGCGGTGGTCTCCAGGGCGATGGTGGTGGCATAGGGATCCGCCAGGGCCGGAATGGTGAAGGAGAAGGTGTTGCCGGTCAGTGCCACGGCATTGCGCGGGGCGCTGCCGTTCTGGCTCCAATAGAGATGGGTGGCCGCCTCGTCTCCGTTGGTGACCGTGCCGCTGATGGTCACGTTGTTGGCGCTGGCCACGGAGACATTTTGGGTGAGATCCGGATTGGACACGGCCCCGATATTCGTGACGTTGATGGTGGCGAAGGTGCTTGCGGGGAAACTCGTGGCGGCGCCGGAGAACACACGGTCGTAGTCCGCCAGCCGGTGGATGCTCGTCTGTCCCTCGAAGGCATACTGGGCCAGCGCGGGGCTGTAACCAGCGGCCCGGTCATAGGCGCTGAAAGCCCCCGTACCGGAGTTCCAGGTGATGGTGAGGGCGTTGCCCGGGTAGTTGGGATCCAGCACCTTGAACTTGCCGGTGGCATTGTCATAGCCGTAGACGGCGGTGGCCAACCCATTGTTGACCGCAGGGCGGGCATCGCTCATGAGGAACACCTGGGGCTGGCTGGTCACCATAAGGCCCGTGAGCAGGGCCAGACCTGTCTGCTTGGGCGTCAGGGAGTAGGTGCTCTGGTTCCAGATGGCCTCCCAGCTGTCCATGGTGCCATTGGCGAGGCGACTGATGAGGGCCTCGGCATTGACGTCACCCACCGTGGGGAACTTGTTGAAGAGCCCCAGGCCGCCATTGGCCGCCTTCGTGAACGGGAAATACCAGGCGGCGAAGGAGCCCATGCCCAGGCTGGCGCCACCGGGCAGGTCATAGACCGAGGGGTTGTTCTGGCGCCAGTCGTCTGTTCCGCTGGCGAAGCCCAGATTCTGCGTGGCGATGCTGAGGCTGGGAATACCCAGCACGGCATAGCGCCCAGGCAGCAGGGTGGTGAAGGTCACGGTGTGGGCCGTGGTGTCCACCGATTTCAGTCCCGTGGACACCCACCGGCTGTAGCTGGGATCCCAGTAGAAGGCCATGGGCAGGTCCGTGTTGGCCAAGTTCGGGGAGGCCAGAGTGGGATCGTAGGCGAGGGTGATGGTGATGGGCACGCGGAAGGGATAGCCCAGGTTGGAGGCGATGTTGAAGGTGTGGGAGTAGTCCCGGGCGCTGGCAATGATGGCCCCGGGCAGGGCCGTCTCCTTGTTCACGGTCAGTGTCACGTTGCCGCAGAGGCTTTGGCCCTGATTCGGAACGGAGATGGCGATCTGGCCATTCAGCTGGCTCCCGCCACCCGGCGTCAAGGGCCCGCCGCCCGAGGTGGGGATCGTGACCGTCCAGGTATCCGAAGGAACGGCGACCCACTGCACGGAGGTCGTGGATGTGGCGGTATAGCCCTGGGCACTGGTCACGGTCAACAGGTAGTTCTGGGTGGTGCCAGGGGTGTTGACGATGCCGGTGGGAACCGAGGTTCCGGATGCGAGGGTGAGGGGTGTGGCGATCCCGTCGCCGGTGAGAACCGCCGTGCCGGTGGCGCTACCCGTGAACAGCAACGTCAGGCTGGAGGACTGTCCCACGGGCACGGTGGAGGGATTGGACGACAAATTGGCCGTGGGGTAGGCAAGCACCGTGATGGCAATCGTCTGGTTGGCACCGCCCGCACCGTTGGTGCCGCTGATGGTTACGGAGAAGGTGCCGGTGGCCGTGGGGGTGCCACTGATCACACCCGTGGTGGGGTTCAGGCTCAAACCGGCGGGCAGGCTGCCACCGCTGATGGCATAACCCGTGGGTGCGCCCCCCGTAGGATTGGGGTTGTTGTTCGAGATGGCCACCGAGGCGGTGTAGGTCACCGGTGTGGCGTAGTTCAAGGTCGCCGGGGCGACCAGATTGATGGTGATGGTCACCGTGGAGCTGACACAGCCACCGGAGTTGCAGTAGTTCACGGTGTAGGGGCCATAGGCTCCCACCGGCGTGGTTCCCGCCTGGGAAAGGGTGCCGTTCGCATTGAGGGTCAGGCCCGTGGGCAGACTGCCACCGGCCGTGATGGTCGCGCTGGTGATGGCGCCGCCCGTATTTGTCGGCGTGAGGGTGGTCGTCGTGCCGTTCGGTTCAGTGACGCTCAAAGGACTCACCGCAGGGAGGGCATCCGTCACGGTAATGGTCAGGGGCTGAAGGGTGCAGCTGCCGGTCCCATTGCAAAGCTGCAGGTTCAGATCATAGGTGCCGGACTGGGTGGGCGTCCCACTGATCGTGCCATTGGCATTGAGGGTCAGGCCCGGTGGCAGACTGCCACTCATCAGGGTGGCTGCGGTCACGGGTCCGCCACCGGTGACGGCAGGGCTGACGCTCAGAGGCGTGCCGATGGATCCGTTGGTGTCCACATAGCTGGCCTTCAGGGGCGTGGCCGTGGTGTTCACATCGATCTGCACGGTCTGGGTGGTGCAGCCGCCGGAGGCGTTGCAGAGCCGTACCTGCGCCGTGAAGCTGCCGGTCTGGGACGGAGTGCCGGTGATGGTTCCATCCGGATTCAGGGTCATGCCAGGAGGCAGGAACCCACCGGACAGCGTGGCTCCGGTGACGGGCCCCCCGACGCTCACCACGGGGCTGACGGTCAACGGGGTGCCCACCTGGCCCGAGCTGACGGGATAGGAGGCAGACAAGGTGCTGGATCCGGTGGCGCTCACAGTGATCGTCACAGGGACAGTGATCTGACCTCCCGAAGCATTGGTCAAAGTCACGAGTGCCGTGGTGCTACCGGCCGTGGTGGGTGTGCCACTGATGGTTCCATCGGGATTGAGCGTCATGCCCACGGGGATGTTCCCACCCTGCAAGGTAGCGCCCGTCACAGGTCCGCCGCTAATCACTGCGGGGGGAACCGACAGGGGTGTGCCGACCACACCACTGCCATTCGGGTACGAAGCATCCATCGGTGTGCCGCCAGGAGCATTCACGGTGATCACCGCCGTGGCCGTGGTCATGCAGGCGGATCCATTGCAAAGCTGAACGGTGAAGGGATAGACCCCCGCCACCGTGGGGGTGCCGGTGATCGTTCCATCGGCATTCAGGGTCATGCCTGCGGGAAGGGGTCCGCTGACCAATGTGGCCGTCGTGATCGGGCGGCCCGCGTTTTGGGGCGTCAGGGTCAGGGGCACGTTCACGTTGGTGGTCACACTCTCGTAGGCGCCCTGAGGAGAAGGCACCAGCACGGTGTAGGTTGGTGTCGAGGTCGCCGTACGGGAACCGTTGGTGGCCGTCACAGTGAAGGTGTAGACCCCAGGTGTGGTGGGCGTGCCGGTGATGGTGCCATCCGCATTCAAGGTGAGACCTGCGGGCAGGGTTCCGCCGGTCACGGCGAAGGTGGTGGACACGCCAGGCGTGGCCTGGGTGAGGGTGGGGAGCTGGGTGGCGATGGCAACGCCCGAGACGAAGGTCTGAGGCGTGGTGTAGTCCAAACCGAGGGCGGTTGAGGGCACCACGGTATAGCTCGCGCTGGCCGAAGCGGAACGGGTGCCGTTGGTGGCCGTCACCGTGAAGGTGTACACACCAGGTACCGTGGGTGTGCCCGTGATGGCGCCGGAGCTGGCATCCAGGTTGAGGCCACCGGGCAGGGCCCCACCCGTGAGGGCATAGGTCGTGGCTACCCCAGGCGTGGCCTGGGTCAGCGTCGCCGTCTGGATGGCGATGAGGGTTCCGGCCGTGAAGACCTTGGGTGTGGCGTAGCCCAGGCCCAGCGAGGCCGCAGAAGTGACGGTGTAGGTCGGGGAAGAGGTTGCGGTCCGGGTGCCGTTGGTGGCCGTCACCGTGAAGCCATTGACGCCGGGGGTCGTGGGCGTACCCGTGATGTCACCGGTGCCCGCATTCAAGGCCAGTCCGGCGGGCAGGCTGCCTGCGGTAAGGGCAAAGGTGGTGGCGACGCCGGGCGTCGGAGTGACCAGGGCAGCAGACTGCGTGGGCATGGCTGTCCCGGCGGTGAAGGTCAGGGGCGTGGTGTAGTTCAGCCCAAGGCTGCCGGCGGGCGTCACGGTGTAGGTCGCCGTGGCTGCGGCCGTGCGTGTGCCGTTGCTGGCGGTCACCGTGAAGGTGGAGCTCCCAGGCGTGGTGGGCGTTCCCGTGATGGTGCCATCGGCATTGAGGGTGAGGCCCGTGGGCAGGTTGCCTGCGGTGACGGCATAGGTGGTGGCGATTCCGGCGGTCGCCTGGGTCAGGGCCGGGGTCTGGATGGCAATGGCGGTGGCGGCCGGAAACACCTGTGGGGTGGCATAGGTCAACGCCAGGGGCGCCACTGGCACCACCGTGATCTGGATGGTCTGGGTGGCGCTGTTGGAAGCATTGGTCGCGCGGATGGTCAGGGTATAGACCCCAGGAACTGTGGGGGTTCCCGTGATCTGCCCGGTGACGGGATTCAAGCTGAGGCCCACCGGCAAGGCGCCCGCGGCCAGGTCGTAGGTCTTGGGGGTTCCCCCCGATGGATTGGGCGGATTGACAGGAATGGGCGAGCCCACCACATAGGTGTTCGTGGGCTGGTAATTCAGCCCGAGGATGGGAGTCGCCTGGTCACAGTCGGCACACCAGCTGGAATTCGTGCAGCCCATGGGCCCCACCACCAGCGCCGCAAACGCCAGGACCAGGGTCAGGATGAATCGAATACGCATACGCACTCCGGCACACAACGAAATCACCATCCGAGGGATGGATTCAGAATCCCAATCAGTATCAGGGAGAGCCATCTCCCCAGTTCTCACACTTCCTCACAATGGCGCCTGGAGCCTGAGATGCCCACCAGGCCTGAGTTCAAGGAGGGGCCGACCCAATTAAATTCCATCACCAGTGCCCGCAGATGCTCTCAATAAATAGGCGAACGAATTAAAAAAACGTGACCACGTCGCATAAGTATCAAGGAATTGTTACTCTGCAGGGCGAGCATTCGGCTGAAGGATAGACCCGTGGTGCTTGGATCTGGGGTGCCCGAGCCCTCGCGAATACCGGAATGATGGAAGGTCCACATTGAATTCCCCCGCACCCGAAAAAGCCACTGGATCCCCACCCAGCGGGTTGCCCACAAACGTCCGCGTGGCGGCCTGCGAGGACCATCCCGTGATGCGCGAGTTCCTCATCTCGGGATTGCTGCGTCTCGGGATCACGGTGCGGGGCGTTTCCGACGGACCAGCCCTGGATGCCCACCTCGAAGCCCATGCCACGGATATCGTGCTGCTTGACATCGGACTCCCCGGTGAGGATGGCTACTCCATTGCCTCGCGGCTCCGGCGAGAGCGGCCACACCTTGGCATCATCATGCTGACAGCCAGGGACCAGACCGAAGACCGTGTGCTGGGGCTGGATTGCGGGGCTGATCTCTACCTGGCCAAGCCGGTCGACCTGCGGGAACTCGCGGCGGCCATCGGGAGCCTCTACCGGCGTCTCAACCAGGGGAAACCCGTGACGCCTCCACAGGGTTGGCGCCTCGACGCCCTTCGCTCTGCCCTCATCACACCAACCGGAGTGGCCATCGCCCTGACCGACAACGAGCTGCGTTTCCTGACGCCCTTGCTGGAACAGCCGGGCCAGGTGATTGATCGGGACCTCCTGTCCCAGGCCCTGGAACAGATCCCGGATCTCTATGCCAACCGTCGCATGGAGACCTTGCTGAGCCGTCTCCGTACCAAGATCCGGATCGCCAGCCCGGGCGAATCGCTACCCGTGAGAGCCCGCCACGGAAGAGGCTATGCCTTCCTCGGCGGGGCCGCAGATTCACCGGCCTAGGCCATGTCAGAATCGCCGATGCTGGACTGATACCTGGTTTGATTGCAGGCACCCAGCCACGCGGACTAGAATGCGGGCATTCCTCCGGAGCATCCATGCGCACCCCCTACCTGGGCTTGGCCCTTCTCGTTCCTGCGCTGGTGCTCTCAGCGGGGACCACCAAGCCCCGGAAGCGCAGCGGAGGCCCCATCAAGTCTGCCAAGGAGGCCAAGGCCATCGCCGAGCAGGACACCGGCGGCAAGGCGGTCTCAGCCAAGCGCATTCCCTTGAATGGCGCCTCGGGAGGCTGGGAGGTGGATATCCGGATGCCCAAGGATGCCCAGGGGTACCGCTGCATCATCGACGCCGACACCCACATGGTGCACAGCAAGACCCGCATCCCCCAGCCCGGCGGCAAGGGCAAGGAGGAAGGCCCCGTGCGCATGGTCAAGGGAACCCGCTAACGGCCGCTGCCCGATGAAGGCCGATCGTTCACCGGTTTTTCCCACCGTAGGTCCCGCCCCGCTTGCCAATAGGCCTAGAATCGTATCCGTGGCCAATGCCACAAGGAGAACCACACATGGGTCTGATGGACTGGGGCAAAGCCCAATTCCTCGACATTCTCGAATGGCTGGATGACTCCAACGACACCCTGGCCTGGCGCTTCCCCATGCGGGGCCAGGAAATCCAGAACGGTGGCCAGTTGGTCGTGCGCGAAAGCCAGGAGGCGGTCTTCGTCAACGAAGGCCAGATGGCAGATGTGTTCAAGCCCGGCACCCACCGGCTGACCACCCAGAATCTGCCCGTCCTCGCCACCTTGAAGGGTTGGAAGTACGGCTTCGAAAGCCCCTTCAAGAGCGATGTCTATTTCATCTCCACCAAGCTCTACAACGACCTCAAGTGGGGCACGTCGAACCCCATCATGATGCGCGACGCCGATTTCGGCATGCTGCGCATCCGGGCCTTCGGCATCTACTCCATCAAGGTGGTCGACAGCGCCACCTTCCTGCGCCAGCTGGTGGGCACCAATGGTGTCTACACGGTGCCTGACATTTCCGAGCAGCTGCGCAAGACCATCATGAGCCGTTTCACGGACATCCTCGGCGAGGCGAAGATTCCCGCCCTCGACTTGGCCGCCAAATACGACGAGATCTCGGATCTCGTTCGACAGAAGCTCCAGGAAGAGTTCAAGACCATGGGCCTCGAACTGTCCAAGTTCTTCGTGGAGAACATCAGCCTCCCCGAAGAAGTCGAAGCCATGATGGACAAGCGCACCAGCGTGGGCATGATGGCCCCCGTCATGGGCGCCTACACGCAGATGCAGGTGGCCGACAGCATTCCCCTCGCCGCGCAAAACCCTGGCGGCGTCGCCGGTCTGGGCATGGGCATGGGTGTGGGTTTCGGCATGGGCAACATGATGGGCCAGCAGATGGTCGGCGCCCAGCAGCAGATGGGCCAGCAGGGCTTCCCTGCCGGTGCGGCCGCAGCGCCTGCCGCTCCTGCCAAATCCCTGAAGGAAGAACTGACGGAACTGAAGGATCTCTTCGACAGCCAGCTCATCAACCAAACCGAGTTTGACGCCCAGCGCGGCGCCATCATGAAAAAGCACGGAATGGGCTGAGTAGTCTTCTGTTTTCAATCCTCAGTGGAAAAACAGGCGGCCAATTGGCCGCCTGTTTTTCATCGCGCGCGAGCGGAGCTCGCGCGGTGGAACGGATCAATCGTGGTGGTGGTGTCCATCCGCCTCCGCCTC
>JAYVRY010000325.1:0-3035 GCA_043775845.1 Acidobacteriota bacterium
CGTCCTTCAGGCGGCCCAGCTGGTGGACCAGCAGCTGGCCCTTCGTGATTTCGGTGACCATCCAGGCCAGCTTCTCCTGCTGCAGCTGGAAGGCGGCGATGGGCTTGCCGAACTGGACGCGCTCCAGCGCGTAGTCGAGGGCGCACTGGTAGCAGGCGTCGGCCGCGCCCAGCACGCCCCAGGCGATGCCGTAGCGGGCCTGGCTCAAGCAGGAGAGGGGGCCCTTGAGCCCCTTCACCCCGGGCAGCAGGCTCTGCGCCTCGTCGACGAGGACGTCCTCCAGGACCAGCTCGGAGGTCACCGAGGCGCGCAGCGACCACTTGCCGTGCATCTGCGGCGCCGAGAACCCGGGCGTGCCCTTCTCCACCAGGAAGCCGCGGATGCCCTCCTCGGTCTGGGCCCAGACCACGGCCACATCAGCCACGGAGCCATTGGTGATCCACATCTTGGTGCCATTGAGGCGCCACTTGCCGCCGGCTTCGCGCACGGCCCGAGTGAGCATGCCACCGGGATTGGAACCAAAGTCGGGCTCGGTGAGGCCGAAACAGCCGATTTTCTCGCCAGTTGCCAGCTTCGGCAGCCAGTACCGCTTTTGCTCCTCGCTGCCATAGGTGTAGATGGGCCACATGACCAGGCTGCCCTGCACCGAGGCGAAGGAGCGCAGGCCGGAATCGCCGCGCTCAAGCTCGTACATGAGCAGCCCGTAGGCCACGCTGGAAACGCCCATGCAGCCGTACTCTTCCGGCAGCGAAGGCCCGAAGAAGCCCAGCTCGCCCATTGTGGGGATGAGGTGCTTGGGGAAGGTTTGCTCCTGGGCATGCTTCTCGATGATGGGCAGCACTTCGGCGTTGACGAACCTACGGGCCGATTCGCGGATCATCCGCTCCTCATCCGTGAGCAGGCCCTCGAGGCCCAGGTAGTCAGTGATGTGTGTGAAGGTGGCGTAGGCACCAGCCATGGAAACCTCCTGTGTGCCCTGAAGCCTCGGGCGGTGTGACGAAACAACGCTGCAGCAGCGCGCCGGGGCCAAGTCTACCGCCGCGTCAAACCCTGGCCAGCCGGACAATGCAGCCTCAGTGGGCAGAAGGATGTCAGGACGGGAATCTGGTTGACGAAGTGGAAAATCAGGAGCCCTGGGAGAGCTCCTCGAGGAGCCTGTCCCCGGTGGCATGGGGCACTTCGTGGCAGTGCCGACAGCGGGCCTCGTAGGCCTCCGCGGCACCCACCAGCACCTGCCCGCCGGTATGCACCATGCGCTGGGTGCGACCGGCCAAGGCGCCGCAGACCATGCAGATGGCCTGCAGTTTGGTGACGTACTCCGCCTTCGCCAGCAGCAGCGGCATGATGCCGAAGGGCTCACCGTTGGAATCCTGGTCCAGGCCCCCGGCGATGACGCGCACGCCGCGGTTGGCCAGGTCCTCGATGATGGGGATCAGGCCCTCGTCCATAAACTGCACTTCGTCCAGGGCCACCACCTGCGCTTCCGGGTCGAGGAGGCGGGCCAGTTCCACCGTGTCCTTCACGGGGATCGCCTCGTGCTTCCGCTGGCTGTGGCTGGCGATGGCGGAGACATCGTAGCGATCATCCAGGGCCGGCTTGAACACCTGAACCTTTTGCTTGGCGATGATGGCCCGTCTGATCCTACGGATCAGTTCTTCGGATTTGCCCGAAAACATGGGGCCACAAATCACCTCCAGGGAGCCCTGGCGCTGATGCACAAACATCGCAAGTCCTTACTTCTTGGGGATAGGGGCAGGCTCGGGGAGAACAGGAGGCTGGGCCATGGGATCGGCGAATTGGGTGAGATCGGGAACGGGATTCATCCCTTTCAACGACCGGCCCAGGTTCTTGGCAAGCAGGACACCGCCATCTTTCGGCGAGGCCATCCGGAGCGCCCAGGCCTGTCGGAGCCGGGTGGGACCTTCGGGTACCTCCCGCACGTCCACAGGTTGCAGGCTGGCCAGTCCCATGTTCATCGAGCCGCGGTGGTGCGGCACATAGAGGAGGAGTGGCACGATGAAGCCCAGGGCCGTGAGCGGCCACAACCAACCGCTGGGGTCCCAATCCCTGGGCGCCAGTTCGGAGGGCCCGTCGGTCACCCACGGGCGCACGATTTTGGGAGCGTCACCGGTGATGGGTTCCAGGAGTCCGGCCTCGATGAGATCGGCAATGGCCTTGCAGGTATCCAGCTCCTCATAGCGGCTCACCTGGACGGCATCCGTGGTGCACTGGGCATGGTCGAAGTAAGACAGGACCATTTCCTGCTCATGGGTGAGCCCCGAAGAGCCAAGATGCATGTGGCCTTTGCCATCCAGGACCGAAGCTACGTCCCGGTCGATATCAAGGTGCAGCCCCTGAGCCTTCACGGACCTCCCTAGGGGTACGTCCATGCCTGGCAGGCGCCGCTCCACTTCGGGCCATTCGTCCTGGATGCGGGCGGCCTCCATGAGCACAGTATCGACAGGAATGGGTACGAAATGATCCCGGTCCAGATCCGGCGGCAGCATGGAATCGAAACGATAGTCCCCCTCCACCCAGCGGAAGGTGCGATGGAGAATCGAGGTGGCCTGGTTGAAGAGCGCATCCTGCAGATCTGACGGGGTGACCTTGCCGCTTTCCAGGAGCAGCGTGCCCATGCGCTTGAGGGTCTGGCGCTGGATCTGGACCATGGCCAGCAGTTCTTCGCCGGTGAGGCGGCCCAGACGCACGAGCATGGTGCCCAGCCGGTCTTCCATGCGGACCTGGTTCGAGTCGCAGCCCACGATCTCGCCGTTCTCGAAGAAGACCTTGATGAACTCCTGGCCCTGGGAGAGCACCAGGCTCCCGTTCTTCCCCTGGATCTTGATCATGTTGAACAGGGAAAACAGGTCGAAGTCCCGGAGGGATCCTTCCAATGCCATGTCAGGCCCTCCTCAGGATCAGCTTCAACCAGGAGCGGACGTAGAAGAGTCCCACCAGCACCGCCCCCAGGGCCAGCCAGGTGGAGGTGGGATCCGCCAGGATCTCGCCGGGGTACCGGACGGATCTGCCCGTGG
>JAYVRY010000326.1:0-10260 GCA_043775845.1 Acidobacteriota bacterium
TGGCCAAGCGCTTCGAGGAGCTGGGCTATCCCCTGGGCCGCACGGAGCTGGATAAGGCCTACAAGCTCTTCACCAAGCTCAGCGATCAGAAGAAGGAGATCTTCGACGAGGATCTCCTCGCCATCGTGCGCGACGGCCTCACCCACATTCCCGAGACCTTCAAGCTGCGCGCCCTGCAGGCCACGGCGGGCACCTCCATGTTCGCCACCGGCCTCGTCACCCTCGGCACGGAAGAGGGCGAAGTCACGGAAACGGCCATGGGCGATGGCCCCGTCAACGCGGTGTTCGCCGCCGTGGACAAGCTCACGGGCCTGAAGGGACGCCTGCTGGATTTCCGCATCCACGCCATCACGGGCGGCGCCGATGCCGTGGGCGAAGTGTTCGTCCAGGTGGAATTCGATGGCATGACCCACGGTGGCAAGGGCGCCAGCACCGACATCGTGGAAGCCAGTGTCCGCGCCTACCTCAACGCCACCAACAAGGTGCTCTTCGCCCGCCGGGCGGCTGCGCCGGTCGAAGCCGTGGTGAGGGTCTGAATGGAGGACGCGATGCCTGAATCCAAACAAGAAAACAAGGAGCCGAAGGCCAAGACCGCCCTCAATGGGAAGGCTCCGGCCCAGAACCCGGGCGAGGGTCCCGAGGCCAATTCAGACGAGTACGGATGGGGAGTCTAATCATGGAAGCGCGCATCACAGTCCTGCCTGGCGATGGCGTGGGGCCCGAGGTCACTGCCGAGGCAGTGGCTGCCCTGAAGGTGGTCGCCGAGCGCTTCAGTCACACGTTCGATTTCCAGGATGCCCTCATCGGTGGCGCCGCCGTGGATGCCACGGGCGATCCCCTGCCCGAGGCCACCCTCATCGCCTGCCGCGCCAGCGACGCCCTGCTGCTGGGTGCCGTAGGTGGGCCCACCTGGGATCGGCACCCCCGCGACCAGCGTCCGGAATCCGGCCTGCTGCGCCTGCGTAAGGCGCTGGGGCTATACGCCAATCTGCGTCCCGTCTCGGTGCATCCCGCCCTAGAAGACGCTTCGCCGCTGAAGCCTGATGTGGTGCGAGGCACCGACATCATGTTCGTGCGCGAATTGTCGGGTGGCCTCTACTTCGGCGAACCCCGTTCTTACTCGGATCAGGCCGCGGTCAACACGCTGCCCTACACGCGCAGCGAGATTGAGCGGGTGGCCCACGTGGCCTTTCAGTTGGCGTCGGGTCGGCGCAAGAAACTCACCTCCGTGGACAAGGCCAACGTCCTGGAGACCTCGCGCCTCTGGCGCCAGGTGGTGGATGATCTCTCGCCGAGCTATCCCGATGTAAAGGTGCAGCACGCCTACGTGGACAGCTTCGCCATGGCCCTCATCACGCGCCCCACGGATTTCGATGTCGTGCTCACGGAAAACCTCTTCGGCGACATCCTCAGCGACGAGGCAGCAGTGCTGGCCGGTTCCCTGGGCCTGCTGCCTTCCGCCAGTCTGGGCGGTTCCGTGGGGCTTTATGAACCCATCCATGGTTCGGCGCCGGACATCGCCGGGCAGGATCGCGCCAACCCCATCGGCACCATCCTTTCGGCCGCCATGCTGCTGCGCCACGCCCTGAAGCTCGAGGCCGAAGCGCAGGAGCTGGAATCTGCTGTGGCCCGCGTCATCCAGGGCGGCCATGGCACGGGCGATCTGAAGGGCGCCAAGCACCCGCATGGCACCCGCTCCCTGGGCGCCCGCATCCGCGAAGCCATCCGGTCGCCTCGGGCCCACTCACCCCGCTTGCAGGATTCGGCCTACGCCTTCTGCGGTTCTCCTGAAGGCCACAAGTCCCACCTCTAATGGGACGCTTGGAAACCTGATGCCTTCCCTCCTCCACAAACCTGTCTTGACAGCCCCCAGCCAAGCATCGACACTCGAGCGCTATGAAACCCCTTCACTCCAATCACTCGGCAGCCGCAGCGCTCAAGCCGCTGGCCGCGTGCCCCGCCGTACGTCGCGCCGTACGTCCCGTGGTAGGCCTGCTGACCATTCCCGCCGTGCTGATGATTAGCGGCGAGGTGGGGGCCCCCTAGTTCGGAACACAACCGAAACCGGCCCCGCACCTCAACGATGCGGGGCCTTTTCACATCGGTCCATGCATCTCGAGGTCGGCGGCCTTCCCCAGAAGGAAGACCATGATGGACGCAGGACAACCTCTCAATCGGCCCCTCAATCGGAACAGCCGGGTCATCACCCAGGGCGCCCACCGCGCGCCGGCCCGCGCCATGCTGAAGGCCATCGGCTTCACGGACGAGGATCTGGCCAAGCCCATCATCGGCATCGCGAACACCTGGACCGAGATCGGCCCCTGCAACTACCACCTGCGCGAGCTGGCGGAGCGCGTGAAGGCGGGCGTGCGCGCTGCGGGTGGCACACCCATGGAGTTCTGCACGGTGTCCATCAGCGATGGCATCACCATGGGCACCGAAGGCATGAAGGCCTCGCTGGTGAGCCGCGAGGTGATCGCGGATTCCATCGAGCTGGTGGCCCGCGGCAACGCCTTCGATGGCCTCGTGTGCCTTTCCGGCTGCGACAAGACCAATCCCGGCGTGGCCATGGCCTTGGCTCGCCTCGATATCCCCGGCCTCATTCTTTACGGCGGCTCCACGGCCCCTGGCGAGTGCGGTGGCAAGGATCTCACCGTGCAGGATGTCTTCGAGGCCGTGGGCGCCCACAGCTCAGGCAAGATCGATGACGCGGGATTGAAGGAAGTGGAAGACGCCGCCTGCCCCGGCGCGGGCGCCTGCGGTGGTCAATTCACCGCCAACACCATGGCTGCCAGCCTCGAGCTCATCGGCCTCAGCCCCATGGGCCTCAACGGCATCCCGGCCGAAGATCCGCTCAAGGGCGAGGCCGCCGAAACCTGCGGGCGCCTGGTGATGGACCTCCTCCGCAGCGATCTGCGCCCCAGCGCCATCCTTACGCGGGAAGCCTTCGAGAACGCCATCGCCGCTGTGGCCGCCACGGGCGGTTCCACCAATGCCGTGCTGCACTACCTGGCCCTGGCCCGCGAAGCAGGCGTGCCGCTCAGCATCGATGACTTCGATCAGGTCAGCGCCCGCACGCCGCTGCTGGCGGACCTCAAGCCCGGTGGTCGCTTCACGGCCCCGGACCTCCACGCCGCAGGCGGCATCCGCCTCGTGGCCCAGCGCCTGCTGGAAGGCGGCAAGCTCCACGGTTCCGCGATGACCGTCACGGGCCGCACGTTGGCCGAGGAGCTGGCCTCCGCCAAGGAAACACCCGGACAGCAGGTGGTGCGGTCCATGGCCAATCCCATCAAATCGAGCGGTGGCCTCGTGATCCTCAAAGGCACGCTGGCGCCCGAAGGGTGCGTTATCAAGGTGGCGGGCCACGAGCGGCTGCATCACACCGGCCCTGCTCGCGTGTTCGAGACCGAGGACGAAGCCTTCGCCGCCGTGCAGGCGGGTCGCATCGACCATGGCGATGTGCTGGTGATCCGTTACGAAGGGCCGCGTGGCGGCCCAGGCATGCGCGAAATGCTGGGCGTCACCGCCGCCCTCATGGGCGCGGGCCTGGGCGAGACCGTGGCCCTGCTGACCGATGGCCGCTTCTCCGGCGCCACCCGCGGTCTCATGGCGGGCCATGTGGCCCCCGAGGCCGCCGTGGGCGGGCCCATCGCCCTGGTGCGCGAGGGCGACACGGTGGTCTTCGATGTGCCATCGCGGCGTCTCGATCTGAAGGTCGCCGAGGATGAGCTGGCTCGCCGCCGCGCCGAATGGAAGGCCCCGGCGCCGCGCTACCGCACGGGTGTCTTCGCGAAGTATGCCGCCACTGTGTCCAGCGCCTCCGAAGGCGCCATCACGGTCGCCCGGTGAAGGAGGTGAGCATGTCTGAATCCGTTACCTACACTGGCGCACAGCTCATCTGGGAAAGCCTCCTGCGTGAAGGCGTGGACACGGTCTTCGGCTATCCCGGCGGCGCCATTCTGCCTGCCTACGACGCCATGGTGAGCTACCCCATCCGCCATGTGCTGGTGCGCCATGAGCAAAGCGCGGCCCACATGGCCGACGGCTATGCCCGCGCCAGCGGCCGGGTGGGCGTGGTGGTGGCCACCTCCGGTCCCGGCGCCACCAACCTCGTTACGGGCCTGGCCACGGCCATGCTGGATTCCACGCCCCTGGTGGCCATCACGGGGCAGGTGGGTTCTGCGCTCCTCGGCACCGACGCCTTCCAGGAAGTGGACATCACGGGCATCACCATTCCCGTCACCAAGCACAACTACCTGGTGACGCGGGCGGAAGACATCGTCCCCGCCATCCGCGAAGCCTTCGCCGTGGCTCGCAGTGGTCGCCCTGGCCCCGTGCTGGTGGATATCACCAAGGACGCCCAGCAATCCCGCGCCTCGCTGGATTGGGAAGGGGCCATTCCGCAGCGGCACCTGCGTCATCTGCCGAAGCCGCTGGATCAGGATGCACTCGCCCAGGCCCTGGACCTCATCCGCACGGCCAAGCGGCCCATCATCCTCGCGGGCCACGGCATCCAGCTGGCGGGCGCAAGGTCTGAAGTCCTCGCCCTCGCCGAGCGTGCCGACATCCCCTTCGCACTCACGCTGCTGGGACTAGGCGCCGTGCCCGCCACGCATCCGCTTAGCCTCGGCATGATGGGCATGCACGGCGAAGCGTGGGTGAATCGCGCCATCCAGGAGGCCGACCTGCTGCTGGCCTTCGGCATGCGCTTCGATGACCGCGTGACCGGCAAACTCAAGGAATACGCGCCCCACGCCAAGAAGATCCACATCGACATCGATGCCAGCGAGCTGAACAAGAACGTGCCCGTGGACGTGGCCATCGCCGCTGATCTGGGTGACGTGCTGCGGGCCCTATTGCCCCAGATCCCCGTGGCGGATCGCTCCGCCTGGCTGGGCACCATTCGCGAGTGGCGGGGCGATTCGGCTGTGCGCGATATCAAGAACCTGCCCGACGACGGCCACCTTTATGCGGCGCATGTCATGCACGACCTATGGCGCCTCACCAAGGGCGAGGCGGTGGTGGTGACGGACGTCGGTCAGCACCAGATGTGGGAGGCTCAGTACTACAAGCACGATGGCGAGCGCAGCCTCATCACCAGCGGCGGCGCGGGCACCATGGGCTTCGCCCTGCCTGCCGCCATCGGCGCCAAGGTGGCCCGGCCCGATGCGGAAGTCTGGGTGGTGGCCGGCGACGGCGGTTTCCAGATGACCTTCGCGGAACTCATGACTGCCGTGCAGGAAGGCGTGAAGGTCAACATCGCCATCATCAACAACGGCTACCTGGGCATGGTCCGTCAGTGGCAGGCCATGTTCTACGAAGGCCGCTATGCCGCCACGCCCATCCTGTCGCCGGATTTCGTGAAGCTGGCGGAGGCCTTTGGTGTGCATGGCCAGCGGGTGGAATGCCGTGGCGATCTGGCGGCAGCCGTGGCGAAGGCCCGCGCCGTCGAAGGCACGGCCCTCATCGAGTTCAAGGTCGAGCAGGAGGACAGCGTCTATCCCATGGTGCCGGCGGGTGCGGCGCTCCACGAAATGATCCGGCGGCCCAGTGCCCAAAGCGCGTTGGCCGAAACCGGCTCTGATCCCGTTTGAAAGGAGGTCCCATGTCCCAAGCCAATCCCCAGGTCCTCGTGGTCTACACCGATGACGAACCCGGCGTCCTCACCCGCGTGGCCTCGCTGATCCGCCGTCGCGGCTTCAACATCCACTCGCTGACGGTCGGTCCCACCGAGAAGGCTGGGCTCTCCCGCATGACCATCGTGGTGGATTCCGATTCGGTCAGGGTGAACCAGGCCGTGGAACACCTACGCAAGCTGGTGAACATCCTTGAAGTGGAGCAGCTGGGCGCCAGTCCCATGGTGGTCCGCGACCTGGTGTTGCTGCGCGTGGCCACGGCGCCGGAAGTGCGCTCCGAAGTGTTGCAGTTGGCCCAGGTCTTCCGGGCCGCCGTGGTGGACATCGCCGAGGACAGTCTCGTCATCGAATGCACCGGCAGCCTGGCCAAGATCGATGCCCTGGTGGATTCCTTCCGGCCCTTCGGAATCCTCGAGATGGGCCGCACCGGCGCCGTGGCCATGGCCCGTGGCACCCGCACCACCAAGCCAACCCGATCCGCCGTACCGCTGCGCACCGGGACCAGTCATGAAGCCATGTCGGTCTAGCCGATTCGCAGTCCTCCTTCCACCTCTTTCCCGCCACAAGGAGCCACCATGGCCCGCATCCATTACGAAGCCGATCTCGACCTCATCCGCGCCAAGAAGGTCGCCATCCTGGGCTACGGCTCTCAGGGTCACGCCCACGCCCTCAACCTCAAGGACAGCGGCGTCCACGTCCGCGTGGGGCTGCAGGCGGGCTCAGCCTCCAGGGCCAAGGCCGAGGCCCAGGGCCTCACGGTGACCAGCCCAGCTGAAGCGGCGGCCTGGGCGGATGTCATCATGGTGCTCACGCCGGATACCGGGCAGGGCGCCCTCTATGCCGAATCCATCGCCTCGCACTTGATGCCCGGCAAGACGCTGATGTTCGCCCACGGTTTCAACATCCGCTATGGCTGCATCGAGCCCCCCGCAGGCGTGGATGTGAGCCTGGTGGCCCCCAAGAGCCCCGGCCACCGGGTTCGCGAAGTCTTCGTGGAAGGCGGCGGCACGCCCGCCCTGGTGGCCGTCCACCAGGATGCCAGTGGCCAGGCCCTGGCCGTGGCATTGTCCTATGCTGCGGCTCTAGGCCTCACTCGGGCAGGGGTCCTGGAAACAACTTTTACGGAAGAAACTGAAACCGATCTCTTCGGCGAGAAGGCCGTGCTCTGCGGCGGCGCCAGCGCCCTGGTGAAGGCGGGCTTCGAAACGCTGGTGGAAGCGGGCTATCAGCCCGAGATCGCCTACTTCGAGTGCCTGCACGAGTTGAAGCTCATCGTGGATCTGATGCAGCGGGGCGGCCTCAGCTACATGCGCTACAGCATCAGCGACACGGCCGAGTATGGCGATTACACCGGTGGCCCCCGCCTGGTGACCGAGCAGACCAAGGCGGAAATGAAGGAGATCCTCAAGGAGATCCAGGATGGTCGCTACGCCGCCGCCTGGATCGAGGAGAACAAGACAGGCCGCCAGTGGTTCGAGGCCCAGCGGGCCGCGGACTACGATCACCCACTCGAGGTGGTAGGTCGGAAGCTCCGCCGCATGATGCCCTTCCTGGATCCCGTGGAAACCCCTGCTCCTGCAGTGAAGGCCTAAGACATTTCCGTGACCGCCAGTGACGGGGGGAGAACCATTTGACTCCAGGTCAAATGGTTGAACTCCGTCACAGGATTTTGGCCCCACAATAGGCCCGGGGAATACTCTCTTACCCACCCCGCCCGGAGCTTCGAATGGCCGAGTCCTTCTTCAAGACTGAGACTTCACCCACCCTGCAGGGTTGGCAGGCGCCGGGCTCAGTGGACTTCCAGGCTGCCTTCCTTCGCGCGGGCGGCTGGGCGTTGCCCCGCACCGATGCCTTTCCCGACGCCACCAAGCTGCGCGCCCGTTTGGAGGAGCTCAAGGCCTCCATGCGCGATGGCGCCAAGATCGGGCTCGATCTCCGTGGTCTGCGCGACAGCGCCGATGCCGTCATGACTGCCGCCCGCGAGGCCGGTGTGGCCTTCCTGCTGCACACGGCCGAATTGCCGCCTTCCCTGGCCATGCTCAAGAACGTGAACATGCCCCGCATCGTGGCCGTGCAGAACCCTGAAGAAGCCGTCCAGGCCAAGGCGAACGGCGCTTCCGCCCTCCTGGCCCGGGCCGGACTGGTGGCCGCCCTTCGCTCCATTGGCCTGCCGGTCATGGCGGTGGCCGATACCGAAGCCGAGGCCAAGCAGGCCATGGCTGATGGCGCGTTCGGGCTGCAGCCCCGCACGCCTGCTGTGCTCGATTCGTCTCCGCTGGCCGCCTTCCGGACCCGCCTCATGGCCGGGCTGGATTCCATGGCCCAGTCCTTCGTCCGCAAGGGCGCGTGCACGCTGCCGCGTCTGCGCATCCGCAACCTCGATCTGGCCTATCCCATCCAGCAGGGCGGCATGGGCGTGGGCATTTCGTGGGAAGGCCTCGCGGGCGCCGTCGCGCATGAGGGCTGCGTGGGCTTGGTGTCGGCCATCGGCACGGGTTACCACGGCTCCGCCAACCCCAAGATGCGCCTGGGACGCCCGGACGGCACCGAATCGTTGAACCCCCCCAAGGCGCTGGAATGGATCATCCGTGCCGCCCGAGAGCGGGCCGAAGGCCGTGGCGCCGTGGGCGTGAACATCCTTTGCGCCATCGAAGGGTACGAATCTGCTGTGCGGGCTTCGCTGGCCGGTGGCGCGCAAATGATCGTGTCGGGCGCGGGCCTGCCCCTGGCCCTGCCGGGTTACGTAGGCGATGCGGATGTGGCCCTGGTGCCCATCGTGTCCTCCGGCCGGGCCCTTCAAGTCATCTGCAAGCAGTGGCAGCGGAAATACAACCGTCTGCCCGATGCCGTGGTGTTGGAAGGCCCCGAAAGCGGCGGCCATCAGGGCTTCAGCCGCGAGGGCTGCGAAGATCCCGCCCACACGCTGGAGAACATCCTTCCCGAAGTCATCGCCGAGCGGGACAAGTGGGGCGACTTCCCCGTGCTCGTGGCGGGCGGCGTATGGGATCACGCGGATATCCAGCGTTTCCTGGCTCTCGGCGCCAACGGCGTGCAGATGGGCACCCGCTTCATCGGCACCTTCGAGTGCGATGCCTCGCCGCTGTTCAAGGAAGTCATCCTCCGTGCCAAAGCCGAGGATATCGGCCTCATGAAGTCCCCCGTGGGCCTGCCCGCGCGCGGCGTGCGCACCTCCCTGCAGCGGCGCATCGAGGAGGGCACCGCGCCTCAGATCCGCTGCGTGAGCAACTGCCTGTCCCCCTGCGGCCACGGCAAGGGCGCCATGGCCGTGGGCTACTGCATCGCCGACCGTCTGGCCGACGCCATGCAGGGCGACCAGGAGAACGGCCTCTTCTTCACCGGCAGCAACGGTGCCAAGCTCCGTGAGTTGGTGAGCGTCCGCGACCTCATCGAGGAACTGACTCAGGATCCAGGCCTGCAGCGGGTCTACGCCTAAGGCTTCAAGATCAAAGGCTTTTCCACAGATTGCACCGATCACACAGATGAAGTGCAATCAGGGGTCTGGAGCCGTCGAAGGCGGAACACCCATGGTGCGGTTGCCCTGGATTCCAATTACCAATCTGCTTTTCAATCTGTGTGAATCTGTGAAATCTGTGGACCCAGCTTTTCAAAGGGATCACGTTGCGTTGGGATGCCGCTCGAGCATCTGGCGCAGCGACGCGTTCCGCTTCACCAGATCCTGGCGGCGGAGGTGGGCGATGAGTTGGGGCGGGGCGGCGCTCCAGCGGGCGATGTTCTGGATGAGCAGGGTGGAGGTGTAGGTGCGGCGGCAGAGGATGGCCGTGGCGTGGCTATCGATGGTGAGGCCCACCAGGCTGGCCAGACAGCGGCCCTCGGTGATGAGGATGAGCTCAGCCCGCTCTTCCCCGGCCCGCTGGTTGAAGGTGGCTCGGAGGGTATCCCGGGCCATGGATCGGATCTGTTCGGGCGAATCGTGCGAGATGGCGACCTGAAACTGCTCCAGCAGGCGCTTGGTGGACCAGAGGCGCCGGTAGAGCCCGGCTGGCAGCAGCGGATTCTGCAGCAGGGCGCGGCGAACCCCCTGGTCATGGGTGAAGGCCACGCGGGCCCCCAGCAGTTCCAATCCCGCAGTCGTGCGATGGTGGGCCGCGATGAGGCGCGCATGCAAAAGACCCATGCGGGGATTCTCCAACACGGCGCGGATGACTTCCAGGGTGGGATCGAAGCACCAGGCGCTCAGGTCCGGCTCCACCGCCACGTGAGCCTGGGCCTCGCGCACATCCAATGGCCGGGCGTGCAGGTGCTGCTCGAAGAGTTGGCGGTAAGAAGCCGCCTTGGCGGCCGCAATGGGGGGCTCTTCCTGGGCCATAGGATCTAGGGCTTCATCTGGTTCCGGCGGCGGGACTGGGGCCGGGACTGGAGCCGGGACTGGGGCAGGGACTGGGACAGGTGCCTGCGCGGCCAAGGGCGTTTCCGGCATGACTGCGCCGAGGTGCACCAGCTGGTCCAGCATGCCAGCCAGATGACCTTCCTCCAGGTTCATGAGCGTGGCCAGCGTGGGAACATCCAGGGAACCATCCAACCGCGACAGCAGGTAGCCCTGCAGGGGATCGAGGGGCAGGGCGAAGAGATCAACGCCCGCCCG
>JAYVRY010000327.1:0-10226 GCA_043775845.1 Acidobacteriota bacterium
CTCGCCGCAAAGCCTCCGAGGGAAAGAGCTTCTCTGCCGGGGGTCCCTGAACCATGCGCAGGCCTCCCCAGGCGAGGGCCTCTGAATGGGTGTCGCCCATGCGCCAGCGTAGGAGGATGGGGGCTTCTCCGGGCGCCTTTAGCGGGAACCCCCAGCGCTGGTCGGCCTGAAGATGCCAAAGGACGCCGGTGGATCCCAGATACAGCCATGGGCGGGTAGTTATCGGGTTTTGGGACCGCTTGAGGATCTGCCTGTAAAGATTGTTGGCACGCCCTACTGCAACGGGTGCCAGGCCAACCTGAAGGCCCAGGGTGAGCAGGGCGACCAGACCCCAGGCCCAGCGACTGCTCCACAGCCAACGCAGGAGGCTGACACCGCCGGCCCGCAGCGCGAGCCATTCGTGGTTCAGGGCTGCTTCGGACAGGGTGAGCAGGGTCCCGAGCAGGAAGGCCATGGGCAGAGCGACCACGAAGAAGGGGGGCAAATTCCAGAACCAATACCTAATGAAAACATTAAAATGTACGCCATTCTTTGCCAGATCTCCCGAGAGGTTGGCGTATTCGATCAGTACATTGAGCACGAGCAGGCTGCCCAGGGCCGAGGTCCAATTCCGCCACCAAGCCAGGGTGGACCAATGCCTCAGGATTCCATGTCGAGTGCCCTTCCCGTGAAGCCATTGCAAGGAGGCGTCCCGGGCTTCGAGGACACGACTAAGCTGGGGGGCCAGAGAGTGTCGGAAGGGCTTGAAGAGGAATGTAAAAGTTGATGATATTCGACTGGAACGATGGGGTTTGAGCCGTTCCCGAAAAAGCAGCCACCCTGCAAGGAGAAAGAGGAATGGAATGGCAAAGAGTGGGAAGGTCGTTTTGATCTTTCCGCTCATCCACATGTTTTCAAAGGACTTCATTATCAAATAGTACAACATGATGATACCGAGGCTTTTGAGGATGGCTCCCCCGCGGTAGAACCGCGGATGCCCGAACCCAAGGGCGATTCCCATCAGAAGCAGGGCTGAAGCCGCCAGGGGCAGGGTGGTCCGTCGCGCAAATTCCTGGGCGGCAGCCAGACGCAGGGCCTTGGACTCCGGGGTGGCGTCGACCTGACCGGAGAATCCCTTCAGTATCCGCAGCAGGGTGGCTGAGCTTTCATAGCGCATGGGGGTGGGCGGGAGCAAGCGGGATCCTGAGGCGATGGCAAACCGCAGGACTTGCTTCTCCTGGCTCAGGTGAATGACACTCCCGGTCCCGGCAGTCTGGAAATGAGCCCCCTGGAGTCCCGCGAGGTGGAGCTGCAGTTCCGAAGAGCCGTCGGGTTTGCCTTCCAGGGCATAGGTCATCGTGGAAGCCGTCAGGTGCTGAACCCCCTGGGGGGTGGATTCCATGATGTGGATCTGACCGTCTGTTGACACCCAGAAGGCTGAGGTGGGGGCACTGGGTGGATACCATGGCGGAGCACCTGGTCGAAGAAACCGGGCCTTGGCCTCATCTGCCATGTGCATTTTAATGGTCTGCTGAAGGCGGGCGGCGGCCGGCACGAGGACGTGGGCATTGAGGGCAGCCAGCAGGACCAGCCAACAGGACATTCGGAACCAGGGCCCCAGCCAGATGCGCCGGCCAGCGCCAAGGCCTTGGGCGGCGACCAGTTCAGAGCCTTCCATCATCTGTTGGGTTCCCAGTAGGCCACCCAGCACTGCAGCCATGGGAATAACCATGCCCAGATTTTCGGGCATGGAGGTCAGAAGCAGCGGCACCAACCAGCGAAGCGGCGCGCCTTCGGAGAAGATCTCCTTGGAGATGGCGACCATCTCCGAGGCCAGCATGAGAAAGCCATAGAACAGCAGGGCGCCTAGGAACGGGGTAGACCAGCGCCGGAGCACGTAGCGGGTCAACACGGGGGGTACCTGGGTGGCATATTTAGCTTTCGATAATGTATATTATGTAACATCAAACCCAAACCAGCAAACCCACCTATCTATCACAAAACCTTTGACGCCAACAGATCGTGAATATGGACCACGCCGCAAGGCGATCCCTTCCGGGTGACCATCAAAAAGGTGATCTTCCTTGCCTCCATGTCACCGGCGGCTTCCAACGCCAAAGCCTCTTCATCGATGGTGGCGGGATGGTGGGACATGATCTGTTCGGCGGAAAGCTCCAAGGGATTGCGTCCTTCAGCCTCAGCTCTTTCGAGGGCTCGCCTCAAGTCACCATCGGTGATGACGCCTTTGAGGTTCGTTCCATCCAGAACGCTGGTCATGCCCAGGCGTCCTCCGGTCATGGCCTTCAATACTTCGGTCAGCGTGGCTGAAGATGCGACCATGGGCCATTTTTCGTGCATCAATGACCTTACTTTCAGCAGCTTAGCACCCAAACTTCCAGCGGGATGATTGAGCGCGAACAAGTCCCGGGTGAACTTCCGCCGAGCCATCAAGCTGCCTGCCAGCAGATCACCCCAGATCAACTGGAGGGTGGTGCTGGCCATGGGGGCCAAATCCAGGGGGCAGCCTTCACCTTGGGGCAGCCGGTAATCGAAAACCCAGTTCGCGGCCTGTCCCAAACTGCTATCGCGTCGGCAGGTGATGGCCGCCAGGGGGATTCCCAGGCGCAGCAGGCTGGGAAGGAGGCGAACCACCTCCTCACTCTCCCCACTGTTCGACAGCGCCAAGATGGAATCCTGGGCAGTCACCATACCGAGGTCCCCATGGAGGGCCTCCGCCGGGTGGAGGAAGAAGCTCGGGCAGCCAGTGGAAGCCAGGGTCGCGGCAATCTTCTGGGCCACGAGGCCCGACTTGCCCATGCCTGTCAGGATCACGCGTCCACTGCGGCCGATGACCATACCGGTCCAGTCGTCCACCTTGCCGGCATCCCAGGATTCCCTCAGGTTTTCGAGGGCTCCGCAGGCCGCATCCAGCACGGCATTTCCGACCTCCAGCGATCGAGCACCTTGGTTCTCATCCTTCACAGTTTTCACTCCGATGCAGTGGCCAGCAAGGTGTTCATGCTACCAGCCATTCTTCCTCTCTTCCCCCTGCCCCAGGTCGTGCTCTTTCCGCAGACCTTCCTGCCGCTGCATGTCTTTGAGCCCAGGTACCAGGAGATGACTGTAGAGGTGCTCAACTCCCATCACCACTTCATTCTCACCCTGATGCGTGAGACACCGGAACCTGGCTCCCTGGGTGAAACGATCCCCGTCTTTGATGTGGGCTGCCTGGCCGAGGTGGTCCGGGCCGAACCGCTCACCGGTGGCCGCTGGAACCTGCTCGTGCAAGGCAAAGCCCTGGTGCGCCTGCTCGATGAAATCGCCGGAAAACCCTACCGCCAGGTGCATCACGAAGAAATCCCCTTTGCCGCCGCAGTGCTCTGGCCGGGTCCCCATCGCCGTCGGCTGATGGAATCACTGCATGCCTACGCAGCTGCGGAAGGGATCGAAACCCAGTTGACGGAACTCCTCGACCTGCCGCTGGAGGACGCAGATCGTCTCTACACCCTGGCCATGGCCCTGGACTTCGAACCCACCGAACGTCAGTTCCTGTTGGAATCGAAGGATCTGCCCACCCTGGCGGATCGCATGCTCCAGCTGCTCGATTTTGCAGTGGGAGGGCGATCCTTGGGTGGGCTGTGATGCGGACTCTGCCGCTCTGTTTGCTACACTGACTCCGGCCCTGTAGCTCAGCGGTCAGAGCTGGCGGCTCATAACCGCTTGGTCGTGGGTTCGAACCCCACCGGGGCCACCACATAGCGCAAAATGGCCCGAAAGGGCCATTTTGCGCTAGCTACACAATCCACTTCCTCAACTCGCCTTCGGCGAAGATCAAGTGGGCGAGCATCGCGTCCCCAGCCACCTTGCTGTTGCGGGAGCGGATGGCATCCAGGATCTCGGCATGCTGGTCGATGATCTTCTGGGCGTTCTGGATGTTGTCGTGGTACAGCTGGCGCCGGGCCACGGAGTTGGCCTTGGCGAACTCCTCGGAGACGGTCTTGAACAGCTTGGTGAGCAGGCTGTTGTGGGTGGCCTCGGCCACGGCGTAATGGAAGGCCGCATCGAACTCCTCGCCCTTTTCGGGGTCGAGCACGTTCAGCCGTTCCCGCATCTTTTCCAGCATGGCTTCGATGTGGTCCAGTTCCTCTTCGGTGGCCCGTTCGGCCGCCAGACTCGCGGTGGCGGTCTCGAAGATCCGGCGCATTTCGAACATATCCAGCAGGGAATTGCGTTCCACCGCCAGGAACATGGCCAAGGGACGAATGATGTCGTCGGTTCCGGTGGCCCGCACGAAGGTCCCTTCGCCGGGGCGGATATCGATCACGCCGAGCATCTCCAGTGTGCGGATGGCTTCGCGCACGGAGGCACGGCTGACCTGGAACTGTTCTGCCAATTCGCGCTCAGCCAGCAACTTGTCGCCGGGCTTGAGCCGACCATCAGTGATCAGCTTCTTGATCTGTTCCACGATTTCTTCGTAGAGGCGCTTGGTTTTTATCGGTGTGAAGTCCATGAGGTCACTTTAAGGCGAAATGCCAACTACTGGAAAAAATGAACATGGAAGGTGTGACTAAAAACACCACCCTTTGGTCTGGTCTGACCACCAGACCCATTGTAGCCTTCGTCCAAAGCTCTTTCCAAAAAACCTATCCACCTTTCACTGTCCCCCTTTTTGGAGGCTCCATGACCCCTTGGACCCAAGTCTATTCCCCCGTCATGGGGAATATCTTTCTCTCAGCGCTGGTGGCCGCCTTACCGGTGGTCGTTCTGCTGGGCCTGCTGGCCTTCATGCATGTGAAGGCCCACATTGCCGCGTTCCTCGGGCTGGTGACGGCGCTAGTGGTGGCCATATTTGTCTATCATATGCCCGCCCCCATGGCCGGTATGGCTGCCGTCAACGGGGCCTTCTACGGCCTCCTGCCGATCGGATGGATCGTGTTGAACGCGATCTTCGTCTATGACATCTCGGCCAAATCCGGTGACTTCGAAGTTGTGAAGCACTCCATCGCAGGCCTGGCTGAGGATCGCCGCATCCAGGCCCTGATGATCGCCTTCTGTTTTGGCGCCTTCATCGAGGGGGCTGCCGGGTTCGGCACGCCCGTCGCGATTAGCGCGGCCATGCTGATCGGCCTGGGCTTCGACCCTCTCAAGGCTGCGGGCCTGGCACTCATCGGTAACACGGCCCCGGTCGCTTTCGGCGCCCTCGGCACCCCTGTCGTGGTGCTCGCCGCAGTGACCGGCCTGCCCCTGGGACCCCTGAGTGCGGCCGTCGGCCGCATCCTCACACCCTTCTGCCTCATTGTCCCCTTCTGGATCATCTGGGTGATGGCCGGCCGCAAAGCCATGATGGAAATCTGGCCAGCCTGCCTCGTTTCAGGCGTCAGCTTCGGTCTGGCCCAGTACCTGGTCAGCAACTACCACGGCCCCTGGGTGGTGAGTATCGCCAGCTCCATTTTTTCCATGGTCTGCCTCATTATCCTGCTCAAGTTCTGGCAGCCGAAGACCACCTGGCGCTTCGAACATGAGCGTGGCATGGCCGCTGACGCCATCCCCGACCACGGCACCAAGAAGATCTTCCGCGCCTGGATGCCTTGGATCATCCTCTCCGTCTTCGTGTTCGCCTGGGGCATCCCGCAGGTGAAGACGGCTCTCAACGGCGGCACCAAAGCCAGCCCGAACTTTCTCGCCGGCTACACCGTCAAGAATTATGATGTTCCACTGCTTCACAAGATGGTCATCAAGGCACCTCCCGTGGTGGCCAAGCCCACCGTGGAAGCAGCCACCTACACCGTGAATTGGCTGTCCGCCACCGGCACCAGCCTGCTACTGGCCGGTCTCTTGGGTGGACTGTTCCTCGGCTTCGGCTTCGGCGACCTGGCCAAGATCTTCTGGGGAACCCTGAAACGCGTGAAGATCTCCCTTCTAACGATCATGGCCATGCTCGCCCTCGGTTTCACCACCAAGTCCTCTGGACTGGATGCCACCGTCGGCCTCGCCTTCGCCGCCACCGGCGCCATTTTTCCCTTCTTCAGCGCCATGCTGGGTTGGTTGGGTGTGGCCCTCACCGGTAGCGATACGTCCGCAAACGTGCTTTTCGGCGGGTTGCAGAAGATCACGGCCAGTCAGTTGGGCCTCAATCCGATCCTCACTGCGGCAGCCAATTCCTCCGGTGGTGTCATGGGCAAAATGATCGATGCCCAGAGCATCGTGGTGGCTTCCGTGGCCACCGAGCAGCAGGGCCAGGAAGGCAACATCCTGCGGTACGTTTTCATGCACAGCATTGTGCTGGCCGCGCTCGTGGGCCTGGTGATCGTCTTCTTCGCGAAGATCGCGCCCACCTGGATGCCCACGCTGCCCCCTGAGGCCCCCGCCGCCGTAGAAGGGGCTAGCCCAGCCGTACCTGCCGCCCCGACCCCCGGCCACTAACCGAACTTGACGATTTGAATCCCGCCGGCAGCGCCATCGTCGGCGGGACGTTCTGGCCCACATCGCGACAAGAGGATGTCTCTCATGACCACTGCCACCGCCACTTCCCTGAGGGATGCCATCGCCGCCATCGTGGGCCAGGACCGGGTTCTGGACCGCCCGGTGGAGCTCATCGCCTTCGCGTCGGATGCCAGCTTCTACCGGCTCATCCCCAAGGCCGTAGCCTTTGCATCGAGTGTGGAGGATGTCCGGGGGCTCTTCCGTCTGAGCCATCGCGAGCGGGTCCCCATCACCTTCCGGGCAGCTGGAACCAGCCTCTCGGGCCAGTCGGTATCGGATGGCATCCTGGTGGAAGTGGCCCGCCATTGGCGCGGCATCCAGGTGCTGGAAGGCGGCGCCAAGGTCAAGGTGCAGCCCGGCGTCATCGGCGCCCACGTGAACCATGCCCTGAAGTTCTTCAAGGCCAAGATGGGCCCCGATCCAGCCTCCATCAACACCTGCACCGTGGGCGGCATCCTTTCGAACAATTCCAGCGGCATGTGCTGCGGCGTGACCCAGAACGCCTACCACACGCTGGATTCCCTCACCTTCGTGCTGCCTTCGGGCACCGTCATCGATACGGCTTCACCCAACGCGGATGAGCAGTTTCGTGCCCTGGAACCGGCCCTGACCCAAGGCCTCCTGAAACTGAAGGCCGACCTGCTGTCCCGTCCGGCCCTGGCGGAACGCATCCGCGCCAAGTACCGCATGAAGAACACCACCGGCTATTCGCTGAATGCCTTCATCGATTTCGACCGGCCGGTGGATATCTTCCGCAACCTGCTGGTGGGCTCCGAAGGCACGCTGGCCTTCATCGCCGAAGCGGTGCTGAAATCCGTGCCGGATCTGCCCGTAAAGGTCACGGCCTTCCTGCTCTTCCCCGACCTGCACGCAGCCTGCGCGGCCATCCTGCCCCTGCGCGATGCGGGCGCTGCGGCCCTGGAGCTGCTGGACCGCGCCTCGCTGAAATCCGTGGAGAACCAGCCCGGCATCCCGCCCACCATCACATCGCTGCCCGAAGGCGCCGCCGCCCTGCTGGTGGAATTCCACGGTCGGGATGAGTCCGTCCGCGCCGAGCTGGAGCGCACGGCCCTGGCCACCACCGCCGATCTCAAGCTGCTGGAGCCCGCCCGCTTCACCCACGATCCGGTGGAACAGGCGTTGTTCTGGAAGATCCGCTCCGGCACTTTCCCCTCTGTGGGCGCGGTGCGCAAGCGCGGCACCACGGTGCTTATCGAGGATGTGGCCTTCCCCATCGCCAGCCTGGCGGATGCGGCCGTGGACCTCACCAGGCTCTTCGCCAAACATGGCTATGACGAGGCCATCATCTTTGGCCACGCCAAGGACGGGAACCTGCACTTCGTCATCACCCAGTCCTTCAATGATCAGGCCGCGGTGGATCGTTATGCGCGTTTCATCGACGATGTCGTTGAGCTGGTGGTGAAGAAATACGACGGCGCGCTCAAAGCCGAGCACGGCACAGGTCGCAACATGGCGCCCTTCGTGGAAGCCGAGTGGGGCCCCGAAGCCAAGGCCGTCATGGAGCAGCTGAAGGATCTGGTGGATCCCCTGCGGCTGCTCAATCCCGGCGTGATCCTCAATGCCGATCCCAAGTGCCACCTGGCGGATCTCAAACCCATGCCTGGTGTCGAAGAGGAAGTCGACAAGTGCATCGAGTGCGGCTACTGCGAGCCCAAGTGCCCCAGCCGCGAACTCACGCTCACGCCGCGCCAGCGCATCGTCGTGCGCCGTGAGATGGCGCGGCTCGACTCGAACAAGGAGAACCCTGCCCTGCTCGCCTCCCTGCAGGAAGCCTGGCCCTACATGGCCCTCGACACGTGTGCGGCGGATGGTCTCTGCGCCACGGCCTGTCCCGTGAGCATCGATACCGGCCAGCTCACCAAGCGGTTCCGCAAGGCCAGCCAGAGCCGTCGGGCCCAGAAGATCGCGCTCACCGTGGCGCGGAACTTCGCCACCGTGGAGCCCGTCATGCGGGTGGCTCTGCGCTCAGGGCACCTGGTGCAGACCCTCTTCGGGCCCAAGGTGATGCCCTTCATCACCCGCATCATGAAGGTTTTCGGAGCCTCCCACCAATGGAGCCCCGAGATGCCCAAGGCCGCCAAGGCGCCCCTGCCCATCACCTCAGCCGACAAGGCCCAGGCCATCTACTTCCCGGCCTGCATCTCGCGCATGATGGGCCACCTGCCCGGCGAATCCGAGGAGCTAAGCCTCGTGGAGGCACTGGTGAACGTGGCCGAACGGGCGGGTGTTCCCCTCCATATCCCCTTGGATGTGGAAGGCACCTGCTGCGGCGTGCCTTTCTCGTCGAAGGGCTTCGACCTGGCCCACACATTCACGTTGAACCGGGCCATCGAGAAGTTCTGGGAATGGAGCGACAACGGCCGTCTCTCCATCGTCATGGACACCAGCCCCTGCACCTACGGCGTGGTGACTGGCCGTGCCTACTTGACGCCCGAGAACCAGACAAAATTCGACCAGCTCAAGATCATCGACAGCACTGCGTTCGCGTATGATGTGCTGCTGCCTCGCCTGAAGGTGAGCCGTAAGGTGAACTCGGTGGTCCTGCACCCGGTGTGTTCCCTCACCAAGATGAACCTGCTGCCCAAGCTGGAAGGCGTGGCCCAGGCCTGCGCCGACACGGTGGTCGTGCCGCGGGATGCGGGCTGCTGCGGCTTTGCGGGAGACCGCGGCTTCACCCACGCCGAGTTGACCGCTTCGGCCACCAAGCACGAAGCCCAGGAAGTGAAGCGCCAGAGCTACGACGGTTACTTTGCCAGTAGCCGCACCTGCGAAATCGGCATGACCCGCTCCACCGGGCAGGTGTACCGTAGCTTCCTCTACCTGCTTGAATCCGCCACCCGACCGGAGGCCGCCAAGTGAACGGTTCCAAACCCACGAAGGTCTATTTCTACGGCACCTGCCTGGTGGACCTCTTCTTTCCGGATGCCGGCATGGCGGGCATCCAGCTGCTGCGTGAGGCCGGCGTGGAAGTGATTTTCCCCGACGGCCAGACCTGTTGCGGCCAACCCGCCTTCAACTGCGGCTACTGGGAAGAGGCCCGCGATGTGGCCCGCACCCAGGTGGCCCTGTTTCCTGAGGATCTGCCCGTCATCCTGCCTTCCGGCAGCTGTGCCGGGATGATGAAGGTCCACTACCCTGAGCTGTTCCACGGCCAGCCTGACGAAGCCAACGTGCGCGCCTTCAGCGGCCGCGTGTATGAGTTGACCCAGTTCCTGGTGGATGTGCTCGATGTGCAGCTGAAGGATTTGGGCGAGCCCGTGAAGGTCACCTGGCACAGCTCCTGTCATGCCGTGCGCGATCTGGGCTTGAAGGGCGAGCCCCAGGCGCTCATCGGCCAACTCGCCAATGTCGAATTGGCGCCCCTGGCCCGCACCCACGAATGCTGCGGCTTCGGCGGGACCTTCTCGGTGCGCCAGCCGGAAATCTCGGGCGCCATGTCCTGCGACAAGGCCGCGGATGCCGAAGCCACGGGCGCTTCGGTGCTGCTTTCCACGGACGGCGGCTGCCTCCTCAACGTGAACGGCACTCTGGAGGCCAAGCACAGCCCCCTGCGCGTCCAGCACATCGCCGAGTTCCTCTGGGAGCGCACCCATGCACGCTGAGAAAGAAATTCTGTTTCAGGAATCCGCCGCTCAGGCCCTGCTGGATCCTCAGCTCCGGGCCAATTTCCGCCGGGCCATGGATGGCCTCATCAACAAGCGCAAGGCCCAGTTCCCGGATCCTCAGGACCTGCAGGATCTGCG
>JAYVRY010000328.1:0-10224 GCA_043775845.1 Acidobacteriota bacterium
CGCGTCGTCCCCCAAAAGCCTTCTTCTTCTTGGGCTTGCCCTTCTTGGCATCGGCGCGGCGCTTCATCCCATCACCTCTTCAGGAGAACGATCCTTGACACCGGCCTTGGCCTTGCGCCGAGCTTCGCGCTCGATGCGCTGCTTGGTGCGGCCAGCGGCCTTCTCAGCTTCGTCCATGCGGATGCTCATGTATTTGATCACGGCATCGTTGTTGCGGAAGCGGCGCTCGAGCTCGGCGATGAGGGTGGTACCCGCGTTCATTTCGAACAGCGTGTAGTAGCCTTCGCTGAACTTCTGGACTTCGTAGGCCAGCTTCTTGCGGCCCCACTTGTCGGTCTTGAGCAGTTCGCCACCCTGCTCGGCAATGATCCCCTCAAACTGCTTGACGAGCTCATCGCTCTGCTCGTCGGTCAGCGTGGGGGAGGCGATGAAGATGGTCTCATAGCGACGCATCATTCCTCCTTGTGGATGTGAAGCCCCCTTTGGATTCCAGGGAGCAAGAGAGGTGCCGACTCTCATCGGCGAAGCCGATGGGGAACACGGTCCGGGGGACCGTGTGTCAGGCGGATAAGTCCTCCAACGGAGGACGCGAACAAACAGTTTCGCGTGGAAAGGCAGGAAGATCAACGAAAAGTCTGAGATCAGACCTCCCAGAACGTGGCCGGATTCACCTCATTGGCCAGCTTTCCGAGATCCTCGGTGCCTGCCAGCAGCTCCATGAAGCGGGCGAAGGGCTTGTCCAGGGCTTGGATGCGTTCCCATTCGGGCTCGGTCCAGGGTTCCAGCACGTAATCCACGAGGGGCCGCTCGAAGGGGCCGATACCCAGGCGGAGCCGGGCGATGTCTTGGGTATCGAGGCACTCGAAGACCGAGCGCAGGCCATTGTGGCCACCCGCGGAACCATCGAGCCGGAAGCGGCCTGTGCCCAGGGGAAGGTCCTTGTCGTCGTACAGCAAAACCATGCGGCGGGGGTAGAGGCCCGTGGTGGCGGCCTGGGCGCAGACCTGGCCCGAGAGGTTCATGTAGGTGCTGGGTACCAGGGCCTGAAGGCCCGGGGCCAGCGGGTAAAGAGCGCCCGAGAGGAAGCGGCGGGTAGGCTTTGGCGCCAGATTGCGGTCCGCCATCCAGCGCTGCAGCAGCAGCCGACCGAGGTTATGCCGGGTGTCCTGGTATTCAGGTCCAGGGTTTCCCAGGGGTACAAGGGTCCACATGGTGGTCAGTCCCAAGCGCGCAGGCTACGCCTACGCGGGAACGACAAACGCGGCCAAGGCCGCGTTTGTCGCATCGAACGAATCAGGGTTCGAAGCTCTACTTCTTCACTTCCTTCTTGCCCTTCTTGGCGACTTCGGGCTCGACGGCAGCGGCGGCGGCCACTTCTTCCTCGGCGGACTTGCCGTGGATGGCGCAGACCACCTGGTGGGCATCGCCGGTGAAGACGATGTTGGCGCCCAGGGGCAGCTGCTCGAAGCGGACACTGTCACCCACGGCCAGGTTGGTGATGTCCACGTCGATGTGGGCGGGGATGATGCTGGGGAGGCATTCGACTTCGATTTCGCGGTGGGCGAAATCGAGGATGCCGCCCTGGCCCTTGACGCCGATGGCGGTGCCGAGCAGGCGCACGGGTACCTTCACGCGGACCTTGAGGGTCATGTCCACACGCATGAAGTCGATGTGACGGAGGCGGCCGGTGATGGGGTCGCGCTGCAGGTCCTTGATGATGACGTGGCGCTTGATGTCCGTGCCCTCACGCTGGAGGAACATCACGGAGTTCATGCCGGTGTCGCTGGCCAGCACGCGGGCCACGGCCTTGGGGCTGATGGAGATGGCGACCGGGGGCTCGGTCAGGCCGTAGACCACAGCGGGGATCATGCCGCTCTTCTTCAGGTCACGGACGGCGGCCTTGCCGAAGGTATCGCGCTTGGCAACAACGAAAACTTCCTGGGACATCGGTATTCCTCCTACCTGGCAGCCAGATGCTGCCCTCTCGTTGGGTCGGGTCCGGGCGGACCGTTCGGACGCTCCCCATGGAGGGCCGAACCACCGATCATGCCTGAAAAACCCATGAAAACCAAGGAGGTTCTTCGAAACGGAAACCCATTGGCCTGTACCATCAGGAAGTTACACCGTGGTTGTACGATCCGGAGACAGAGGGCCAGCCGTGTACCATCCCATCCCCCGTCCTGAAGAGTTGCTCAACCGCGAGCTGAGCTGGCTCGACTTCAATGCCCGGGTCATGGAAGAAGCCGAGGACCCCACGGTGCCGCTCCTGGAGCGGGTGAAGTTCCTCAGCATCGTCTCCAGCAATTGGGACGAATTCTTCATGGTGCGGGTGGCGGGCATCTGGAGGCAGATCGATGCGGGCATCACCCAGCCTGGGCCCGATGGTTTGACGCCTCGCCAACTGCTGGAGCGGGTGTCCTCCCGCATCCACGCCTATTCCGCCCGCCAGCACGAGTTGTTTCATGCGGTTCTCGAGCCCCAGTTGGAGACGGCAGGCATTCGGGTTCTGGAACCCGCGAATCTGGATGCGGCTCAGGGCGCTTTCGTCCTGGATTACTTCGAACGCAGCCTCCTGCCTTTGATCACGCCCCTGGCCGTGGATACGGGCCACCCCTTCCCCCGCCTGGGCAACCGGGCCCTGGTGCTGGTGGTGGAACTGGAGCCGGACGAGGATCTGCTGGACGGGGACCTGCCGGCCTCGGAGCTGTCTTTCATCCACGTCCCGACAGGCTTGGCCTCGCGCTTTCTGCGGGTGCCTTCGCCGTCAGGGGCCCACGCCTTCGTCATGCTCGAGGATGTGGTGCGGCATCACCTGTCGCGACTCTTTCTGGGCTACACCGTGAAGAGCTGCCACGCCATCCGCGTGACCCGCGATTCCGATCTGCCGGTGGAAGAAGATCCCTCGGATGATCTGCTGAAGACCGTGGAAGAGGGCCTGCGAGACCGCCGCCGCGGCGCGGTGGTCCGCCTTCAGTACGAGCACGGCCTCTCCGTCGGCGTGCTGGACCTGCTCACCGAAGAGATGGATCTCAGTCCCGAGGATCTCTATCCCTGCTCAGGGCTCACCGCCTTCTCGGACCTGATGCAGCTCTATGGCCAGCTCGACCTCCCCCACCTCAAGGATTCGCCGCTGCCACCCCTGCCCGTGCCCCAGCTGGAACAGACCGGGAATATCTTCGATGCTATTTCCCGCAATGACATCCTGCTGAACCATCCCTACCAAAGCTTCGATGACAGTGTCGTGCGCTTCGTGCGCGAGGCGGCGGAGGATCCCAAGGTCCTCGCCATCAAGATGACCCTCTACCGCGTGACGGCGAACAGCCCCGTGGCGGCGGCCCTGGAGCGCGCTGCGGAGCGGGGCAAGCAGGTGGCCGCCATCGTGGAACTGCGGGCCCGCTTCGACGAGGCCGCCAACATCGCCTGGGCGCGGCGCCTGGAGAAGACCGGCGTCCACGTGGTCTATGGTCTGCCCAACCACAAAATCCACTGCAAGGCCTGCCTTGTGGTCCGGCAGGAGGCCAGTGGCATCAAGCGCTACTGCCACCTGGGCACGGGCAACTACAACGAGCGCACCAGCCGCCTCTACTCGGACATCGGCCTGCTCACGGCGCGGCCCGAATTCGGCGAGGACCTTTCAAACCTGTTCAACATGCTCACGGGCTACACCCGGCCGCCAAAATTCCACCGCATCCTGCTGGCGCCCCAGTATATGAAGAAGGCCCTGAAGGCCCGCATCCAGCGGGAGATCGACCATGCCCGCCATGGCCGACCGGCCCGCATGCTGCTCAAAATGAACGCGCTGGTGGACCCCCAGCTGATCCAGTTGCTCTACGAGGCCAGCCGGGAAGGCGTGAAGGTGGATCTCATCGTGCGGGGCACCTGCTGCCTGCGACCCGGGGTGCCGGGACTGTCTGAGAACATCCGTGCCATTTCCATCATTGACCGCTTTCTCGAACACGCCCGCATCTACCACTTCGCCAATGATGGGAACCCCGAGACCCTGCTTTCCAGCGCCGACCTGATGCCCCGGAACCTCGACCGCCGCGTCGAGCTGGCCTTCCCCCTGGTGGATCCCCTGCTGGCGGCCCAGGTCCTGGAGATGATGGAACTGCAGCTGCACGATACCCAAAAGGGCCGCGTCCTGGGCCCAGGTGGTGAAGTGCTGCGCCGCGGGCTCGACGTGCAGGACCCGCCACTCCGCAGCCAGCTCCGCATCTACGAGCACACCCTCCTGGCCAGTGGCGTGGGCGCCCTGACGCAAAAGTTGGGGCCTCTTGACCCGGATATCTAACCTCCTCCGGGGGTTCCGCGCTGCGCGCACACCCCCGGACCCCCACGCCGAGGCGAGGGGACCTCGCCTCGGCTGAACTCCGGTCGAGGTCGAGAAGTCCGCTCAGCACCGCGAGGTGTCAGCCATTCATTCTCCATGTCAAACTAATGGGCTGGAGACTCGCATGACTCAGAAAATCAGCCGCGCCGCCCTGTTTGAAGTCCTCAATGCCTATGTAGTGCCGGGGACCAGCGCCAGTCTCACCACGCTCAAGGCGGTGAAGGGCATCGATGTCACGGAGGGCAAGGTGACGGTGCTACTCCAGCTCATGGAGTCCTACAAGGAGCACGTGCAGGTCATCAAGCAGGCGCTGGAGGCGCTGATCCTCCAGCAGCCCGGCGTGGCCTCGGCGGAGATCGAGATCGGCTGGGAGAAGACGGCCCAGGTGGAATTCAAGAACCTCATCCCCGGCATCAAGCGCTGTGTGGTGGTGGGCTCGGGCAAGGGCGGCGTGGGCAAGAGCACCGTCACCGTGAATCTGGCCGTGGCCATGGCCCAGCAGGGCCTGAAGGTGGGCCTGCTGGATTCCGATATCTACGGCCCCTCCATCCCCATGATGCTGGGCCTGAAGGATTCGCCGCTCGGCACGCCGGATGGTCAGATCCTGCCCCTGGAGAAGTTCGGCATCAAGGTCATGTCCATGGGCCTTCTGATCGAGGAGGACCGCCCCGTCATCTGGCGCGGCGCCATGCTCAACAAGGCCCTGCAGCAGTTCCTGAAGGACGTGGCCTGGGGCGACCTGGACGTGCTGCTCATCGATCTGCCGCCCGGCACGGGTGACGTGCAGCTCACGCTCATCCAGAACGCCCAGGTGGATGGCGCGGTCATCGTCAGTACGCCCCAGGATGTGGCCTTCCTGGATGCCAAGAAGGCCATGGGGATGTTCAACACCGTGAAGGTGCCCGTGCTGGGCATCATCGAGAACATGAGCAGCTTCCTCTGCCCGAAGTGTGGAGAGGAAACCCAGATCTTCGGCCATGGCGGCGTGAAGACCGCAGCCATCCGCATGGAGATCCCCTTCCTGGGTGAAGTCCCCATCGATCTCGCCATCCGCGAAGGTGGTGACAGCGGCAAGCCCTTCGTGGCCGAGCATCCCGATAGCATTCAGACCAAGGTCTTCCAGGAGATGGCGGCCACACTCAAGGGCGTGTTGAAGCTCTAAGCAATTTCACTCTTTCGCAGGCACCTGCTCAGCGGGTGGGGCCGAAGGCCTCCATGCGCAACGGACGGGCCACGGTCAGAATGGCCGGGGCTCCATCATGCACATTCAGGAAGGAACCCGGGCCCAGACGGAACACGTCATCCGGAAGTCCGATCAATCTTCCATCCGGGAGCAGGAAGGATTGGAAGCCCACGAAGGAAAATGCCCCGCGAAGAAGGTGCACCTTCCCCGTCAGCTGGGTACCGACGGGCAGGAGAATGGTACGCCCGTTCTTGCTGAGGAGAGGCAGGACCAGGTCCATGCGGATGACGGTGCGGCCCGGATCCGTGGGCGGCGTGACCATGTCGCCATGGACCCGGGCGCTGACCTGGGTACCTTGGGCGAGGGGAAACAGGGAGGCCTCCGGCGACAAACGAATATCCGCCACCTCCTCTGACCACCGGACCTGGCCGGGGAGGGTCAGGCGGCGCAGGGGCTGGGGAGGACCCTCCAAGCCACTGCCAAGCAAAGCCATTTGAAACAAGAGCGGGAACATGATTTCCCTGGGGTGTTAGTTCAGTTTGCCGACACTCATGGCGGCGAAGTCGCCCGGTACAGCCACCGCGCCGAAGCTCGATACACCGGCCTGGCCTTCCTTCGACAAGACGAAGCGGAGGAACTCCTTCACGGCTGGATCCAGGGCCTTGCCGGGGGCCTTGTTCACGTAGATGTAGAGGAAGCGGGTGAGTGGGTAGGTGCCCTTCTGGATGGTTTCCAGGGTGGGCTCGATGAAGCGGTCGCTCTTGAAGGAAGCCACAGGCACACCCTTCACCATGCGGTTGGCGTATTGCAAGGGCCCGTAGCTGATGCCGCCGCCATCCACGGCCGGGGCTTCCACCACGGCAAACTGATCCAACAGGGCCTTCACCGCAGGCTTGAAGTCACCCTTCTTCATGACGTGTTCCTTGAAGAAGGCGCGGGTGCCGGAGTTCTCATCACGGCCATAGGCCTGGATGTCCCGCTGCTTCCAGTCGCCGTTCAAGCCCAGATCGCCCCAGGTGAGCAGGTCCTTTGGGGCACCGCCCTTGCGGGTGGTGGAGAAGATGGCATCGATCTCTTCCATGCGGAGCTGTTTGATGGGGTTGTTCGCGTTGACGTAGACCACCAGAGCATCCACGGCCACGGGGATGCGGGTGGGCGCATAGCCGAACTTGGCCTGGAAGGCGGCCAGCTCCTGCTCGTTCATCTCGCGGCTCATCTGGCCCATGAGGGCGCTGCCATCGAGGAGGGCCTTCGGCGCGGTGCCTGAGCCCTTGCACACAAAGAGCGTGCTGACGCGAGGCTGGAACTTCTTGAAATCCTCGCCCCACAGGGCCATGAGGGGTTCCATGGAATCCGAGCCGACGCTCTTCAGTTCACCGGAAACGGGACGCTCCGAACTGTAGGCGGGGAGGGAAACCACGTGGGCAGCAGCCGCCACGATGGCCGCAGCCGGCTTCCCGGGGGCCTCTTCCGGCACCTGGCAGGCCAGGCCGAAAATCAGTAGGACGAAGGGGACGAGGGTGCGCAGGGACATGGTGGGTCCTCCGCCTCTCATTGAGGCAGAGGGGTGTGAAGCCTTCATGAAGCGCGGGTGCCTAGGGTGTGATCCCCCGCCGCGCTCCGCCAGCGGCTATGCTGAACCATGGCCAAGCCGCAGATCCCAGAGACCCTTGCTCCGGATCTTCTGGATCGGCTTCGCGCGCGTTTCCATCCCTGGGATCTCATCAAGGATTGGGGCCTCACCATCGAAGGGGCCACACCGGGCGAGGCGGTCATGCGGCTGGTGCCCACCAAGGCGGTGGTCAACGGGGCCCGCGGGAACGTGAATGGTGGGGTGCTCGCCACCATGGCGGACATGGTGTCGGCCCTGGCTCTCAGCACGGCCTTTGATGGTGCCATGCCCTTCGCCACGTCGGATCTGCACATCCGCTACCTGGAGCCGGCCAAGGGCGAGGTGGTGGGCACGGCCAAGGTCATCCGGTTCTCGGGACGCGGGGCCATCCTCGAATGCCGTCTCACCTGCGGTGAGCACCTGGTGGCGCTCTGCACGGCGAATTTCGCCATCAAGCACGGGCTGGGTGGATAAGGTGCGCATCAACGTTCCTTTCCCGCAGGTGAGCGATCGCAACGCGGATGGTCCGCTGCAGCGTCTGCGGTACGCCCTGGTTCTGCTGGCGGTGGTCATTCTCGCGGGGGCCTTGGGCTACCACCTGCTGGCGAAGCTGAACACGCTGGACAGTTTCTACATGGCCATCACCACCCTGTTCACCGTGGGCTTCCGCGAACTGGGCGAGGTGAACGCGCAGACGAAAATCTTCACGATCTTCTACCTCATCGTCGGCCTGGGTGTGGCCACCTACGCCATTTCCAACCTCACGGCCCTCCTCCTCGAAGGGGATCTGCGGGGCTACCTCATGGAGCGCCGAATGCAGAAGCGCCTGGACGACCTCAGGGACCATGTCATCGTCTGCGGCTTCGGAAAGATGGGCTTCCAGGCCGCCTGGGAGCTGAAGAAGGCAGGGGTCCCCTTCGTCATCATCGAGCAGGACGACACCAAGGGCCGCAGTCCGCGCTTCGAGGGCGAGCTGATCCTGTATGGCAACGCCATGGACGACCTGGTGCTGGAACGGGCGGGCGTCCGCCAGGCCCGGGGCCTCATCACCGCCCTGACCACCGACGCCGACAACGTCCTGGTGACCCTCACGGTCAAGCAGATCCGCCCCGACCTGCCCGTGGTGGCCCGCAGCGCGAAGCTGGGCACCGAGCGCCAACTGAAGGCCGCAGGGGCCGATCACATCGTGAGCCCCTACGAGATCGGCGGACGCCGCATGGCGGGCCTGCTGCTCAATCCCGAGATGGTGCGCTTCTTCGACATCGTCCTCCAGAAGGAGCAGGTGGAACTGGGCCTGGAACGGCTCACCCTGGCTCCCTTCAGCCCACTGGTGGGCCAGACCCTGCGCGAGGCCCACCGGCGCTATGCCACGGGCGCGCTGTTGGTAGGTCTGGTGCATCCAGGGGCGGCGCTGCGCTTCAATCCATCAGCCGATGAGATCTTCCAGGTCGGCGATGAACTCCTGGTCATGGGCCCCACCGAGGCCCTTGCCTTTCTCACGAAGCTGGCGCGGGGCGGCGAGATGTCGAGGTAGGCAGGAAAGAGGGCGCTTCACCCGAGAGGGATGGCGAACTCAGCGCTTGGAAGCTGTGGTTTCCCCCGCCGGACGTGGGGGGGCCACCACGATGCCGTGGGGCAGGCGGGCCTCGGCGTTCAGCAGCTCCCAGACGGTGACGGCCATGGCCTGGGCCCCCTGGATCAGGTGGTCCGGCAGCACATGATCCGGGAAATCGACCTGGGTATGGTGCGTGCTTTCGAAGTAGTCCAGGGCCTCCTGCCGGGCCGCGAAGGCTGGTACCCCGGCCCGATCGAAGGGGGCATGGTCGGTGCCGTTCATGGCGTTCAGGGGCAGCTCCTTGACACCCAGGCCCTGCAGGGGGGCGATGGCCTGGGCCATGAGGCCCTGGACATTGTCACGGTTCTGCAGGTCGAAGCCCTTCACCATGCCCGTGCCCAGGTCATGGATGAGAACGGCCTGGATGGCATCCAGTTCGGCCTTGTGGGCCTCCACGTAGGCGCGGGAGCCCAGCAGCCCCTGTTCCTCGCCACTGAAGAGCACCACCCGAAGGGTGCGCCTGGGCTTCAACCCCGTGGCCTGCAGGGCCCGAAGGACTTCCAGGCAGACGGACACGCCGGTGGCGTTGTCGGTGGCGCCGGTGCCGAGATCCCAGCTGTCCAGATGCGCGCCGAGGATGACCACCTCGGTGGGTTTTTCTGAACCATGAATCTCACCCACGACGTTGAAGGCTTGCACCGGCTTGGCGGAGAAGGTGCCGCCCAGACTCAGCTCCAGTCGGACAGGCTCTTTGCCCGCGACCTGGCGCAGCAGCATCTTGTAGGGCTCCTGGGCCACGTAGGCCGCCGGGAGGGCGGGCCGCTTGGGATCGCGGCCCGCACCGCCTCCGGTGGAGTTGAGGCCGTTTTTCATGTGCGACATGAACAAGGTGGCCTGGGCGCCTTCGTCCAGCAGGAACTGGGTGATGGCGGCCTGCTCGGCCAAGTAGGAGGCCATGTCGCCACCGGCGCGCCGGAGCAGGGGTGGGCGCTTGTCGAAGGGGTTCGTCCGCAGCAGGATCTTGCCCCTGAGCTTGCCCTTGTAGGCTTGCAGTTCCTCGATGTTGCGGGCCTCCAGCAGCAGCAGATCGCCCTGCAGGGTGCCCCTGGTGCCGGGCGACCAGGCCACCTGGTCCACGCGGAACCGCAGCCCGTTGTGGCTGAGCAGCCGTGCGGTGTCCAGGCCACGGGTCCAGGCCAGCCCGAACTCGTAGGCTTCTTCGTGGACCTGTTCCGCGCCCAGCTTCTTCATCTCCGCCATGGTCCACCGTTGGGCCTGACGCAGGGACTCCGAACCTGTGAGGCGCGGCCCGATCTGGTCAGACAGGAATTCCACGCGGCTCACCACGGAGGCGTGTTCCTTCACTTCCTTCAGCAGCTTTCCGGCGGGGGTGTCGGGGTAGCTGTTGAGCATGGGCGCGGGGGATGGGGCCGGGTTGGTCGTCCGGGTCGAGTTCTGGGCCTGCAGCACCGTGGCCAGGGCCAACAGCAGAAGGGCGGGGGTGGACCGCAGCATGAACACTCCAAGGTGGGGTGCCTTTAGCT
>JAYVRY010000329.1:0-2987 GCA_043775845.1 Acidobacteriota bacterium
GTTCTGCGGGGTGGCCTTGAAGACCATGATGGTGTTCTTGTCGAGCACCTTGTAGAACAGGTCGTTCTGCAGCATCAGGGTATCCAACACCCGCTGGAAGGGCAGGCCCCGCAGATCGATGGAGACGCTCTGATCCTGGTAGGAGTTGTGGAAGATGATGTTGACGCCGGAGGCCTTGCTGAGGGTCGCGAAGATCTCGCGCAGGCTGGTCTTGCGGCTGAAGTTCAGGTCGATGCCATCGATGGAACGCGGATTCAACTGCACGGCGTTCTGGGCATCGGCCTTGGCCTTCATCACTTCCAGATCATCCACAGAATCGGCTTCAGCCTTGTCCCGGGCGGCCTTGGCCTCTAGCCTGATGAGCCAGTCCTGGGCGATCTGGTTTTCGGGATCCAGCACCAGGGCCTTGCGGACCTCGGACAGCACGGTGTCGTTGAAGCCCCGCATCTCGGCCTGGCGGGCCAGGCTGAGGTGGGATTCGGAGGCCCGCTGAGAGGCGCGCTTGATGCCGATGCGGGCCTTGGTATTGGTGGGATCGCTGCGCAGCACCGCCCGGTATTCGATGACGGCCTCGTCGTAGCGGCCTTCGTCGTAGGCCTTGTTGGCCTTGTGGAGGCTGCACCCGAGCAGCAGCAGCAGGGCCGCAGAAGCCAACAGGAATGTGCGGAACGGGGCGAAGGAGGGAATCGGCATTGGAGACATCCTTCGAATCAGAATTGGTTCACGGGACCCGTGCCGGCGGCCTCGCGGACCTCCAGGACAACGCGCAGGTCCGGGTATTTGGTGTTCTGGAATTCGGCTTTGGTGTCGAGGACGGACACCAACTTCCAGCGGTCTTTGAGCAGGGCGCCCTTGATCAGGGTGATGGGCTCCTCGCCCTTCATGAAGGCGCCCACGGTGCCCGAAGGCGTGCCGGTGAAGAAGCCGATGTAGCGGAGATCCTGGGGGCGACCGGCGAATTCTGCGGCCTTTTCCTGGGCCAGCCGTTGCCGTTCCAGTTCTTCGGGCGTGGGCGGGGGCGGAGGCGGCTGCACCACCACCTTCACCGGTGGGGGCGGTGGCGGCGGGGCTTCGAACATGAAGAGGTCTCGCTGGTACTTGGCTGAAGGAGGCAGCTCACCCGCCTTGCCCAGGGCCGCGAGGTCGGGCAGGCGGCGGAGTCCCTGCAGCTGGCGGGCATCCAGGTTGGCGGCCGCCTTGATCGTGGACGATTTGGGCCCCTTGGGGCCATCTGGAGTGAAGAAGGTGTAGAAGGCATAGATCAACACCAGGGCAAAGGCTGCAAGGGCCGCCTGGGTCTTGGGGTTGGCACGAAGCTCCTGGCGCATGGCCTGGAAATCGAAGGCGGAGGAGGCTGCGCTCATGCTTCGCCCTCCTCACGCTCGGGTCCACCGGCCTTGCGGAAGGCCCTCAGGACAATGTTCAGGCGGGCCCCCTCGGGGCTCTCCTCCAACCTTCCATCGCGCACGGCGAAGGGAAGCCCCGAGCCTTCCAGATCAAGCATGAAGGCCTTGTGGTTGGCATAGAGGCCCAGCGCCACGAATTCGACTTCCACGGCCTCCAGGTCGGTGCCCTTGGCGCCTTCGCGGCTGGGCAGGCCGTATTTCACGGTCTGCAGCCGGAGTCCGTGCTTCTTGGCCAGGGCGTGAAGGGTTTTGCTGAGGCTCCACTGCAACTCACCCGCCGTGCCTCGGGGAAGGCGGGCCTCCAGGTCGGTGAGGGTTTCCCGGCCGCGCCGGATGCGGTCGGCCAGTTGCTGGAGTTCCAGCAGCTGCTGCAGCTGCTGGGAGCGCGTCAGTTCAGCTTCCCGCTTGGCTTTCAGCTGCTGGGACAGCTGCTGAGAAGCATCGGGCAGCAGGTAGAAGGCTACGCCCAGTCCCGACACGATGCCCAGGGTGCCCAAGGCCAATCGGAGGCGGCTGGCGCGAAGGGGGCTGTTCATTCGGGATTCCTTGGCGGATCGTTCCGAGGGGTGCGGGGGAGCGGTCGTCGGAGCCGCCTTCCGCCCTCTTCGTCCTCAGTTGCTGCAGGGGCCGGCGCGGCCTTCGAGGGCTGAACGGGCAGGTGGGCCGTCGGGGGGGGAGCGGCAATGGGATGAGGCGTGACTGGTGCCACGGTCGTGCGCGGCGGTGCGGAGGGGATCGGCCTGCCGACCACGGCGGGTCTGGCCACTGCGCCCGGCTTGGCTAGAGTGATGGGGCGCGCTGCCACTGGGTTGGAAGCTTGAATGGCGGGCCCCAACTTGATGGGCTGGGTCTTGAAGGGGGGCGGCACTGCGGCCGTGGGCAGGCTCAGCTCGAAATCCCAGCCGCCACCGGTCCGCTCGGATTCCCGCTCCAGGATGACCTGGGCGAAGACCGGAGCGGTGCGCAGGGCCTCCACGAAGGCGGCTTCAGCCTCGCGGGTGCGGGCCTCGCCCTTGAGCTTCATCACCACCTGCTGGGAGCTGCTGCGGGCGCGCTGCAGGCCCTTCAGGCGCATGTCGGGAACCATGGTCTGCTCCAGCTCGGCGGTGAGCCGGGACCAGGGCAGGCTGCGTTCCTGAAGGATCCGCTCCGCCAGCTTCCAGCGGGACTGCTCGCGGGTGGCGTCCATTTCCTGCAACGAGGCCTGGATCTGCTGTTCCTGGCGGGCCGCGCGCTTGGCTTCGGCGGTGATGCTCACGGCGGCTCGACCGGCTCGGCTGGCCTGATGGTAGGCCAGCCAGGTCTTGCCGATGGTCCCGGTCAGGACGAGGACGCCCAGGCCCAGGGCGAGCCACCCGATGAGGCCGTGGCGATGGCGCCAGAGGCTGGGGCGGGGGGCCAGGTTGAGTTGAAGGACTGGGACGGCCATCAGCGGGTGTCCCCCTGCAGGAAACGCTCGTCGAGGTAACGTACGGGCAGGCTACTGTCAGGCCACTGGGAGGCGCCCCAGATGATGAGTTGCTGGGGGGTGCGGGATTCCCGCTGCAGGAAGGCGGCGCTGGGGGCGATGCGTTCCTCGAT
>JAYVRY010000330.1:0-2947 GCA_043775845.1 Acidobacteriota bacterium
CCAGCATCACCCCGGCCAGCAGGCTTTCGCCCGTGGCGTAGACGAGGGTGACAACGTAGAGCCCCACCAGGCCAAGGACAACCATCAGGGCGGGGTGGATGAAGCGCTTGAAGGCCTGAGGCATCAACATGGGTGTTCCGGATCAAGGGTGGCGCGGCTCCGGAAGCGGGTCTGAGCCCGCTTCCGGAGATAGGGGAAATTACTTCAGGATCCGCTTGGCGGCGGCGTCCAGGGCTTCCTTGGGGGTCTGCCGGCCCTCGGTCATGTTGTTCAGGGCGGACACCATGGCGGCCCAGAAACGGCCCATCTGGGGGTTGTTCGGCATGACCACGCCATCCTTGGCGCTGGCCATGGCCACCTGGATGAAGGGATCCGTCTTCATCTTGGCGAAGGCGGCCTTGCTGGCGGGGGTGCCGATGGCCACATCGGCGTTAATGGTCTCGAGGCCCTTCAAGCTCAGCATGTGGTTCTCGATGAACTCGCGGGCGATGTCGACATTGCCCACGCCAGAAGAGGCCTTGGTGATCATGGCGCCCAGGTAGCCCACAAAGGGCGAGGCGGCCTTACCGCCCACGCTAGGGATCTTGGCCACGCCAAAATTGATCTTGGCCTTCTTGAGGTTGTCCCAGGCCCAGGGGCCGCTGATCATCATGCCCAGCTTGCCCTGGGCCATCTGCGACTCCATGTCGGCATAGGTAGCGCCCTTGGGCATGACACCCTCCTTCACCAGCCGGGTGAGCATTTCCGCACCCACCAGGGCCCCGGTGTTGTTCACGCCGGTGTCCTTGGCATCATAGGTGCCATCGGCCTTCATCTTGAAGGCGTAGCCACCGTTGGCGGCCAGCATGGGCATGGTGAAGTAGGTGTTGGTGTAGTCCCACAGGATGGCCTTTTTGCCCTGGGCGGAGAGTTGCTTGTCGAGGGCGAAGATCTCCTCGAAGGTCTTGGGCGGGGTTTTCACCAGGGCCTTATTGTAGATCAGCGAAACCGCTTCGATGGCCACGGGGTAGGCCCACACCTTGCCCTTGATGGTGAAGGCCTGCCAGGAACTGGCGTCGATGTCGTCCTTGATCTTCTTGCCGGGGGTCACGGCATTGATGACGCCGCTCTCCGCCCATTCCCCCACGCGATCATGGGCCCACATCCAGATGTCAGGGCCCTTGCCCTCTTCGGCGGCCTGTTGGAACTTGCCGGGCGCATCCTCGGGATGCTCCACGGTGACTTTGATGCCGGTCTTCTTGGTGAACTCGTCGCCAACTTTCTGGAGGCCGTTGTAGCCCTTGTCGCCGTTGATCCAGACGAGCAGCTTGCCTTTCTCGGCGGCCTGCACCGTCGTGCAAAGGCCCGCGACAAGGGTGAGGGTTGCTGCGGTCACCCATTTGCTGAGGTTGGATGGGATGCTCACGTCATTCTCCTTTGGGGGTGGCCCGAAGGCCCGGTTAAGCGGTTTCTTGCTTGGGCAGTCTTGGCAGGGTCCGGTCCTCCGGGCCAAACAGCAGGCAATGGTGGGCTGGGAAGCCGAGGTGGACCTCGTCGCCCATGGCGAGCGGATCCTCAGGCCGGGTCTTCACGGTGAGCTGGTCCTGGGATCCGGGAGACGCCACATAGAGAAACACCGTATCGCCCAGGTGCTCGGCCACGCGCACTGTGGACTTGGCCGTGCCTTCGGTAGGAGTCCTCGAAGCCACCAGGCGCTCGGGGCGGATGCCCAGGGTGAGCGCCGAACCTTCGGCCAGGCCCCGGGCGTCGACACACGCCGGCAACAGGGTGCCGTCCGCCAGGCGCACGTTGGCTCCGCCTACCGCCGCTGAGACAAGGGTGCAGGGCAGGAAGTTCATCTTGGGCGAGCCGATGAACCCCGCCACGAACCGGTTGGCGGGGAAATGGTACAGCTCCAGGGGCGAGCCCACCTGCTCGATGCGGCCCTGGTTGATCACCACGATGCGGTTGGCCAGGGTCATGGCCTCCACCTGGTCGTGGGTGACATAGACCATGGTGGTCTTCAGGTCGGCATGCAGGCGGGCCAGCTCCACCCGCATCTGCACCCGGAGACCCGCGTCGAGGTTGGAGAGCGGCTCGTCGAAGAGGAACACGCCAGGCTTGCGGACAATGGCCCTGCCGATCGCCACCCGCTGGCGCTGCCCCCCCGACAGCGCTTTCGGACGGCGATCCAGCAGGGGTTCGATCTGGAGGATCTGGGCGGCCTGCATCACCGCCGTGGAAACCTCCAGCTTCGAATAGCCGGCGAGTTTGAGGCCGAAGGCCATGTTCTCGGCCACGGTCATGTGGGGATAGAGGGCGTAGCTCTGGAACACCATGGCGATGCCGCGCTTGGAGGGCGGCACCTCGTTCTTGGTCTGCCCGCCGATGAACAGCTCGCCACTGGTGATCTCCTCCAGGCCCGCGATGCAGCGGAGCAGGGTGGACTTCCCGCAGCCCGATGGGCCCACGAAGACGATGAATTCGCCGTCCGTGATCTCGAGGTCGATCCCGTGGAGGATCTCGGTGTCTCCGAAGGCTTTGCGCAGGGCTTTGAACTGTAGGTTGGCCATGGGTGCGTCCGGAGGAAAGGCAGGCTGGAAGGAAAAATGGCATCAGGGCATTGGTGCCGCAAGGTCAGGGGAGGTCGCCGTGCAGGGTAGTCTGAAAACCCGACCCGGCCAGGTAGAGGACCCGCACGCCGTAGGGGGGCAGGCTGGCGGCGGTGTAGCTATCTCCCGCCAGGGCGTTCACGCCCTTGGGATCGCCCAGGATGGCCTGCACGGGGGCATTGGCGGGCACGCCGCGGGCCGTCAGTCCGGAGATCACGACCGTTTGGGGGGCGGCGCCGAGGTTGGCCACCACCAGCACCCGCTCGGTGCCCGCGTCCCGCAGGTAGGCCAGGGCCTTGGCCGGGCCGACATCGGTGGGCAGGGTGGCATAGCCGCCCCTCAGGGCCGGGTAGGCC
>JAYVRY010000331.1:0-9909 GCA_043775845.1 Acidobacteriota bacterium
GCCTTTGTTTCGCCAACCTGCCCCAGTACGGCTCGGGCCTATGGATCGCCCCCGGAGCCGACCCCACCGATGGCGCCCTGCAGTGGGTAACCTTGGCCCGGCCTTCCCTTTGGGACATGGTCACGAAGGTGCCCGCCCTGTTCCGCGAGCAGGGGCGCACGCCCCTGCGCCGGGAAGGCCGCATAGGGCGCGCCACCCTCAGCCTGGAGCGCCCCCTGCCCTGGCACCTGGATGGCGAGCCCGTGGCCGAGCGCGACCGCGCCGTACTGAGTGTGGAAGGTCGAGCCTTCAGGATGCAGGTGACCTCGGCGTGTCCCTGGATTTGAGGCGGAGCCTCGCGCAGAAACGGCCCCAATCGGGGCCGTTTCTGCGGTAGTCAAAAGGAATGGGAATCAGCGGGGATAAACCGCCGGTCCGGTCAGCGTCGGATGCCGGTACTGGGCGCTGACACTGGGCGTGGCGCCCCACAAACCCACGACCATTTTCACCTGGCTGAGGTCGGTCTTGGTCGGATCCCAGTCCCGGCGAACCTGCAGGGTATAGGGATCCTGGGACGAGGACCACCAGGCTGGATCATCCACGATCACATAGATCGCCGTGGCCTCAGTGCCCGGGTTCTTGTAAGTCACCATGATGGGCTGGTGGGCGATGGCGGCCTGCAGCATGCCGGGGCCGGGCTTGCCCCACTTGTCGACCAGCATGAGCCGGAACCAGCCCAGCTTGGTGTGCTTGACTTCCACCTGCACGGTAGCGCCAGCGGGCACGGCTATTCCGTAGGCGCGCCAACCCGCTGGCTGCAGGGAGTAGTCATTCACGGAATCCACGCCGTCACTGAGCGCAGTCACCGGGATGGTCCCAGACCTGGACATCCACTGGATCTCGGCCATGAGATCCCTGGAACCCCAATAATGATGATCGGGCAGGTACCCACAGCGCTGCCAGGGGCGCGGTACCACGACATTGGTATCAGGGTAGTGCCGCACCCGAATGCTCTTGGTGGTGTTTCGAACCGGGTCGGTGGTGGGTCGGCTTGGGGAATCGCCCTGGGGACGGGGCGTACGGACGGATTCAAAATCCGACTTCATGGGCCGCCGCATCTGGGGCGCAGGTAGGGAGGCCGGGCCTTCCGGGCTGCGGGGGGATGGGGCCGGGCGTTGCGCTTTGCCTTCCTGAGGCATTGCGCCACAGGGGAGGGCTCCGGTGGTCAAGGCGCCGACAAGAGCCAGAGTGAGGAATGACGCGGCAGGTCGTCTCATGGATCCCTCCTTGGATGGTCGTTCTGGATTCAGTTGTTGCGAGAGGCATGCCAGCGGTGTGACAGGGCGGTATCCTGGCGGATTCAATGATGGGGGCTACGCCGTGTTTGGCAAGATTCAACACATCCATTTCGTGGGCATCGGCGGCATCGGCATGTCGGGCATCGCCGAAGTCCTGGCCAACCTGGGCTACCAGGTCTCGGGTTCCGACCTCAAGGAAAGCGCGGTTACGCAACGGCTACGCAGCCTGGGCATCACCGTGCATCTGGGCCACCACGGCCGCGCCATCGAAGGCGCCCAGGTGGTCGTGATCAGTTCAGCCGTGAAGGGCGACAATCCCGAAGTGGTGGCCGCCCACGCCACCAAGGTGCCCGTGATACCCCGCGGCGAAATGCTGGCGGAGCTCATGCGCATGAAATACGGCATCGCCATGGCCGGTTCCCACGGCAAGACCACCACCACCAGCATGGTGGCCCAGGTGCTCAGCCAGGGCGGCATCGATCCCACCATCGTCATCGGCGGCAAACTCGGCACCATCGGCAGTAACGCCAAGCTGGGCAAGGGCCCCTTCCTGGTGGCCGAAGCCGACGAGAGCGATGGCAGCTTCCTCATGCTGACTCCCACCCTGGCGGTCATCACCAACATCGACCGCGAGCACCTGGACCACTACAAGGATCTGGACGAAATTCAGGATGCCTTCGTGACCTTCGCCAACAAGGTGCCCTTCTACGGCTCCGTATTCCTCTGCATGGACGATGCGAACGCCGCAGCCGTGCGCCCCCGCCTGAAGCGCCAAGTGCGCACCTACGGCACCCATCCCCAGGTGGACATCCGCGCCCGCGAGATCCGCCAGGAGGGTTTCCGCACGAATTTCAAAGTGACGGCTTATGGTGAGGACCTGGGCGCCTTCAGCCTCGGCGTGCCGGGCCACCACATGGTGCTCAACGCCCTGGCCGCCATCGGCATCGCGTTGGAACTGGATGTGGAACCCGAAGTCATCCGGGCCAGCCTATCGAGCTTCACGGGCGCCGACCGCCGCTTCCACTTGAAAGGTGAAAAGGGTGGCGTGCTGGTGGTGGATGACTACGGTCATCACCCCACGGAGATCGCCGCCACCCTGGCCGGGGCCCGTGCCGGATTTCCTGAACGTCGCCTGGTGGCGGCCTTCCAGCCCCATCGCTACAGCCGTACGAAAGCCCTGCTGGATGAATTCGGTACCGCCTTTTTCGAGGCGGATTCCGTCCTTGTCACCGACATCTATGCCGCTGGCGAGCAGCCCATTCAGGGCATTGATGGCGCCGCCGTGGTGGATGCCCTGCGCGCCCATGGACAGAAGGATGTCCACCTGGTGCCGCGCGTGGAGGATCTGCCTGAAGCCCTCAAGAAGCTGACCCGCAGCGGAGATCTCGTCATCACCTTCGGGGCGGGTTCCATCACCCACGCCGGGCCCGCCTTCCTGGAACTGGCCGGCGCATGACGCACCCAATGCGCCTCGCCGTACCCGCCCTGCTCTGCATCACCACCCTGGTGGCGAGCCTGCCCGGCGGCCTGCTGCCCGCCGCGGACCACCGTCCTGATGTCCCCCAGCCCACCCTTGGCGCGCACTACACGCCCCATCACGCGCTGCTGGCCTATGTGCGCGCCCTCGCCGCGGCCGCGCCGGACCGCGTGCAGCTCACCACGCTGAACATCACCGAGGAAGGCCACGCGCAGCCCTTCCTGGTGATCACCTCGCCCGACAACCTGAAGCGTCTGGACGAGTGGAAGGCGCTCAACGCCAAGCTCGCCGATCCCCGCACCTGCTCCGAAGACGAAGCCCGCCGCATCGCCGAGACCAGCCCTGTGTTCGTGTGGCTGGGCTACTCCGTGCATGGCTCCGAGGCCTCGGGTTCGGAGGCGGCCCAGGCCGTGGCCTACCACTACGCCGCCGCCCGCAGCCCCGAGGTGCTCCGGCAGTTGGATCGTGTGGTCATCCTCATGGACCTCACGCAAAATCCCGATGGCCGGGCGCGGCACATCCAGGGCGTGGCCGAGGCCACGACGCCCTTCAACAGCAACGACCCGCAGGATGCCCAGAACACCGCCCACTGGCCGAGCGGCCGCTTCAACCACCGGCTCTTCGACCTGAACCGCGACTGGGCCTGGCAGACGCAGCAGGAGACCCGCGCCAAGACCGCCGCCTTCCAGCAGTGGAACCCGCAGGTGGCCGTGGATGTACACGAGATGTGGCCCGAGGCGTCGTACTACTTTCCGCCCACCATGCAGCCCATCCACGAGGCCCTTCCCGAGGCCTTCTCCGGCCGCTGGCAGGCGGCCTTCGGCAAGGGCATCGCCCGGAGCTTCGACGCCCGCGGCTGGGCCTACTTCAGCCGCGATGTGTTCGACCTCTTCTACCCCGGCTACGGCGACTCCTGGCCCACCTTCCAGGGCGCCGTGGGCATGACCTTCGAGGCGGCCGGCCAGGGCGGCGTCGCCTACAAGCGCAGGGACGGCGAGGTCCTCACGCTGGAGGACCGCATCCGTCGCCACACCACCTCCAGCCTCGCCACCGTGGCCACCGCCGCCACTGAGCATCAGGCCCTGCTCTGGGACTTCCAGCGGGCACGCCGTGAACGCGTGGCCCTCGGCGACCGCGCCGGCGCCTTCCTGCTTGGGGAAGGCGAAGAGCCCGCCCGCACGCAGTCCCTGGTGGCTTTGCTGCAGCGCAATGGCATTGAGGTGCAACGCACCGCAGCGGAGGTCCCGCTCGCGGGCCTTGAGTCCGTCGGCCTGGCCAAGGGCACCGCCCTGCCCGTTGGGAGCTACCTGGTGCCACTGAACCAACCCAAGGGCGCCCTGGCTCAGGCCCTGCTCGAGGGCGAGGCCCACATGGGCCCCAAACCCACCTATGACACCACCGCCTGGAGCCTCCCGATCGCGTTCCACGTCCCCGCGTGGCGAGCCAAGACCACACCGAAGGTTCGTAGCGCACCCAGGCCGGAACCCACCCCCCTGGAGCTGCCGGAGGCTGGCTGGGGCTACCTGATCCCCGGCGGTTCCGACGGCGGCGAGCGATCCCTGGCCACCCTGCTGCAGGAGGGCTACAAAGTCACGGCCCTGGCGGAGCCCGCCGCGTTCTCCCAACACACCCTCCCCGCAGGCACGCTCGTTCTGCCCCTCCGCGCCAATCCCAGCACCCTCCGGGCCCGGCTCCAGCAGCTGGGCCGCCAGAACCAGCACCCCGTGCTCGCCACCGACTCCGCGCAGATGGCCTCTGGCCCGGACCTGGGCTCCAACCGTGCGGTGATTTTGAAATCTCCGCGCATTGCCCTCCTCATGGATCGGCCTTCGAATCCCACGGCCTTCGGCGCCGTGGCCCACATCCTGACCGAAGCGGGGCTCCCCTTCGTGCAGCTGCGCTCGGACCGCCTCGGGCCCGTCGCCCTGCACCGCTTCACGCACCTCATCCTGGTCGATGATGAGGCCGCAGGTCGCGGTTGGCAGCAGGTGCTGGGCGAGGGTGGCACGACCAAGTTGAAGGCCTGGGTCGCCGATGGCGGCAACCTGCTGGCCTTCCAGGGTGGCGCGGCCTATGCCTCCCGCGCCGGGCTCACCCCCACGGGCTATCACCTGCTGTCGAAGGCAGCCGAGGAAGCTCGCCTCAAGGAGAAAGACCCCAAGCGCGAGGCACCAAAGGCTGATCCCACCGAGCTGGTGCGCCCCTGGGACAAGCGGGAGGACCGCGCCCTCGACGAGAGCATTCCCGGCGCCTTCCTGAAGGTGCGCGTCGATGGCACCCATCCCCTGGCCTGGGGCCTCCATGCCGAGCAGGGCGGTGCGGTGCTGAACACCAGTGATGTGATCCTCGAGCTGAGCTCCGGCGGCGAGAATCCCCTGCACTACGCCAAGGAGGAGCTGAAGGTCTCCGGCATGGTGCCCAAAGCCATGGAGGCCAAACTGCACCAAACGGCCTACGCCATCCGGGAGAAGTCCGGCCAGGGTGCGGTCATCCTGGTGGCGGGCGATCCGGTATTTCGCGCCCAGACCCCCTTCACCCGCCGCATCCTTTTCAACGCGCTGTTTTTCGGCGCCTATCAGACCTCCGCGGACTAGCGCCATGGGCCTCCGCTTCACTCTGGCCATCACGGGAGCCTCCGGGTCCGCCTTCGGCGTGGCCGTCCTGAAACGACTCTCGGCCAACCCGGCGGTCGAGCATGTGGCCCTGCTGCTCTCACCCACCGGGAAACGCTGCCTGCTGGAGGAAACCGGACTCACGACGAAAGAATTGGCGGCGCTGCCGAAGGTGGGCCTGCGCGACGAACGGGACCTGGGCGCAGACATCTCCTCCGGCTCGTACCGCCATGACGGCATGGCCATCGTGCCGTGCAGCGCCGGCGCCCTGGGCCGCATCGCCGCGGGTGTGAGCGAGTCGCTCGTGAGTCGCGCGGCGGATGTCTGCCTCAAGGAGCGTCGCCCGCTGGTGCTCTGCCTGCGGGAGACGCCCCTGAACCGCATCCACCTGGAGAACATGCTTCGGGTCCACGATGCGGGCGCCGTGGTGATGCCCATCATGCCGGGCTTCTACAGCGGCCCGACGTCGCTGGAGGACCTCTTCGACACCTTCGCCACGCGCGTGTTGGATCAGCTGGGCGTTTCAGAAGCGGATCCGCGGCGATGGAAGAGCTGATCAATCCCGAAGTTGTCGTGCTCGGATGCGCCGGGGTGGACACCTGCGGGGCCCGCACCCTGACTTCCGCAGCCAGACTTTCGTAGCCAGACTGCCGCACCTGAGGTGGGGTAGGCTGGAGCCATGCGCGGTTGGGTGGTTCCCCCTTTCCTATGCCTTCTGCTCCTGGCGTCCGGCCTGTGGGCCCAGGGCCCGCTGCCCATGGACGCATTGGCACCCCAGCACCGAGCCGCGGTGCAGGACATCCTCGACCGGCTGGACTTCACCTTCCAGATCAAGACACCGCCCCGGAAGGTGCGCCTGGCCACGGTGGAGAAACTCTACGACCGCCCTCGACTCTGTGCGGCCATGTGGCGCTACTGCCAGTTCGTGCCCAGGTTCTACACCTTCGAGATTCCCCCGGCCGGCTTCACCGTCGATGACCTCAAGGGCTTGCACGGCACCATGACCCTCATCTACCAGCGGCCCGGCTATCGGATCTACATCGCGGACGGCCGGGTGGAGCGGGGGCGGATGGGCAATCCCATGGCCGTGGGCGCGAAGATGGTCACCGCCTACAGCTACCGTGAGGGACCCAACGGCCTGGAAGGCCACCTGCAGACCTGGACGGCCCTGGACAGCGCCCTGCTGGGCTTTTTGAGCCGCCCGTTCCGGAGCTACATCCAGAAGCGCCAGGAAGAGTTCATCGCCTACATCTTCTTCAACATCGCCCAGGGCAGCGAGTTCGCCGAGAGCCACCCCCAGGAGTTCTGGGAGCCCCTCCGCCGCGAGGGGGACCCCGTCGCCCTCGCGGCATTCGAGGCGGCCTTCGGGAAGCCAAGAAAACCATGAACCGCGAATGACGCGAATCGCCATCCGGGCGCGCGAATGGGAAACCTATGGAAGGGCGCGAAGGCCGCCTTTGGCGCTTCGTGGTGCCCTTATTTCATTCGCGCCCATTCGCGCCCATTCGCGTCATTCGCAGTTACAAGCGCTGGTGACGAGCGGCCCTCAGCCGGCCCCTTCCATGAGCGCTTCTTCTTCCCGCTGAGCCTTGCGGGTGGCCCAGAAGGCCCAGAGGGCACCGAGCGCGCCAGTGGCGGCACCCACAAAGGCCAGCAGCAACATGCTGCTCCAGGAGAAGAAGCCCAGGCGGGCCAGTTCCACCAGCATGGGCGAAAGGCCGCCGAAGCCCCGGGAGAGCGGCAGCCAGAGGCCGAAGAGCCCCAGCAGGGCCAACAGGCTGCCCCCCAGGCCCAGGAAGGCGCCTTCCAGCAACAACGGTGTCCGGATGAAGCTTTCCGAGGCCCCCACGAGTCGCATGATCGTGATCTCCTCCTCGCGGGCCAGGATGCTCATGCGGATGACATTACCCGTGGCAAAGCCTGCCGCCAGCAGCAGCACCACACCCAGTGTGGCCAAGGCCGAGCGCAGCATCCGCGCCATACGCTGAAGGTTTTCCAGACGCTCCTGATCCACCAGCACATCGCCCACGCCCGGCATCCCGCGCAGGCTTTCACCCACTTCCACAGCCCGGCCACCCGTGGCCAGGTCGCTGCGCAGGGTCAGCTCCAGGCTTTCCGGCAGGGCATCCTTGCCCGCGCTTTCCAGCAGCAGGCCCGCCTCGCGGGTGGCGGACATGAACCGTTTGCGGTTCTCCTCCGCCGACATCCGCCGCACATCCTGGAAACGGGGATCACGCTTCAAACGGCCCGCAGTCTCGTCCAAGGTGTGTCCATCCGCCGCATAGGCCACCACCTTGGCCATGCCTTCCAGGCGGCCCACAAAACGATCCAGGCTTTCCACCAGCAGGAGGCCGCCACCCGCCAGGAGGAGGCCTGATGCCAGCGTCAGCACCGCCAGGATGTACTGGCCGCGATGTCGATAGAGATCCCGCAGCACATCCTGGAGCAGGAGCAGCAGCAGGCGCAGGCTGGTCACGAGGCGTTACCATCCACGGCCACACCCTTGAACAGGGAGGCGTCAGGGGTGGGGGTGATGTTTTTCGCGTCCGTCGCTCCCCGGGGCGATTTCCAGACGAAGATCGAGCCATAGGCGGTGGTGTCGTTGCCCCGGAGCCCCACCAGCCAGTCCTTGGAACCGCCATGGGCGATGACCCGCAGATCCTTCTGGTCCGCCGCGCTCCCGATGTTCAGGGTGGGCGCCTGATCGTAGGCCTGGCCGAACATCCCGGTGGTAAAGACCTGGATGGGCGCCGTGGTGGCCCCCGCATCGGCGTTGTGGCGGGCCACGAAGAGATAGCCGCTGCCTGAATCCAGAGCGAGGGAGCCGTACTTCCCGATGAGGGTGGCACTGCCGATGAGGGTGTTGGCGTCCGTGAAGGCCGAAGCGGTCCCCTTGCGCAACCGCGGTCCCGAGTAGGTCACCACGGTCCCCACGGTGCTGCCATCCAGCATGAAGGCGTAAACCGATCCCGAGGCAGCCGCCACGCCGGTGCCGCCGCTATCCCCACTGGCTTGCAGGGCCTGCAGGGCGACGGAGGAATCCTGGGCCTGACTACTGGCGTTGGCCACCACCCAGATCTGGGTGCCGCTGCTGCCGTTCTCGGTGATGAAGAGGTTGTCGGTCTGGGGGTCGATGCTGATCTGCCCGAAGGTGGATCCGGACAGTCGCCCCGTGTTGGAAAGGCTGAAGGACACCACGTCCCCCGTATTCACGGTTCCGGTTTGGGCCCGGAAGTTCCGCACCCGCACGATGTTTCCGGTGTCCGACACCAGGTAGAGGTTGGCCTTCTGGTTGTCGAAACAGAGGCCGCCCCAGGCGAGGCTGGAGATCTTGCTGCTGAAGACGGACGAGGTGACCGTCTTGCTGGGCGCGGCGGCATTGGAAGTCGCATCGTAGACGGCGCTGAGATCGGACCAGACCAAGATCTTCGAGGCGGCGCTGTCATAGGCGTAGAGAGCAGCACCGGAGGTGCCGCCCGTGCTGCCTGCATCAGGATCCTTGCAGCCCGAGACACACAACAGAAAGGTAGCCGCTAGGCCGAGCAGAAGGCGTGATGTCATCGGGAACCCTACTTGGTGGAGAAAAGCGCCTTCAGGTGGGTGTTCAGGGTGCGGACCATGTCGGCATCGCAACCCGCATCCACCGCGCCGCGGCTGATGGCCAGGGCCAGGCCCTTGACGGCCTCGGGGCCGTCGCCGGAAATGATCTGCTGGGTGGCCTTGGCCTGCAGGCGGTTCACCATTTCGTGCTGAGCCTCGGGCAACACCATCTTGGCCGCCTGGGCAATGCGCTGGGTGAAGTTCATGAGCTTCACCATGCGCTGGGGATCATCCATGGGGGCGGGCTTGGGGGCGGCGGCGGCGGGCGTGACACCAGCCACACCTCCTCCCACAGTCTCCGGCAAAGCCTCCTCGTTGTCAGGGAAGCCCTGCATCTGGGGCACGGGACGCGGGGCCTGGAGACGCACGATGGCGGTCTCCTCATCGCGGGATTCCGACATGACAGGTCCCGAGGCGATGGCCGGCGGGGTACCGAGAAGGGTGGATACGGGAATGAGCTCCTTGGCGGATTCGGGGGTCGGGCCGTCCACCTTCGGGGGCTTGCCCGAACGGATGCCCTTCATCACCACATGGCCGGCCATGACCAGTCCATAGAGGTCCTTGGCGATGGTGAGCACAGGCTTCTGCATCACTTCGGCCAGCTCCGACACAGTGTAGTAGCCCGTGGCCAGGGCCAGGGCCTTGGCTTCGCGGGGGTTCACGCCCTGGGCCGACTCGCCGGGCAGCAGGGTGGTGGCCGGGTAGAGATCCACGGAGGGGACCTTCTGGCTGATGACCCGCCATTCGTCCATCCGGCGTCCCAGCTCCATCAAAATGGAAGCATTGGGCTTGGTGATGGTGGCCGCCACATCGGGCACCCCTTCTTCAAAGCGATAGGTGCCATCCAGCCAGAGCGCCACTTCCATGAGGGGCTCGAAGCCTTCCCCGGCCTGGGTCACCGCATGGATGATCCGCCCTTCCTTCAGGTAGATCTTGGCCTTGG
>JAYVRY010000332.1:0-38097 GCA_043775845.1 Acidobacteriota bacterium
GGCACATCGGTGTCTGCCACTCTGTACGCCGTTGGAACCAATGCCTGGTACCGAGCGGATGGCACCTTCGCGCTTCCTATGGATGGTGATTGGGATTGGTATACCGATGTCCATGGATTGCTCACCCCGATGGCTGGAGGCACAAGTCCCCTCGCACCCTTGGCAGCGCCGGGAGAGTCCGGGCAAACGGACCTTGCGGGAGCCACCGAAGACCGGTACAGCCGGGCGAGAAACCGACGGCGACCCAGGTTGGAATCCATTCCCTAGTCAACGGGAGCACCAACCCGGAATTCCCTGATTCAGTGAGGCCGACAAGGCCCCACTGGGGTTGGCCCGGGGGGCTTCCCGTCTCCAACCTCGGCTACCGGGCCTTGGCCTGCTTGAAGAATTCCTCAGAGCCCTTCATTTCTGCGGTGGGGCCATGAGCGGGTTTCTTGGTTCGAGTCTTAGTTTGTTTCATGCCCCAGAGCGTGGCCAGTTCGCTGGCTTCGGGATTGCCGGGGGCCAGGGCCAGCACCTCGGCCAGATCGGTCTTGGCCTTCGCAACCTGCCCCAGCTTCTCGCGGAGCAGGGCCCGCTTCATGAAGCCCCAGGGGTTGGCGGGTTCCTGCGCGATGATCTCGGAATACTCCGCGTCCGCCTCACTCCAGCGGCCCTCCTGCTCGGCGGCCTCGCCGCAAAGCAGGTTGGTGACGGCGCAGTAGCCCAGCCAGGCCTTTTGCTCGGCGAACTCGGCGGCGCTGAAGTGGGATTTGGCCTTGGCCCGTTGTCCCGCCTGATCCAGGTGACGCAGGGCCTTCTCGGTGTGGCCATCCACCCGCGCGAAGATTTCCGCATCGCCGCTGGCCCGGTAGAAGTCCTTTTGGATGCGGCCCTCGGCGCGGTACTGATCGAACATCCGCGTGCCGGGATAGAGCGCCAGGGGGCTGATCTGGCAGTCGCTGGGACGCGTGTCGCGGATGAAGGTGGCGGTCTCCTCCACATCGGCCCAGGTTTCGCCGGGAATGCCCGTGATGAGGTAGATGCCCACGTTCATGCCCACCTTGCGCACCAGGCCCAGGGCCCGGCGGGCGTGGCGGAGATCAGTGCCCTTGTCCAACAAGAGGAGGACGCGCTCGCTGCCGTGCTCCACGCCGAACTGCATGAACTCACAGCCCGCCCGCTTCATGGCCACCAGGCGATCCTCGTCCACCAGGTTCACGCGGCTCTGACAGTTCCAGAGGGGATGCAGGCCGCTGCCCTGGATGCCCGCCATGAGCTTCATGACGCGGTCCCGGTTGGCGGTGAAGGTGTCATCCCGGAAGCTGAAGTAGGTGAGGCCGTGGGCCTCGCGGAGCAGCCGCATCTCCCGCAGGACGGAATCGGCGCTGCGGAAGCGGATGGAGGTGCCCCAGAATTCCGGCGTGTTGCAAAAATTGCAGGTGGCGGGGCAGCCCCGGCTGGAGCTGAGGTAGGCCAGCTGGCCCACGTCGTTGAGGAAGTCCGCCTCGAGGTGGTCGGCGGGGATGCCGATGGTGTCGAGGTCTTCCATGGGGGTCTGGGGCAGGGTGGGGCCAGTTCGCAGGATGAGCCCCGGCGTGCGCCGCCAGAGGTCTGATCCGGGCGCGGTCTTCAGGCGCTCGGCGATGCCCAGGAGCACGGTTTCGCCTTCGCCTTGCACGATGGCATCCAGGGCCGGGCAATCCTCGAAGACTTCCTCGGCCAGGTGGGTGGGATGGGGGCCGCCTGCCAGCAGGATGGCGCTGGGACAGGCCTCCCGGGCCCAGGCCAGCAGCTCGTAGGAGCGCTTCCGGTTGAAGGTGAACATGGAGATGCCCACCACGGCCGGGTTCTGGGCCTTGAAGTAGGCGATGACTTCCTTGCGGCCCTTGCCGCTGAGGTTGGCCACCCGGCAGGGAAAGGACCGGGACTTGAGCATGGCCTGCAGGTAGCCGAGACCAATGGGGAGAAAGGTCATCCACTCGTCCCCGAAGCCGCTCCGGGGGGCACTGTAGGCGAGTAGAGTCCGGGGTGGGGTCATGGGGGTTGGATTCCAGAGCTTTCCAGTCTACGAGGCTCCTAGCATCATGGAAGCACGAACACTCAGGGAGGCGTCTTGGCAGGAAGCTTGATCCGGAATCCGGAGACCATCGCGGATATCTTCAGGCGCGCCTGCGAGCGGCGTGAGCTGATGATCCTGGTGACACCCTACCTCCGCTTCGAGTCTTCCTTCGTGAAGTGCGATGCTTCCGAAGTCCATGTGATGTCAACCATGGGCCGGGAAGATGCCACCTATGGCTTGCGCAATGCGGGGCTGAAGATGCGGTTCCCCCATGGGGTGAGCTTCCTGGAAGCTCCCACCGAGTTGAAGGGCTTCGGCATGCACGACGGGCGCCGCACCCTGCGCCTCGCCCTGCCGGACCAGCTGCATGAAGAAGACCATCGCGGTTCCTACCGCACCGACCGGGTGGGCCGAGTCACCGTGACCTTCAGCACCCCCAATTACGACCTCATCATGGGCACCCTGGTGGACATCAGCACCACGGGAGGGCGCATCTACAGCACCCGGGACTTCATCGAGGGGGAACTGGAGCTTGGCGCGGACATGGCGGTTACCATCCCGCTCGCCGAGAAGATCCACATCAACACCCGGGTGAAGCTGCGCCATGTGCATGGGCGAACCTTCGGGGTTGAATTCCGGCCCCAGCTGGAGGACGACCTGCTGAACCCCCTGTCCCGCTGGATCTTCGAAAAGCGGGAAGAGGATCTGGAGCGCGTGTCCCGCCGTGGGGTGGAGACGGGTTCTTCGATGGGCGGCCCGGTCAAGGTCTCCACGGGCCCACCCACGGGCCTGCTGCTGATTTCGGGCGATGCGGCCCTGGAAGCCACCCTGCAGGGCCTGCTGGGGGGACTCCAACCTCTCACGCGCGTGGCGCCCAACATGGCTGCCATCAAGGACGCCATCAACCAGAAACCCTCCCTGGTCCTCTACCACCTGCCCAACCTGGGCCTGGATGAGCGCCGCCGTATTCGGCCCATGGTGGAGCCCTTCCAAGGCCGCGTGCCCTTCCTGCTCCTGGGCACGGGCATGGAGGGCGGCGCCCTCATCGAGCTGGGCAACGAGCTGAAGGCCACGCTGTCCATCGTCTTCAACCCTGAGCGGGGCGTCTTCTTCCAGCGCCTGGTGCAGGGGGTGCTGCGACGCATCTACGAGGGTGGGGAATCCCCCATGGCACCTGTGGAAAAGGAAGGGCCTTCCGCCTGATGTCAAGCCTCGTTCGGTCGGGCTGGAACCGGTAGAATCAAGGCTTCCGGAGCCACCATGTCCGCTGCCCACGAACCGGCTGTTACCGAATCCCTGGCCCTGGAGCTGGGCCTATCCAAGGATGAATGGCAGGTCATCCTGCGCCTCCTGGATGGCCGCCTGCCCACCTACTCCGAGCTGGGTGTGTTCAGCGCCATGTGGAGCGAGCACTGCTCCTACAAGTCCAGCCGCATCCACCTGAAGAACCTGCCCACCGAAGGCCCCCGGGTCATCGAGGGCCCCGGCGAGAACGCCGGGGTGGTGGACATCGGCGATGGCTGGGCCGTGGCCTTCAAGATGGAAAGCCACAACCACCCCAGCTTCATCGAGCCCTACCAGGGCGCGGCCACGGGCGTGGGCGGCATCCTGCGCGACGTGTTCACCATGGGCGCGAGGCCCCTGGCCAACCTCAACAGCCTCCGCTTCGGCGATATCAACGCCCCGCGCATGAAGAGCCTGGTGAAGGGCGTGTCTGCGGGCATCTCGGGCTACGGCAATTGCATGGGCATCCCCATGCTGGGCGGCGACGCGGGTTTTGATGCCAGCTACAACGGCAACATCCTCGTGAACGCCTTCACCCTGGGCGTGCTGCGCAGCGACAAGGTCTTCAAGGGCTTCGCTTCGGGCGTGGGCAACAAGGTCATGTATATCGGCTCCAAGACTGGCCGCGACGGCATCCACGGCGCCAGCATGGCCTCGGCAGAATTCGGCGAGGGCAGCGAGGAGAAGCGCCCCACGGTGCAGGTGGGCGACCCCTTCACCGAAAAATTGTTGCTCGAGGCCTGCCTCGAAATCTTCAAGACTGACTGGGTCATCGGCATCCAGGATATGGGCGCCGCGGGCCTCACTTCCAGCAGTTTCGAGATGGCCAGCCGCGCGGGCACCGGCCTGGAGATCCGCCTGGACCAGGTGCCCATGCGCGAGACGGGCATGACGCCCTTCGAACTCATGCTCAGTGAAAGCCAGGAGCGCATGCTGCTGGTGGCCCGGCCCGGCTGCGAGCCCAACATCATCACCGTGCTGCACAAGTGGGGCCTGGATGCCTGCGTGGTAGGCGAAGTCACGGACAGCGGCCGCTTCATCGGCAGCTGGCACGGTGCGCCGGTCATCAACCTGCCCATCCAGCCCCTGGTGGATGCGGCCCCCAAGTACGATCGGCCCCGTTCACGCCCGGGCTACCTGGATGCGGTGAACGCCGCACCGCTGCCCACGGATCTCAAGCCCACGGAAGTGGAACGCACCCTGCGCCAGATCCTTCAGCAGCCCACGGTGGCCAGCAAGCGGTGGATCTTCGAGCAGTACGACGGCACTGTCCGCAGCAACACCCTGCTGGGCATGGGCAGGGGCGATGCGGGCATCATCCGCGTGAAGGATGAGAAGGGGCAGGACACGGGCAAGGCCATTGCCATGTCCAGCGACTGCAACAGCCGTTTCTGCTACCTGGATCCCTTCTGGGGCGCGGCCCACGCCGTGGCCGAAGCCTGCCGCAACGTGGCCTGCGTGGGCGCCGAGCCCATCGGCCTCACGGACTGCCTCAACTACGGCAATCCCGAGAAACCCGAGAACATGTGGACCTTCGAGCAGGGCTGCCTGGGCATCCGCCAGGCCTGTCTCGCGCTGGATGTGCCCATCGTCAGCGGCAACGTGAGCCTCTACAACGACACCGAAGGTCAGAGCATCTTCCCCACGCCCATGATCGCGGCGGTGGGCCTCGTCGAAGATTGTGCGGGCCAGGTGGCCATCGATGCGCCGGACGCCACGGCCCTTTCCAAGGTGGGCAACCGCATCTGCGGATCGGGCTTCCGCGCGGCTCACGACGGCATCTTCCTCCTGGGCGAGACCCGCGATGAGCTGGGCGGCAGCGAGTATCTGAAGCTGCGCACGGGCAGGGTGGAGGGCGCCTGCCCCGAGCTGCGCCTGGACGAGGAACTGCGCTTACAGGCCTGTGTCCGCGAGGGCATCCGTCTGGGGCTCATCCGCAGCGCCCACGACACCAGCGAGGGCGGCCTGCTGACGACCATTGTGGAAAGTGCCTTTGGTGGCGCCGAATGCGGGGTTGGCGGCTGCCAAGTCATGCTGACGAAGGGCACCCTGCGTCTGGATAGCCTCCTCTTTGGCGAATCCGTGGGCCGCATCGTGGTCTCCGTGAGCGCCGAAGGCGAAGGCAGCCTGGCCACCCTCTGCGCCACGCACCGCGTGCCCTGCGCCAAGATCGGCACCACGGGCGGTGCGCGCATTACCCTCGCCGTGGACGGCCAGCCCCTGCTGGACGCCGATGCGGCGGAACTGAAGGGTCTGCACGCCAACGCCCTGGAAGCTGCGCTGCACTAGGATCCGGCTGAACTTCCGGGATCGGTCATCACCCATGCGTGGAGGTCCGTTGAAGCCCACCACGAAATCCCCACCGCCACCCCTGCTGTTCTTCGGTTGCCTGGTGCTGGGCTGGGGCCTGGGCTTTCTCCATCCCTTGCCTTTGAGAGTCCCTGAACTTCTCCGTTTCATCGGCTGTGGATGTCTGTGGTTGTTGAGTGTAGGCCTGGGTGCGTGGGGCTTGTTTACCTTCAAGCGCCATGGCACCACACACGAGCCCAACGGCCTGGCCTCGGCCCTGCTGACCTCGGGGCCGTTCCGGTTTTCGCGCAATCCGCTCTACCTGGCCTTGTCGCTGCTGCTCGCGGGATTTGGACTGCTGCTGGATTCAGTTTGGGTGTTGGCTCTCACCGCCGGGCTGGTGCTGCTGCTGGACCGCCTCGTCATCGTGAGGGAAGAGGCACGGCTGCAGGCGCAATTTGGCGAAGGCTACACGGCCTATGCCCGGCGTGTCAGGCGCTGGCTCTAGATGCCCATTACCGCAGGGGTTTTTAGCTTCATGAGGATAGCCAGGAGGGCGGCCTCATCCTCCTTGAGCTTGGCCTCGAAGAAGACATCCATGGCTGCCTCCCGCGCGGAACGGATTCTTCTTTGAAAGCCCTCCGCGCCCGAAGGCAATATCGGGTCTCCGGGTGACCTCCGCAACCAGGCCACGGAGGATCGGGCTTAGCGCAGGAGTCGCCCCGGCAACAGGAACAGGCCCCGCACGATCCCCAGGGCGCCCTCCACGGCGAAACCCAGGAGGCGGAACGGCAGGAGCAGCAACCAGATCAGCGGGTAGAGGATAAGGAACAGAATGGCCAGGGGCCAGCAGATCACCAGCAGGATGAGCCAAAGGATGAAGGTGAGCATGTGGAACCTCTCTGACCCAGCATGGCTGTCGTCGAAGGGCTGAGTGGCCAGGGATCGGCCAATGGTGGCTGGGGGTCGGCCAAGCTCGAAAAGGCCGATTTGACTTTCCTGGTCTGAACGCCTGCCGCCAGAGGCTTCTCCTGGTCGTGGATGACGAACGTGGCCCAGGGTTGGGAAGGACGGCTGTCCACCATGTCCGTCATCCATTCGAACTGGGGGTGCTTGGCCAGGAAAACCTTGGCGTCGAAGGGACGACCGCAAGCGGCCCCCCAGCGGGCGCTGAAGCTCATGGCCTTGGCTCGGGCTCCCGTAAGGCCACCTGGTCTTGGAAAGGGGGATGTTAGAGCTGGCAGTCATTGCGGTATCAGTTAAACTGATACTAGCAATCGAAAGGTCTCCCATGAAGCCCAACACCACCATCCCCCGCTTTGATGTCTTCCTCGCTGCGAGCGGACTCCAGCTGGAGGCCATTATCACGGGAGGGGAAGTCCTGCGGGAAGATTGGCTGAACAATGGGCCTTCTGCCCTTGTCCCTCTGCTTCCAAAGGGGCGGAGAACCCGGCTGCAGCCCGTGTACATAGGCGAGGCGATTCGCTTGTGGACGCTCGGGCGGCCCGAACTGCTGCTGACGAAGCTTTGGGCCTTATGTGACCGCGGCCTCGATCTAGGGGATTGCCTGGCGTTGCAACCAACTCCTGACGAACTCCACCAGGCGGAGGCCTGGATCGGGCCACAGGGCCTGAATCCCGGCTGGCCCCAGCATGTTCGGGCAACGCTTGAGGACCTGGCCCGGAGGCTTGGCCATGGGTTTTAAGCGGGAACCTACCTCCAGGACGATCCTGGCCGGAGAAGCCTTGACGGAAGCCATGGTTGGAATCGGGATGCTGTTCACCGGGGCGGCCGCATCGGACCCCAACATCGAAGACACCCTATTGGCGGCTTCCGTGGAAGGGATGGAGAAGGACGACCTTCGGGTCCTGGCTGTCCTGATGACTTGGCTCGAGGTTCACCATCCCTGGCTCAACGCGGACCGCCTCGTGCGTTTGGTCGAATCCTGCCATGGGCAGCGCGTTCGCGCCTTCTGGTCTGCGGTTGGTCGTTGGCTTGGGAAGGACCGAAGGTTTGCCAAACTGGCGAAGGCCTATACGGGGCCGCAGTTGGATCTCCTACCCACTGGCACGGAGTTCCATCTGCGACGCGTCGGCGAGGATCCCCGCTTCCAGGAAAGCGACTTGCGCGTCCCTGCCGGTGTCCTGAGAGACAGGCTGGCCGATGTGCTCAGTCCCGCTGAGCTGGCGCGGCGCCATGGGACGTACCGCCAGCGCATCCTCCTGGGGCCGAGCTACCGGGCCGACGTGTGGGCTGCTCTGGATCGGGAGCCAAGCGCCAGTGCCGCGGACCTGGCTCGGCGGGCCTATGCCTCGTTTGCGACGGCCTGGCAGGTGAAGCGCGACTGGGCGCTATTGCATCCCTGATATTCACCTGCCCACGATCGCCGATGGTGGTCTCGGAGCCCACCTGGCCGGCGGAGGTGATCCTCAATCAAGGTTATGATCCGAGGACCCACCGGAGGTTTCGATGCCTTGCGATTCCAGTGCCCTGGACCGCCGTACTTTTCTGGGAGCTGCGGCTGCGATGAGTGCGGTCGCCCTGGTCGGTGGCGAGGCCCAGGCTTCTTCTGGCCAAGCCAAGTCTCTGATGTTGGAAGAAGCCACTTTGGACGGCCTGCAGACCGGGCTCGCGGCAGGGCGGTGGACGTCGGCAGAGCTGGTGCGGCGGTACCGGGCGCGGATCCGTGCCTTGGATCAGGCGGGGCCAAAACTGAATGCCGTCATCGAGCTGAACCCGGAGGCTTTGGCCTTGGCTCAGGTCTTGGATGCCGAGCGCAAGGCCGGGAAGCTGCGGGGGCCGCTGCACGGCCTTCCCGTGCTCATCAAGGACAACATCGATACCGCGGATCACATGAAGACCACAGCGGGATCTTTGGCGTTGAGCGGGGCACCCGCGCCGAAGGAGGATGCCTTCATCGTGAAAAAGCTGCGCGAGGCCGGTGCCATCATCCTGGGCAAGACGAACCTCAGCGAGTGGGCCAACCTGCGTTCCACCCGCAGCAGCAGTGGCTGGAGTGGCCGGGGCGGGCAGACGCGGAATCCCTATGCCCTGGATCGCAGTCCCAGTGGCTCCAGTTCCGGGTCCGGCGCGGCGGTGGCCGCCAGCTTTTGCGCCGTGGGCGTGGGCACGGAAACGGATGGCTCTGTGGTGAGTCCGGCCTCAGTGGCTGGCCTGGTGGGGCTCAAACCCACCGTGGGCTTGCTGAGCCGTCGCGGCATCATTCCCATCTCCCACACGCAGGACACCGCTGGGCCCATGACGCGCACCGTGCGCGATGCGGCCATTCTGCTGGGAGCCATGGCGGGCAGCGACCCGAAGGATGCCGCCACCCGGGAGGCGGATGCAAATCGTGCCGCAGACTATACGACCTTCCTGGCCAAGGATGGTTTGCAGGGTGTGCGGCTCGGCGTGGTGAAGAACCTCCAGAGCGTCCATGCCCATGTGGATGCAGCGCTCCTTCCAGCGCTGGAGGCACTGAAGGCCCAGGGCGCCACGCTGGTGGACGTGGAGCTGAAATCCGCAGCCTATGACGAGGCGGAATTCGAGGTGCTGCTCTTTGAGTTCAAGGCGGGCTTGAACGCCTACCTGGCGAGGCGGGGCGGTTCCGTGCGGGATCTGGCAACCCTCATGGCCTTCAACGAGGCCCGTCGTGCCGAGGAGATGCCCTTCTTCGGGCAGGAGCTGGTGCAGCAGGCTCACGCCAAGGGCACCTTGACGGATCCCGCCTACCTCAAGGCCCTGGAGACCTGCGCCCAGGCCCGGCGGGACATCCTGGCCCTGCTGGAGAAGCATCAATTGCAGGCTCTGGTGGGCCCCACGGGTGGGCCGGCCTGGCTCACCGATCACGTCAATGGCGACAGTTCCGGTCTGAGCTTTTCCACCCCAGCGGCCGTGGCGGGCTGTCCCCACATCACGGTGCCTGCCGGGTTCGCCTTCGGTCTGCCGGTTGGATTGTCCTTCGTGGCGGGTCCCTGGCAGGAGGGAACGCTGCTGAAATTGGCCTATGCCTTTGAGCAGGCCACCCAGGCCCGCCGGCCTCCCCGATTTCTGGCCACCGCATCGGTTCCCCGTTGACATCCAGAACCACCCCTCGCACCCTGGGGCCATTCCCCACAGGAGATTTCATGAACCGCGCCTTGCTCAGTCTTGTCCTCGCCTCGGCGACCATGCTGGCCTTCGCTCAGTCGAAGCCCGCAGCCAAACCCGCCGCTCCGGCCGCGAAGCCCGCCGCGACGGCTACGCCTGCCGCCAAGCCCGCCCCTGCCGCAGCCCCTGCCAAGGCCACAGGCGCCATTCTGGCCAACAAGGATTCCAAGACCTACCACCGCGCCGACTGCAAGGCCGCCGCGAAGATCAAGGAGGCCAACAAGACCACCTTCGCTTCCGCCGCCGAAGCCGACAAGGCTGGTTACAAGGCCTGCAAGGTCTGCAAGCCCTGACCGACCGCCGGATCGCGGAGCAGCCTGCGGGGCAGGCTGTGAAGCGAGGATCTGGCGCGGAGGTCATGCCACGCGACCGCCGGATCGCGGAGGCGGCAACTCTGGGCCCCGCCCGCACTCCGCACCCTCCTAGAGGTTCCCACGAAGTTGTTTGTTCCCATCCTGCTCGGAGCATCCCTGGCGCTCAGTTCCCAGATCCCCACCAAGGCCAAGAAAGTCACTGAAAAAGCGGCCAAGTAAGCTATTCCCCATCTCCAAAAAAGGGGCGCCAAGTGGCGCCCCATTTTTGGAGTGCGGGCTACACCCTACTTCTTCGGGAACTGCCGCTCGTAGGCTTCCTGCGCGTATTCGCTGGGGGGCACGCCGAAGCGGCGCTTGAAGGCGCGGGTGAAGGCGCTGGCATCGTAGAAACCGAGGATCTTGGCCACGTCGCTGGGCCGTTCGCCGTTGGCCAGCAGAGTGACGGCGCGCTGCAGGCGCCGTTCGATGAGGTACTGGTGGGGCGTGGTGCTGGTGGCTTCGCGGAAGAGCCGGATGAAGTGGTCGGGTGTGCAACGGGCCATGGTGGCCAGTTCGGGCACGCTGTTCTTGGCGCCCAGGTGCACTTCCATGTGATCCAGCACCAGCTGCAGGGTGGAGCGGTTCAGGCGGTAGGGGAAGCGGCCCCGATCTTCCTTCTCCGTGAGGCGCGAGAGCTCGGCGCCAAGGAGGATGAGGAATAGCTCGCGGGTCATGAGCTGCACGCCGTCGGGATTGGACAATTCCTGGCTGAAGATGCTGAAGAGCTGCTTGAGGCTGAGGCTGCGCAGGACGGCAAAGCTGGATTCCTGCCACTTGCGGGGCGGGTGCTGCAGCGAGGAGAGCAAGGGCTCCGGGAAGGGGCCTTCCATGAACAGCGCCGTGAAGCCGAAGGGCGTGTTGGCGTGGTGCCGCTTCAGGGTGTGCCCGAAGCCGGGCAGCAGCAGGGCCAGATCGCCGGAGCGGATGACGCCCTCCTCGCGATCCTCGCCCGTGCAGACGCGCACGGCATGCGTGGGCTGCAGGAGCGTCCATGCGTCCCGGGCCGGCAACAGCTTGGTCGGCACGGGATCGCGCTTCAGCACGGCCAAGCGGAGCGGTCCGCTGGTGTAGGTCAGGAGGTTTTTGGTTTCAGTGTCGCTCATGGCTCAGGAATAAACCGAGATGCCTATCGAGGCGTTCCGGAAGGATGACAGGAAAAATCATCTCAAGGGCATGAAAATTTCACACCCTGACCTCAATGTGATTCCCGTCGGACTCTATTCAGGCCTTGGCAAATGCTTCGACCAGACTCCTGAACATGCCCAGGCCGCCCGTGTTTCCCAGCTTGGGATCCACGGCCCGTTCGGGGTGGGGCATCATGCCCAGCACATTGCCCCGGACATTCACAATGCCCGCGATGCCATTCATGGCGCCGTTGGGCACATGGGCCTCGCCGATTTCGCCGCTGGGCGAGCAGTAGCGAAAGGCGACGCCACCCCGGGCTTCCAGGTCCGCCAGATCGGCCGGGTCGAGGGTGAAGTTGCCCTCGGCATGGGCGATGGGCACCTGGAACACTGCGCCCGCCTTCATGGCGCGGGTGAAGGGCAGATCGGCGCGTTCCACGCGGAGGTGAACCTCCTTGTGGATAAAGCGCAGGGACTCGTTGCGCAGCAGGGCGCCGGGCAGGAGCTGGGCCTCGCAAAGAATCTGAAAGCCGTTGCAGACGCCCAGCACGAGGCCGCCATTTTCCGCATGGCGCTTCACGTCGGCCATGATGGGTGCCAGAGCCGCGATGGCGCCGCAGCGCAGGTAGTCGCCGTAGCTGAAGCCACCCGGCACGATGACCAGTTCGGTGCTCTCGGGAAGGTGCGTCTCCTGGTGCCAGACGGGGATCGTGTCCCAGCCCATCACCGTGCCGCAGGCATGCACGGCATCGTGATCGCAGTTGGAGCCGGGGAAGACCGGAATGGCCACCCGCATCAGAGCACCTCGATGGAGGCCTTCTCCATCACAGGATTGACCAGGAGTTTTTCGCACATGGCCAGGGCCTTGGCCTTCACTTCTTCCACATCCGTGCCGGGCACGTCCATGTCGATGAGGCGGCCGATGCGGACATGCTCCACAGAAAATCCGAAATCGTGGAGGCCATGTTCCACCGCCTTGCCCTGGGGATCCAGGATCCCGGGCTTCAACTGCACCGACACACGCACCTTCATGGGGCCCTCCAGCCTCTAGTTTACCTGTAAAAACCCATCACGGAGGCGCGGAGGTCACCGAGAAGAACACTGAGAGAAGCACGGAGAAGGAATGGGGAGAATACGGATCTCTCCATGTGTGTCTCTGTGTTCTACCTCCGCGTCTCCGTGGTGTTCTGTTGTCGGGATCTCGGCACCCAGCGATGGGCCTCAAGGTCGAGGTTGCCCAGGTCATCCACCTGAATGCCCTCGTCGCGCAGGCGGCCGATCTGCTCGAAGGCACCCCACCAGCGGCCTCGGCTGGGCACGTAGCCCTGCGTGTTGACTACCCGATGCCAAGGCAGCTTGGTGCCTTCAGGCAGCCCCGAGAGCACCATGCCCACCTGCCGGGGTCGGCGCGGAAAGCCCGCCATGGCCGCCACCTGGCCATAGGAGACCAGCTTGCCTTTGGGGATTTTGGCCACGATAGCCAGAACCAGAGTGCGGAAATCGGGAGGAGTGGCCTCAGGTTCGGCGTGTTTGGTTGCCTTGGGCTTCACCGACATCCGAGAACTCCTGGAAGGAAGGGAAAAACAGGAAACCGCAGATGACGCAGAAAAAAATGGCCACAAAGAACGCAAAGAGCACAAAGGAAAAACCCTGTCGTTTTGTTTTGTGTTCTTTGTGTTCTTTGTGGCTAGAAAAGCAGTTTCAGCGAGTCTCTGTGGCTCAGGCCTGCACACCCGGCCGCTGGTCGGCGGGCACGCGGGACCCGAAGCCACCTTCGTAGCTGTGCCAGTGACCCAGCTCGCCTTCGGGGTAGGCCCAGCACCAGTAGCCATCGCCGGAATCGAAATCCACCAGCCAGAGGCCCTTTACCTCGGCCTCCAGGTCCTGCATGCTCTGCTGCCAGCTCTGCACGAGGGTCTGCAGACGCTCCCGCAGGGCCTCGGCCCGGGCCTCCTCATTGGCTTCCTCCGCCTGGCTCAATTCTTCGGCGAGGCTGGCGGCCAGCGTGTAGACAGGCTCGGTGATGGCCTTCACCTGGGGCATCAATGCCCGTGCTTCGTCCAAGGTGAAAATGCGGCCCATGGTGCCTCCGATACTCCATGATAAACCCATGCGGTTCGTGCCCCTGCTTTCGTCCAGTTTTGATCCCATGCCATGGCAGTCCCAATCGCCGGTCATGCTCCGGTGGGATGGTGTCCTGCATGAGCAATGGGCCCCGGCCGTGCGGCGGGGCCTGGCGGTCCATGCGGTGCACCTGCCCGTCGAGGCCACTGTGGAGGTGGCCTTGAACGTGCTGCGCCAGGGGCTCGGCCCCGATTTCCTGGTGATTCCTGTGCAGAAACCGACGAACCGCGAGGATGGATTCCGGCTGCTTGGCGCGCTTGAGACCTTGCTGGAAGCCACCTCCGGAAGGGGCGTGAAGCTGGCGTTACAGATCGAAGCAGGTGCCGAAACGGCCATCCTCGACCTGCTCCGGCAGGCCCATGGCGAGGCCGTGGGCTTCTGCTGGCATCCCGGCATCGAGGATGCCGAGCCCCTGGCGGATCGCCTCTGGTGCGGTGTGTGCGAAGTCGGCTCGGATTTGCGTCCCCTCCAGGCCCTGGGCTACCGCTGGGACATGGCTCTGGCCGCCACGGAGCCCAGCACCTTCCGGGGCCAGGCTTCGGCCCTGGAGGCGGCCCATCCACCGGTGCTCTTTCCTGCGGAAATGCCCACCACCGCTTTGGGACGCCCCGTGGTGCCTGATGAAAGCGTGGTATTCGGTCGGCATCTGGTGGCTGACGAGACTCGGGATCTGTCATGAGGAAGACGCTTCTGGTCGTTGCCGGCGAAGACTCCGGTGATCTGCACGGCGCGGAACTGCTGCGGGAATTGAAGGGTCGCTGCCCGGATCTGCGGATCATCGGCGTGGGCGGGCCCCGCATGACGCCCTTCCTGGACCGCAAGCTGGCGGACGTGAAGGATCTGGCCGTGGTGGGCTTCGTGGAGGTGATCAAACACCTGCCGAGCCTGAATCGCCTCTTCCAGCAGATCCTGGAGGCCGCCCGAGCAGAGCACATCGACGGCGCCCTGCTCATCGACTATCCGGGCTTCAACCTGCGGTTGGCCAAGGCCCTCCGCAAACAGCAGCCGGGCGTCCAGGTACACCAGTACGTGTGTCCGCAGGTGTGGGCCTGGAAGAAGGGCCGCATCCCGGATCTGGGGCGTTCTTTGGACACGCTTTACTGTCTCTTCGATTTCGAACCGGATTTGTTTCGCGGCTATCCCGTGGAAGCCCTGTTCGTGGGGCATCCCCTGGTGGAGGTGGTGAAACCCGAGTGTGATCGTGGGTCTTTCTTCCTCGAAACGGGGCTCGATCCATCCGAGCCGCTGGTGGCGCTGCTGCCAGGCAGCCGCAAGGGCGAGATTCAGCGCTTGCTGCCGCCCATGGCCGCGTTGGCGCAACGCTGGCAGATGGAGCGTCCCGACGTGCAATGGGTGCTGCCCGTGGCCCCGACCTTGGAGCTGGATTTCGTGCGCGCCCACCTGGCAGGTGCGCCGATCACCCTGGTCCAGCAGCGCACCTACGCCGCCCGGGCCTATGCCGATGCCGCCCTGGTGGCATCCGGTACGGCCACCCTGGAGACGGCCCTGCTGGGCACACCCTTCGCCATCGTCTACAAGCTGAATGTCCTCACCTACCAGGTGGCCCGCCACATTGTGAAGGTCCCCCACTTCGGTCTCGCCAACGTGGTGGCAGGTCGGGAGGTGGCCCCAGAACTGCTGCAGGACGAGGTCAATCCCCAGCGCCTGGGTGCGGAGCTTTCACGCCTGCTGGAACCGGACACGGCCCGACGCATGCGCGCCGAACTTGGAGACGTCCGTGGGCATCTTGGGGAGCCCGGGGCGGCGGGGCGGGTGGCCGAAGATCTGCTGAAAAAGCTTTGAACGGGGCATTCCTGCAATCAGCTTGGCCACGGGCGCGAACGATCTACTTCATGGTGGACACCCTGGAGGCCCATATGGGTGGTGACGAATTCACCGTGGAAGTCACTCGCGGGTAGGTGTCGACGGGGATCCTGAGGGCGGCAGGGGCTGCGGCAGCGCATCCAGGAAGACCTTGCGCAGCGCTTCAGGGGCCGAGCGCCAAGCCTTCAGGGCCTGGTTCCGGCTGGGATAGATGCCGTAGCAGGCCTGCCAGAAGCGCAACCCATCCCGGCGCACGAAGGGCAGGATCAACACGTCGGTGGATTTCGAACCCGCCGCCCGGGCCACGGTGCGCAAACCATCGGCCCGACCGGAGACCACCATGCGGATGGTCCAGGCTCCTTCGGGAGCACTGTCTCGCCTGGATTCGCCCCATTGGATGGCTTCTGAGACATCCATCTGTTCCCATGACTTGGCGGCCTCTTCGGTGTGCACCACATCCTTTTCGGTCAGGACCCGTCGGGGGGCTTCCACACGCACTTCCACGCTGCGAGATGATCCGCCCATCAGATTGCTCACGCTGAGCGTGTAGACCGTGGTTTTGTCAGGAACCACGGCGATGCTGGACTGCCCGTCCAGTTCCAGGCCGCCAGGTTCAAGGCGCACCTTGGCGTTGCCTTGGCAAAGCCATTTCAAGTCCACCTGCTCGCCCGGTTTCACGACCGTTCGGCTGGCTTCGAAGGTGCAAACGGATGCTGTGGTGGACGGGGCCGCAGGCGACATTCGCCCCAGGACGGAGACTTCCACCGTGCGGCTTTGGCCACCGGCGGCGTTGTTGGCGGTGATGGTGTAGCGGGTGTTTTCCAGGGGCGTGACTGTGACTTCGCTCTTGCCATCCAGTTCGAGACCACCGGGTTCCAGGCGCACCTTGGCGCTGCCCGCGCATTCCCAACGGAGCACGACAGGTTCACCGGGCAGCACGGCCTTGGTGCTGGCATCGAAGGCGCAGATGCGGGCGGCCTCGCCCAGGGGCAGGCCGGGGGTGACGCGGACTTCGGTTTGTCCCAGTTCCGTTCCGCCAGGCCGCGCGTCGAAGACCCGATAGGTGGTGGTGTAGGCGGGCCGCAGCGTCACCTGGAACTTACCCGGCAGCACCATGCCGCCCGGTTCCAGGCGGATCTGCGGTACCTGGGGACAGGTCCAGTTCAGGAGTACGGATTCGCCCGGGCGCACTTCCTTGGGTTCGGCCACCATCGTGACGGCCTGCGGGAATTGGACGAGGAGGGCCGCCAGAGGCACGAAGAGCACCATCTCAGTTGCCCAGGTAGGTGAACCAGAATCGGACACCCAGGTACTGGCCTTCGTAGCCTTCGGGCAGGCGCTGGAGGGGGGCGGAACGCAGGACGGCCATGCGGGCGCTTTCATCCATGGCGGCGTTGCCGCTGGGGATCTCCACGCGCACGCGGTCGAGGCTGCCGTCCTTGGCGATCCGGAAGTAGATCTGCACGCGGCCCTGGGAGCTCGACACCCGATTCCAGTTGGTGGTGATGCGGGCCTGCACCTGCTGCAGGTACCAGGTAAAGGGGAAGTCCCCGTCCACGCCCCCCACGAGACCCAGGCCGCCCTGCACGCCGGAGGTGGGATTCAGGCCCGGAATGCCGCTGCCGGCGCCGAAGGCGGCGCCATTGCCCGTCCCCACGGCTCCGGCCACGGGGTTCGTGGCAGCGGTCTTGCCCTTGGCGGCGGTGGTGCCGGTGCCCTGGCTGGTGGCTTCCTTGTTGTCGCCCTTGGCGGCGGCCTTGGTGGTCTTGGTGGCGAAGGGATCCGGGGCCGTGGCCGAGGGCGCGGTGGCGCGCAGGGGGGCCACCTCTTCCACCCGCCGGAGACGCTCGCCGGACTTGCCCACTTCCATGGCCTCGGAACCCCCCGAGGCACCCGCCTGGGCGGCGGGCAGGTTCACCCAGGTGACCTTTACGTCCTCCAGCTTGTTTGTGGCGCCGCCGCGGGGCCAGAAGAAGGCCACGCCGATGGACAGGTGCAGGGCCACACTCAGCGCCAGGCCCGGCCCCCAGCGCAGCTCACCCAGGTGAGCGCGGCTGCGGAGGTAGGCCTGAAGGTCTTGGCTCATTTCACGTCGAGGGGCGGGGCGACAGGGGCGAGGGGCGCGGCGGCGGTGACGAAGCCCACCTGGGTGAAGCCTGCGTCGCGGATGGCATCCACCACCTGGATGACGCGCCCATAAGGCACGTTGTGATCGGCCCTCACCAGCACGGGACGCTTGCCGTCGCTCTGAGCCTTGGCCTTCAACTGGTTGGCCAGCACGGGCAGGGCCATGAAGGCCGAACCGAACTGCAGGCGCCCATCAAAGGTGATCGATACCGTGAGCGCTTCGCTCTCCAGGTTGCGGCCCGTGCGACTCTCCGGCAGCTTCACGTCCACGCCGGTGGTCATCATGGGCGCCGCGATCATGAAGATGATCAACAGCACCAGCATCACGTCGATGAGTGGCGTCATGTTGATGTCGGCCATGGCGCCGCGCCTGGATCCTGGTGTGAAGGCCATGAAGCTCCTGATTGATTCGATTGATTCTAGCGCGTGAGGGCCATGAACTTGGCGTTGGTTCCGAAGTCATCTCCGGGCAACCCAGGAGCCAATTCTCCAGGGTTCAGGGGCCAAGCCGATATCTCTAATACCATGTTGATGCGCTGGAAAGCCGCGCTTTCGTGTCTCCTCGGAGCCGCATTGGGTTTCTGCGCGGAACCGAATGTCTGGGATTCGGTGCGCCCATCCATCCGGACCTTTGGGGTGCTCGAGGGTGCCCCCAACATGACCGTTTATGTCGTGAGCGAGGATCGGGCGGGGTTGCTCTGGATTGGCACTCAGGATGGATCCGCTTCATACAACGGCAGCAGTTGGACCACGCTGAACCTGCCCGCCAACAGCCAATCCCAATGGGTTCGGGCGCTGGCAGAGACACCGGATGGCTCTCGATGGTTCGGCACCGAGGGTGGAGGGCTGTGGCGACTGCAGGCGGGGGGCTGGACTCAGTTCCGGTTGGGCTCTGGGCTGCCAAGCAACACGGTCAATTCGCTTCTCACCCTGGATCATCCAGGAGGCGGGTGGGAATTGTGGGTCGGCACCGCTGGCGGGGGTGTGGCTCGTTTTGATGGGTCTCTCTGGACGTTCACGGACACACATGCCGGCCTTCCTTCAAATTCAATCTGGAAGATCCGAGTCATCCAGGAAAATGGCCACCCTGTCCTGTGGGCCGCCACCGGCAAGGGGTTCGCGAAATGGGAAGGCTCCCGGTGGCGAGCGTTCGGCGAGAAGGAGGGGTGGCCCGAGGAGCAGGTCAATGACATCACTCAGATCTGCTACCCGGATGGCAGGGAAGAGCTCTGGCTTTCCACCTGGGGGCGGGGACTCCTGCGCTACACAAGCGGGGCATGGACTGTCTTCAATCCCTCCACGGGGGACTTCCCCAGCTATTTCCCGGTCACCTCTTTGTTGATTCCGGACCGCCATGGAAAGCCCGTGCTTTGGGTGTGCACCTACGACCGCGGCCTCGCCTGGCATGACGGGAATCGCTGGCAGTTCCTGGATTCACGCAAGGGGCTCCCCACCAATGGGATCTACAGCCTGTTCGCGCCGCACGGGGCCAAGCCCACCCTCTGGATGGGGATGCGTGGGGGGGGGCTCGTGAGCCTCGATCTGACCGGGTGGTACACCCTCGACCAGCAGATGGGCCTGCCTAGCAATGAAATCCATGGGTTCGTCGAAACGCCGGATGGAAAGGGGGGCCAGGTCTTCTGGATTGCCACCAATGAGGGACTTGCCCGGTGGGAGCATGGCGCCTGGAAGCTGGAGAATTCGCACACAGGTCTTCCCCACGACCATGTGGCTTGTCTGCTCAGCTCTCGAGGAGAGCAAGGGCCTGAGATCTGGGCAGGCACCCTCAAGGGACTTGCCCTTTGGAATGGCCATGCCTGGCACACGCTGTTCAAAACCCAAGGGCTCCAGGATCAACGTGTCCTGAGCCTCCTTGAGACAAAGGAAAACGGGGAGCGGGTCATCTGGGCGGGGACGGACAAGGGCCTGCTCCGGATCACGAAACAAGGACAGAAGCGGTTCGCGGAGGAGGACGGGCTCCCTGCTTCGCAGATCTACGCCCTTGCAAGCACGCAAGACGTCGATGGTGGTCAGAGCATCTGGGTGGGGACTCGGGGGTACGGGATCGGCCGATTGAAGCGTGGGCAGTGGATCCGATATGGGGAAGCCGAGGGCCTCACCAACCTCAGTGCCTTCTGTCTTCGCGAGATCCGAGGGCAGGATGGTCGTCGATGGCTGTGGTCGGGCTCCTTCGGGGGAGGCGCCGTGCGGCTTTCCCTGGAGCCAGATAGCTCAGGGCGGTTCGAGACCTTCACCGTGCAATCTCTTCCAGGGCTGCCCAGCAACGTGGTCGTTCGCATTGAAGCGGACCCTCAGGGGCGCGTCTACCTGGTGACCCAGCGAGGGGTAGCCCGTCTGAGCTTTTTGGAACCCGCCCATCCAGGCCGGCCCTCGTTGGTTGAGGATTTCCGGGGAGGAGATGGGCTACCACCCCTTTCCACCAATTACGGGGCCTCGTTCATGGATCACGAGGGGCGGCTGTGGGTGGCTACCAACCGTGGTGCCGCCGTGCTCGATCCTAGGCTTGAGGCCCCGCCCCCACCGCTTCCGCGCCTGGTGATGGAGCATGTCCGGGTGGGTGGGAAATCCAGGGAACTGGGAGCCAAGGGAACCGTGGTTGGTTACCGTGAGAACCGCATCACCTTCGATCTGGTACTTCCGAGCTTCTTTCGGGAAGACGAGATCAGGTACCGCACTCAGATCCAGGGCCTGGAAGCCGAACCCAGTGCCTGGTCACCCAAGGGCGCCCGGGATTTTGTGACCCTGCCAGCGGGCAGCTATGTCCTCTGCCTGGAGGCCAAGGATTACCTCGGGCGAGTGGCGCAGCTTCGCTTCCCGCTCATCGTCCGTCCCGCTCCTTGGCGGAGCCTCTGGGCTTACCTGGTGTACCTTCTCGCCGCAGGCGGGGCGCTTCTGGCGCTGTACCGAACCCGGACGAGGATCCTCAGAACTCGAAACATCCTGCTCGAGCGCCGGGTGGCTGCTGCCACGGAGGAACTGCAATCCAAGAATGCAGCACTTCAGCGGTTGAATGAAGAAAAGGATCAATTCCTTGGCATCGCCGCCCACGATTTGAGAAATCCACTGAATGCCATCGTCCTGATGGCCCAGCAGATGATGGAAGAGGATCTGGGCCAGCGGGACCGCACCCACTTTGCCAGCATCATCGAGCGGGCCTCTCGGCAGATGGCCTCCCTCATCGAGAATCTGCTGGGCTTGAACCGGTTGGAATCCGGGCGCATGCAAAACAAACCGGAGGCACTGGACCTCGGACGGCTGGCAGAGGAAGTCCGAGATGTATTCCAGGTTCAGGCCCAAAAGAAGGGCATCCGGGTGGTCTTGGACTGCGATGGACCCGTGCCTGCCTATGCCGATCCCTTGCACCTTCATGATGTGCTTGAGAACTTGGTGAGCAATGCCATCAAGTTCACGCCTCCAGGTCCCCCTGAACGGGTGGTGACCATTCGAGCCAGGCGTTCCGAAGGCGAAGGCATGTTGGAAGTGGAGGACCAGGGCCCCGGATTCACAGATGAAGACAAGACGAAGGTGTTCGGCCGCTTCGTGCGTCTGAGTGCCGTTCCCACGGCCGGTGAAGGCTCATCTGGATTGGGCCTCTCGATCGTGAAGAGACTTGTCGAGGAGATGCGTGGCGAACTCCAGCTGATAAGCAAGGCTGGATGTGGTGCCCTCTTCCGTGTCTGCCTTCCTTCTTCGCCCGAGACACCCAGCGAGCCCACGCACATGGCTTGACCCGGGTCATACCTCGGCAAATGATGGTGGACCGCCCCACCGACTCATTTCATGAGGACACCCATGAACCCCGTGCGCATCAGCCTTCCCGCTCTGCTCGTCGTGTCCCTGTCGGCCCAGGTTCCTGCTCTGCCCACCTTGGCCCAGCCCGCAGGTCTCATGCCTCCCGTGCTGGAACGCTATCAGGCTGATCTGAGCAGCCTCGACCAGTTCTGGTCCGTGCCCCACGGTTCGGGGCGGGCTTCGCGCATGGACTTGTTCTTCCGCCAGTGGGAAGAGGAGGCCGGAAAACTGAACGCCAGTATCCTCTCTCGCGAAGACCGCCTGGACCTGAAGCTCTTCCGGCGCCACCTCGCCGCCCGGCGGGATCAGCTCAAGGAAATGCAGCGACGCAACACGGAACTGCAACCCCTTCTGCCGTTCGCCCAGCCCCTGCGTGACCTGGCCGAGGGTCGGCGGAAAATGGAGGGCCAGGATCCGAAGGCCAGCGCCGAGCTGCTGCACAAACTCCACCGGAACATCGTGGAGCTCCAGAAAGCCCTGGCAGCCGCCAAGACAAAACCCAGCGCCGTTCTGGCCCTGCGCGCCGCCCAACAGACGGCACAGCTGCGCGACGATCTGAAGAAATGGATGGGCTACACCCTAGGCTACGATCCCCTCTTCACCTGGTGGTGCGAGAAACCTGCCCAGGCCCTGGATGCCACGCTGGAAAGCTATTCGGCCTTTCTGAAGGAATCCCTGGCCGGTCTGGACACCAAGAATAAGGACGTGATCCAGGGTGATCCCATCGGTCGCGAGGCCTTGCAGCGGGCCCTGGCGGCGGATTCCATCGCCTACTCACCGGAAGAGATTCTTGAAATCGGCCGCCGTGAGATGGCCTGGTGCCTCACCGAACTGAAACGCGCCGCCAAGGACATGAGCCACGGGGAGGATTGGCGCGTCGCCTTGGAAGAGGTGAAGCAGAGCTACGTGGCACCCGGGGAGCAACCCCGGCTCATTCGCAACCTGGCCCTGGAGGCGGTGCAATTCCTGGAAGGTCGCAAGCTCATCCGCATTCCGGAACTGGCGAAGGAAAGCTGGCGCATGGAGATGATGTCGGCCGAGGCCCAGAAGGTGAATCCCTTCTTCCTGGGCGGCGACACCATCCTGGTGAGCTATCCCACGGCGGCCATGGAACACGGCGACAAGCTCATGAGCCTGCGCGGCAACAATCCGGCTTTCGCCCGCGCCACGGTGCATCACGAACTCATGCCCGGCCATCACCTGCAAGGTTTCATGAGCGACCGCTACGCCACCCAGCGGCGGATGTTCGACACGCCTTTTTATGTGGAAGGCTGGGCCCTTTACTGGGAGCTGCGGCTCTGGGACCTGGGTTTTCCCCGTACGCCCCAGGAGCGCATCGGCATGCTGTTCTGGCGCATGCACCGCTGCGCGCGAATCTTTTTCTCCTTCGGCTTCCACCTCGGTCAGCTCACGCCCCAGCAGTGTGTGGACCTGCTGGTCGAGCAGGTGGGCCACGAGCGGGCCAATGCCGAGGGCGAGGTTCGGCGCAGCCTCCAGGGCGGCTATGGGCCCCTCTACCAGGCCGCCTACATGCTGGGTGGCCTGCAGTTCCGCGCCCTGCACCAGGAATTCGTCACAGACGGCAAGATGAGTGAGGCCGACTTCCACGACGCCATCCTCAAGAACGGCCCCATCTCCGTGGAGCTGCTGCGCGAGTATCTGAAGGGCGGTCCCGTGGATGGCGACCTCACGCCCACGTGGCGCTTCTATGGCGAACTGAAACCCCGGTAGGAATTCAGGTACATGCGGGAGCCGGATCGGAAGGACTCGCCCTCCCGATCCGGCTCCCGGTAAGGGCTACTCCCCGGCCAGCTTGATGCGCTTGATCAGCTTGGTGGGGCCGTAGGCGTCATTGAACCCATCGGCGGAAAGCACAACTTTCCCGCTGCGGTGGATGGCCACGGTCGTGAATACCTCTGAGCTTCTCCGTGCACAGGCGTTCGCTGCGGTGAACACGACCTCGTCGCAGCCCTCATTGAAGGACACACCGCGAGCGGTTCAGGGCGTCGTATAGGTCACCTGCTGGATGGTGCCACCGCCCCCTCGGCAAAGCACCAGCACAGAACCATCCGGCGCGACCCGTAGATCCACCGGATTCGAGAAGCCCGTCATCCAGTCGCTGACCACGCCGGTCATGGGATCCATGGTCCGCAGCCACCCACCGCAGTAGTCCATGAAGAGGAACCGATGGAGGAAGGTCGAAGGGAAATTCGTGGTCATCGGTTCGTAGAAGATCGCACCCACAATGGAGCAGCCGGTTACGGTGCCACCGCCGTGGGGATAGGCGTAGAGGGGGGAATCGTAGATGGGATTCGACGTGACACCTTCCGTGGCGGGCCAGCCATAGTTGGCGCCGGCGCGGCCCACATTGACCTCTTCCCAGGTGCTTTGGCCCACATCGTTGATGAACAGTCGCCCGGTGCCAGGCTGGAAGGCGAAGGTATAGGGATTCCGCAGGCCCAGGGCCCAGATGAGCTGATTCTTTCCCGTGGTTTGGGCGAGTAGGGGGTTGTCGGCGGGCACGCTCCCGTCGGCGTTCAGACGAAGCAGTTTCCCCAGGAGGTTTGTAAGGCTCTGGGCGTTGCTGCCGGTGGCATTCTCCCCCACACCCACGTAGAGCTTGCCGTCGGGCCCGAAATGGAGGGCTCCCCCATTGTGGTTGGTGGCCGAACTGAGGGTATCCAGTTCCAGCAGCACGGTCTCGCTGCCGGGTTGTGCCTGATCCTCGGCGGCCAGGAAGCGGCTGACCCGATTGTGGGGACTGGGTGTGGGAACCGTGTAGTAGACATAGACAAAGCCGTTGTGCGTGAAGTCCGGATCCACAGTGACCCCAAGCAGCCCGCGCTCTCCGGCCGAACTGACGGGAACAGTCAGGAAGGGTGTGGCCAACAGGGCGCCCCCCTTGACGATGCGGAGCGTGCCTCCCTGCTCGCACACGAAGATGCGGCCATCGGGGCTGAGCGCCATGGCCGTGGGCTGGGAGAGCCCCGTGGCCATCGTTGCGGCATGAAACGTTCCCCCGCTGGGGGGCGTAGGCGGCAGGGTGGGGGGGGCGCCGGAGCCTCCTCCTCCACAGGCCAGCAAAGCCACCAGCAGGAAAGGGAAAAACCATGCACGCATGGGAACTCCGGGAGGTGACCGTTGGATGCTTTCAATCCGCAGGCCGTTCATGCCCGTTTCCTGAACGTGAATGAAACCGCCCCCATGCCTGGGAGGCGTGGGGGCGGCATGGCACTGGGAGCTCGAGGCTAGAACTGAGACCAGAGGTACTGGTTGGTGACCTCATGGTGGAACTGGATTTCCGAGGCCTTCACCTGGGTGCCCAGGGCCTTGGGGCAACGTTCGGCCTGGGCCACCTTGAGCTCGGCGAACTTCTCGTGGATGGTCTCACCCAGCACTTCCGACATGAACTTGCTGCCCTTGAAGAGGCGGATGGCATCGAAGATGTTGTCAGGCAGGAAGCGGGTGCGGGCGCGCTTGGCCTCGTCCACCTCGGCCACGGGGCCCTCCATGCCGGTGCGGAGCAGCGTGTAGTAGATCATGTAGGGATTGGCATCGGGCCCGATGGAGCGCACTTCGATGCGGGTGGACTTCTCGTTGCCCGTGGGGATGCGCACCATGGAACCGCGATCCGTGGGGCTCACCTTGATCTGGTTGGGCGCTTCGAAGTGGGGATCCAAACGACGGTAGGCGTTCACACTGGGGTTCAGGATGAGGCAGAGGTCCGTGGCATTGGCCAGAATGCGGTTGGTGAAATCCCAGGCCAAGTCGGAGAGACCTTCCTTGCCATCCTTCTTGAAGAAGAGGTTCTTTCCCTTCTTGGCGATGGAGATGTTGGTGTGCATGCCGTTGCCGTTCACGCCGGCCACGGGCTTGGGCAGGTAGGAGGCGGTCATGCCCATGCGGGCGGCCACCTGGCGGGAGAGCAGCTTATAGAGCTGCACCTGGTCGGCGGCGATGTTCACCTCGGCGTAGGTGTAGTTCATCTCGAACTGGGAGGGGGCCACTTCGGGGTGGTCCTTTTCGTTCTCGAAGCCCATGGCCCGCTGCACTTCGGCGGAGGTGTCGATGAACTGGCGCAGGGGATCACCGGGCAGGCTGTGGTAGTAGCCGCCGGTGGAGACGTATTCAAAGACGCCGGTCTCGTGGAAGTGGCGCTCCGCGTCCAGCCCCTTGAAGAGGAAGCCTTCGACTTCATTGGCGGCGTTGAGGATGGTGCCGTTCTTCTGGAACATCTCGTCCGTGTAGGCCCGGAGGCGGGCCCGCATGTCGGCGGCGAAAGGCGTGCCGTCCTGGTTCAGCACGTACCCGAAGACGAGCACCTTGCCGGGTCCGAAGACATCGCTGGGGAGCCAGTAGAAGGCGGGCCAGTCGATGACGAGGCGCAGGTCGCTCTCCGACTGGGCGGAGAAGCCGCGAACGGAGGAGCCATCGAAGGTGAGGTTGTCCGAGGACTTCAGGAGGTACTTCTTGTCGTAGTCCAGCATGTGCATCCGGCCTTCGATGTCGGTGAAGCAGACCGTCACGGCCTTGATGCGCTTCTCACCCTCGAGATACTTCATCCGCTCCTCGCGGATCTTTTCGCGGGGAATGCGGTCCAGGCGCTGCTGCTTGGCCTGGAGGTTCAGCTGTTCCAGTTCGTCGTAGGGGATTTCCAGAAAGTCCCGCAGTCCGAGGTTCGCCATGGGAAGGCCTCCGGTGAATGGCGGCAGCACAAATTGTGGCCACTAGAATAAAAATACATTAAATAAGAATAAATATTAAAGAAATAATTTTAATTTTGATCGTAAAAACCTTTAGCGCCCTCTCGTGTTTGATGCCGTTCGACCTTTCCACAGCAGAGGGCCTCTTCAATATCCCCACCCGGCAGCTCCCCATCCGCCTGAAGCCCGTCCAGACCCTTGAGATCCGGGTGGCAGGCAGGAAGCGAATCAGAGCGTGGTGGGGAATCAGGTTTGGGACAGCTACAAACTGGCTGGGGTTACCTGGTAGCGGCCCTTGGCATCCCGGCTCACGGTGCCGGCAGGGATCTCCGGATCATGCTCGAAGATGCAGACGGTGTCCGTGCCTGTGACTTCTTCCAACAGCTTCAACCGCTCGTCGACGCAGGTGACCACATCCAGGTCGTAGCCCATGCACCAGGCGGGCTGGATGTGGCGGGCGGTGGGGATGAGATCGGCCAGGTAGACCAGGCGCTTGCCCCCACCCTCGATCACCACGTTCTGCAGGCCCTCGATGTGACCGGGGGCAGGGCGAACGGAGATGCCTGGGAGAATGTCCGCCACGCCATCCACGGTGTCGAGAATGCCCACGGCCTCCATGGGTTCCCAGTTCTGGGGCAGGTAGCTGGCCTTCACGCGCAGGTGGGGCTGCTTGGCGTCAGTGAGATCCTTCGCCTGCACCAGGTAGCGGGCGTTGGGAAAGCTGGGGACGATCTGCCCTTCGGCATCGAAGCGGGTGCTGCCACCCGCATGGTCGAAGTGCAGGTGCGTGAGGATGCAGAGGGTGATGTCCTCGGGCTTCACGCCATGACGCGCGAGGTTGGCATCCAGCACACCGCGGCCTTCGAAATCGAAGCGGGCCATGAAGTCGTCGGTCTCCTTGTCCCCGTTGCCGTTGTCCACGAGGATGACGTGCTGCTTACCATCCACTTCGCCGCGGATCAGTAGGCAGTTGGTGGCCATGGGAATCCGGTTGTCCGCATCGGCGGGGTAGATCTTGTTCCACACCACCTTGGGCACGGTGCCGAACATGGCGCCGCCATCCAGCCGAAAGGTGCCGCCGCTGACGATCTGGACATCCCAGGGACCGAACTGCATGGGCGCTCCTGCGAGGGGCATCAACATGGGAAAAGATAGTGAAAAGGTTTAACCGCAGATGCCGCAGATATCGCAGATGAAAAGCATGAATTTGGTATCTGCGGCCATCTGCGACATCTGCGGTTAAAACAGAGTCCTTAAAACGCCAGGACCTTCCGCGCGGCGACCAGCACCTTCTCGGCGTTGGGCAGGGTGGCTCGTTCGAGGATGCGGTTGAAGCCCACGGGGGTGAACTCGGAGCCCACCCGCTCCACGGGGGCGTCGAGCCAGGGAAAGCATTCGCTGGCGCAGATGGCGGCCAGCTCGCCGCCGAAGCCGCCGAAGACCTTGTCTTCGTGGGCGATGAGCACACGGTGGGTCTTCTTCACGGAGGTGATGATGGCGTCGGTGTCGAGGGGGCTCAGGCAGCGGAGGTCGATCACCTCGGCGGACTTGCCTTCCTTCTCCAGCTTGGCCGCGGCTTCCAGGGCAAAATGCACGGGCGTGCCGTAGGCGAGGATGGTGAGGTCGGTGCCTTCACGGCGCACGCGGGCCTTGCCGAAGGGCACGGCGAAGTCCGGCGGGATGACGGCGTGGGCCATCTTCGCGTTGTAGAGGAATTTCGGCTCGAGGTACAGCGTGGTCCCGCGGCTGCGCAGGGCGGTGCGCAGCAGCCCGGCGGCGTCATCGGCGAAGGCGGGCACCACCACGCGGATGCCGGGCAGGGTGGTGAGCCAACCCTCCACATTCTGCGAGTGGTATAGACCGCCGCCGATGTAGCCGCCGGAGGCGAGTCGGATGGTGATGTTGGGGGAGAACTGGCCGTTGCTGCGCCAGTAGTCGTGGCTGGTCTCCACGATCTGCTCCGCAGCAGGCCAGATGTAGTCGGCGAATTCGGCGCCTTCCACCACCACGCGGATCTTGTCATCCAGGCGGGTGAAGCCGTTGGCGGTGCCCACGATGTAGTCTTCGGCGATGGGGCCATTGAACACACGCCGTTCGCCGAATTCCTGCTGCAGGCCCTTCGACACGTTGAAGATGCCGCCCTTTTCCTTGTTGGCCATGTCCTGGCCCCAGATGAAGGTATCGGGGTTGTACCGGAATTCTTCCTTGAGGGTCTGGTTCAGGGCCGAGATGAGGCTGTGACTGTCGCCCGTGGCCTGGTGGGTGCCATCGGGGAACTGCTCCGAGACCCAACCGTCGGGAATGACGAAGTCGTAGATGCTGGCGGGATCGGGGCTGGGGGCGGCCATGGCCTTGTCGTGGGCGGCCAGGTACCGGGCCTGGTTGTCGATCTCGATGGCCTTCAGTTCATCTTCGCTGAGGCCGTTTTCCAGGCAGTAGGCGCGGAAGCAGGGCAGGGGATCCTTGGCCTTGGCTGCGGCGCGCTCGGCCTCGTCGCGGTAGAGTTCGTGCCGGTCCGAGTTGGAGTGGCTGCCGATGCGCACACAGGTGGCGTAGACCATGGCGGGCCCCTTGCCGGTGCGGATGTAGGCGAGGGCTTCTTCCATGGCGCGCATGGAATCGGGGAAATCGAGGCCGTCACACTTGATGATTCTTAGATTGGGAAAGCCGCTGAAGTTGTCGCAGATGTGCTCGTTGGCGCTCTGGTGGTGCTTGGGCACCGAGATGCCATAGCCGTTGTCCTGGATGATGAACACCACGGGGAGCTGTTCGCGGTCCGCCCCGTTGATGCTTTCGAAGCAATACCCCTCAGACAGGGACGATTCACCTTGGCTGGTAAAGACCACGGCGTCGCGGTCGTAGTACTTGACCGCCCGGGCCAGCCCCACGGCGTGCTGGGTGTGGTTTCCGGTGAGGCTCGACACGTTCTGAATGCCGATGGAGGGCTTGCCGAAATGGTTGCTCATGTGGCGGCCACCGCCAGCCACATCCGTGGCCTTGGAGATGCCGTTGAGGATGATCTCTTCAGGGGTGATGCCGCCTGCGAGGCAGGTCAGTAGATCGCGGTAGTAGGGAAACAGGAAGTCGCGGCCCGGCCGGAAGGAGAGCCCTGCGGCCAGCTGGATGCCGTCGTGGCCCGCGCAGGGCGCGTGGTACGACCAGCCGATGGCCTGCTTCAGATAATTGGGCGCCTTGTCATCCAGGATGCGTCCGAGGTGCATCAACTCATACCAGTGGCAGAGATCCTCGCGGCTGGGCGTCTCGCGCCCATCCAGCGCATTCAGGGCCGCCTTCACCAGGGTCGGAGTGTCCAACATTCACCTCCAAAGGGCCGGGCTTCGACCGGCTGTACCAGAGCCTTTCATCATCCCATGGACGCGGGCATCGGGCCAGTCAGGAGCTGTGGTGACACCCTTCAGTCCCGGCTCCAGATCAGAGGCACACCCTCTCGATTGGCTTCCGTAAAGGCTTTAGCGACGCGGCGCAAAGCCGACTTCATGGTCATGTCCTTCCCGTCTGGGAGCCAGAGGGCGGCACCCGTCGGGTGATTTCCAATGGTCTTGTGCAGGCGCTCCAGGAGTACGTCCGCACCCGATTCTGAGGTGTGGGGTAGGAGCAGGAGGTACTGGTCAGCGGACAATTCCACCAGGAGATCCTCACCTCGCAGATGAGCGGAAATGGCGGTCAGGCGCCCTCTCGTGCCCGGCACCATGGGCTGGGACCACAGCGCGAGGGCCATGGGCTCTCGCCTCCGCCGGGCCATGAACAGGGAGGAACGCAGCCAGATGTCGAGGTACCTGCGATTGGGCAGGCCTGACCGCGCACTCACCAGGGCACTGTCTTCCACGATGGCGCTGCTGAGTTCCAGCGCGCTCAGGGCGGACTGGAGCTCCTGCTTGATGTTCTCGGATTCGAGGGCCCGTTCCACAAGGTGGCCCATGGTTTTTAACAGGGCCAGCTCAGCCCGGGTGAAGGAACGCGGCGCGTGGTGTTGTACACAGAGCGTGCCGAGGACCCGGTCTCCAACCCTGAGGGCCACGCCCGCATAGGCGCGAATGCCCAGCTCCTGCAAGCCCGCAGACTTGCGCCAACGGGGTTCGGCCGAGGCGTCGCGAATGGTGAGGGGCCGCTCCGGGTGGGCGATCACAAAGGGGCAGTAACCCTTCTCGGGCGACTCGAAGATGCCGGTTACCGGGACTTGCGGGGCGGAAGCCCACCAGAGGACCTCATGGCCAAGGTTGGTGACCCGGGTGAGCAGCGCCTGATCGACACCCAGGGCCTGCACCAGCAGCGCGAGGCCATTCTCGAAGAGCCGCGCGGCATCGGCGCGGCTTTCTTGCAGCAAGTCGGACAGGGCCGTCAGGTGGCTGGAAGTGCCGGCTCGGCGCTTGACGGGTTTGACCATCACGACGTGATCTCCAGGGGGTAGCTCCAGAGTGGCGAGGTTTTCCACAGGATCAAGCCTTACCGACTGACCACGCGAAGGTTGGGGCCTCGGACTTCCGTGTTACCAGCTGACCACGCGGAGGCTGGGACTGATCTCCTCCTGCAGGAGGTTTTCGATGTAGTGCAGGGTGCCGCTGGTGGAGGAGGGACAGGAGCCGCAGGCGCCGTGGTAGCTGATCTGCAGGGTCTGGCCATCGAAGGAGATTACTTCCAGGCCGCCGCCATCCCCCGCCAGGCCCGGGCGGATGCGGGAATCCAGGAGGTGGTTGATGCGCTGCAACGTGGCGTCCGCATCTCCGCCGGGGGTGAGGGCACCGGTCTCACCCGAATCGTTCTCGGGGAGTTTCAGATCCTCGATGGCCTCGCAGATGGGATCGATGAGATCGCTCCACTCCGCCGAAGGCTCCTTGTTCACGGTGACGAAGCGGTCCATGTAGAACACGGAGGTCACCTTGCCCAGCCCAAAGAGGCAAGAGCCCAAGGGGTCGCCCACGGCGGCCCCGAAATCCTTGAAGGACCGGGACCCCGCCTTGAGGATGGCCGGATGCACCAGGAACTTGAGCGCATCGGGGTTCGGTGTGGGTTCGATGTTGATGACTTTGGGCATGACGGGCTCCCATTTAAAGTTTACCAAATCCGTCAGGATTTGCCAGGTACATGCGCGGTACATACTTGAAGCCGGAGCTCCCATGACACGACCCAAGGCACTGTTGAGCTGGTCCAGCGGCAAGGACGCGGCCTGGGCGTTGCATGCGCTGCGCCAACTGGGTGAGGTGGAGGTCGTCGGCCTGCTGACCACCACCAATGCCGCCTTCGACCGCGTGGCCATGCACGGAGTCCGCGAGGTCCTGTTGGAAGCGCAGGCCGAAGCGGTGGGCCTGCCCCTGTGGAAGGTGCCGTTGCCCTGGCCCTGCTCCAACGAGGACTATGAAGCCCGCATGGGGAAAACCTGTGCCGAGGCCGTGGCCCAGGGCATCGAGGTGATGGCCTTCGGCGACCTCTTCCTGGAGGATGTCCGCGACTACCGCATCCAGAAATTAGCCGGCACCGGGCTGCAGCCCCTCTTTCCCATTTGGAATCCAGACACGGCCACCCTGGCCCGGGACATGATCCAGGCGGGCCTGAAGGCCACGCTGGCTTGCGTGGATCCCAGGGCGTTGGATGCCGCCTTCGCGGGTCGCGACTTCGATGCGGCCCTGCTGGCCGATCTTCCATCCACGGTGGATCCCTGCGGTGAGCGGGGCGAGTTCCACACCTTCGCCTGGGATGGCCCCATGTTCCGACATCCCGTGACCATCCACCGGGGTGAGGTGGTGGAACGGGACGGCTTTGTCTTCGCGGATCTGGTGCCTGTGTGAGTGGGAACCCACCCATGGAATCCGGAAGGCCTCTCATCCTGGTGACGGGGGCCACGGGCTACATCGGTGGGCGGCTGGTGTCCAAGCTTCTGGCTGCCGGGCATCGCGTGCGCTGCCTGTCGCGCAACCCGGACCGCCTGGCGGGCCGGGCCTGGCCTGGCGTCGAAGTTGTGAGGGGTGATGTCTCCGACCCCGCCACCCTCGGGGCCGCGCTGGCGGGGGTGGCCCAGGCCTACTACCTGGTGCATGCCATGGGAGAAGATCGTCCCGATTTTCGGGGCCGCGACCTGCGTCAGGCCCTGACGTTTGCAGAGGCCTGTGCGAAGGCGGGTGTGTGCCGGATCATCTACCTGGGGGGACTGGGCGATTCGGCGCGGCAGCGCAGCGATCACCTAGCCAGCCGCCAGGAAGTGGGCGCGGCGCTGGGATCGGCGGGCGTAACCGTGCTGGAATTCCGGGCCGCCGTCATTGTGGGCAGCGGCAGTGCCAGCTTCGAGATGATTCGCCACCTGACCGAACGCCTTCCCTTCATGGTCACACCCAAGTGGGTGAACACGCGCTGCCAGCCCATCGGCGTGCGGGATGTGCTGGCCTACCTCACAGAGGCGCAGGAGCATCCAGAGGTCAGCGGCATCTTCGAGATCGGCGGCGGCGACATCCTCGACTACCGGGGGATGATGCTGGGTTACGCCGAAGCCAGGGGCCTTCACCGCACCATCCTGCCCATGAACGTGCCCTTTCCCCGGCTATCCCTGCTTTGGGTGGATCTGGTGACCCCCATTCCCTTGGCCCTGGCCGCGCCGCTCATTGAGGGCATGAGCACCGAGGTGGTGGTGCGTGATCCAAGGGCCCTGGAGGTCTTCCGGGTGCGGCCCATGACCTACCGGGAGGCGCTGGCGCTGGCGCTGGAACGCCTGGACGAGGATGCGGTGGAAACCACCTGGGCCTCCAGCTTCGCCGGTGAACCCGAAGGCATGGCCCTGGGTGCCCACGAAGGCATGTTGCTGGAGCGCCACACGAGACACGTCAAGGCACCTCCCGAAGCGGTCTTCCAGGCTTTCTGCGCCCTGGGCGGGGAGAACGGCTGGCCCGCGGGGAATTGGCTCTGGCAGCTCCGGGGCTGGCTGGATCGTGCCCTGGGCGGGACCGGCATGCGGCGGGGACGGCGACATCCCCGGGAACTTCGCGTGGGCGACCCGGTGGACTTCTGGCGGGTGGAGGCCCTGGAACAGGATCGGCTGCTGCGCCTGCGCTCCGGCATGAAACTGGATGGCCATGCCTGGCTGCAGTTCACGGTGCGGCCCGAGGGCCTCGGCTCCAGGCTGGAGCAGACGGCTTTCTTCGAGCCCCATGGCTTACTCGGGCTCGTCTACTGGTATGCGGTCCTGCCCTTCCACTGGATCGTCTTCCCCGCCCTCATCCGCATCCTGAAAGGCCGCGCCGAAAAGGGTGGGTAGGTAACCGACCACCCCACTCGCGTCATTCGCGGATCCAATCCTTTTTCATGGGTGGTTGTTCCATAGGACAATCCATTCAGGACGGTGACCATGTTCGATGCGCAACGGGATGCTTGTGTGGCTGCGGCCGAAGCCGGTGGCAAGGTGCTGTTGGCTCACTTCCGGAAGCTCGACCCTGCCCTGATCACCGAGAAAACCAAGAACGATTTTGTGAGCGAGGCCGACCGGGCCTCCGAGGCCGCCATCCGCGCCGAGCTGGCATTCCGTTTTCCCCAATACGGCTTCCTCGGCGAGGAGGGCGGGTTCATCCCGCCTGATCCGCAGGGGTCCGGGGGGACGCAGAGGCCCGAAGGGCCGGGCGGTCCCCCCGGAGAGCATCGCTGGATCGTGGATCCCCTCGACGGCACGTTGAACTATGTCCAGGGCTTCCCCCACTGGTGTGTCTCCGTGGCCCTGTGGGACGCCGAAGGTCCCGTGGCGGGTTGCGTGCTGGACCCGCTGCGCGGCGATTGCTTCCTGGCCGTGCGCGGCATGGGTGCGACTTGGAATGGCAAGCCCATGCACGTCTCGCAGCAGGGAGGACTGGATGGCGCCTTCCTGGCCACGGGCTTCGCGTTCCAGCTGGGCGACCGCTGGCCCAAGTTCAATGCCGCCCTGGGCCGCGTCTTCCCTCGTGCCAAGGGCCTTCGGCGAGCAGGCAGTGCGGCGCTCGATCTTTCCCACGTGGCCTGCGGCATCTACGACGGCTACTTCGAACTGGGCCTCCAGCCCTGGGATATGGCCGCCGGCGTGCTGCTGGTGCAGGAAGCGGGCGGCATCATCACTGACTGGGAAGGCGGGCAGGGCTGGTTCAAGAGTGGGAGCCTGGTGACGGGAACGCCCGGCGTGGCGCGGGACCTGTTGGAAACGCTACAGCCTGAAAAGATTAACTAATCAAAGGGGAGGAAAGCGGAGGAGAGCGGAGGAATGATTTTCATTCTTTTCTCAGCTTTCCTCAGCCCCTCCGCTCTCCTCCGCTTATTTGATTTTTTGATTTTCCCCAAGTTTAAGCTATTTCAGTAACTTGGCCGTGAGGACGACGATCAGGCCCTTGTCCTTTACGACAGAAGTTCCCACCACCACCTTTTCGCCTTCCTTGAAGGCCAGATCAGTGCGGAGGGTGGCCATGGTTTGGGCATTGGTGTTCGATATTTCGCGCAGGGCGAGGCTGAATTCCCGCAGGCGGATCTGGACTGGGCCTTCTTTGGGGATGTCCAGCCCGCCACCCTGGAACTGCCAGTCCACCTGGAAGAGGGAGGCGTCCTTGGCGGGATCGGAGCCATAGGTCTTGGCATCCAGCATGCCCCTGCCTTCGATGCGCCGGTACTCTTGGATCTGTACACGCTGGACAAAGCTGGCCGCCAGGGCGTAGCTCTTATAGGTCAGCGTGTCCTTCAGGCTTCGGACAACCTCGACCAGTTCATCGGGTAGCGTGGCATCGGTGACGGCCAACTTCGAGGCAAGGAGCACGTGCAGGTGGAGTTCCACATCGGGAGCCATCTGCGTGGCACCAGGCGTGTCCAGGCGCTTGATGGCCTCCTGGATGGCGGTGAGATTCTCTGGGAAATCACGCACGGTGAGGGTGTTTAGCCCATTTTCATTGTTGAATTTCATCGTCGCCTCATTGGCGCCACTGCCAAGGGCGGACAGGCTTCGCATGAGCTGCAAAGAGTCACGGTGCTGGAGCACAAACAGTTTGCTCTTCATCGCCCGAAGAACGGCAAGGTCAGGATCGGGCGTTTTGGCATGCTCGACTTTGGGGGCGGGCGACTGCTGAGCGAGGAGCGGCAGACCCAGGGCTAAAAGGGTGATGCAGACAACGGGACGGAAGATGTTCATGGTGCCTCCTGGTGGAAGGGACTCGTGTCGGGAAGGGGCTTGGCTTGGGCCAGCCAGATGATGCGGACGTTAGGATTGGGGGTCTGGATCTCGATGCGGGCGGGTTCTTCGCGGGGCGGAGGGAGCACCACTTCCGGAACGCGGGTGGCGTGGAGCGGAGCAGCCCGAACCGGTGTGCTGTGGGCCTGGGCGACATCTTCCGCCGCAGGCGGTAACGCGGGCGGAAGGGAGGGTCGCGAGTCGCTCGATGACGGTGGCACCACCGAATGCGTTTGGCGCCAGGTGAGGGTGGCCATGAGCAGGGTTGCGGCACAGGCAGCTAGCAGGGCGGGGCGTGTCACGAAACGGCGGACGGGTCTGGGGGTCGCCTCGGCCCGGATCTGTTCCATCACCGTTTGGCGCAGGCGCTCCTGGTCGGATGCGTCGAAGGGCGAAGCCATCGCCTCCCGCAACCAGGCCTGGCTTTGACGCAGACGCTCCGCGGCCTCCCGGCATTCGGGGCATTGGTCGAGGTGCGTGTCGACCGCGGCCAGTTCGGAGGGATCCAGGTCACCTTCGACCCAGAGGGGGACCTGGTCGAGGACATGGCGATTCATGATCCTCCTCCTTGCGTGGGGTTGAGCAGACGGGCGCAAAAAGTTTGCACCTTGGCACGGGCCGAGGCGGCCTGGGAGCGGATGGTGACGGGGCGCACGCCGAGAATGCGTGCTGCCTCTTCAGTGCTGTGCCCTTCGAGATCACGCAATACCAGGGCGGCGCGTTCGGCCTCAGGCAGACTGGCCAGAGCCCGCTGAACCAGGGCCCGGCGCTGATGAAAGAGAACGGTCTCGTCGGCTCCCATGGGTGCGGCATCTCCTTCGAGGTGCTCAAGGAGCTCTGCAGGGGCGGGCGTGGGCCCGCGTTTGCGCCCCAGGTCGCGGCACACATTCACTGCGATGCGAACCATCCAGGCTTCGAAAGGCTCGCCCAGGCGGAAGGAATCCAGCGACCGGTACACCCGCAGGTAGGTCTCCTGGGCCGCATCTTCAGCCAGGTGCCAGTCGCCCAGCATCCGCCAGGATAAAGCCAGGATGCGTTTTTCGGTGAGGCGCAACAGGCCCTCGAAGGCCTCCAGCTCGCCGCCCCGGACGCGCCGCACCAGCGTCGTCAAGAGATCCTGCGCCGAAGCCTCGGGAAGGGGCGTGATCCCCTCATCCATCAGCACGGCCTCGGTTCCCTGAAACACGTCACGATTCCTCCCTCACCTATCCATACCGGGAGTGTGGGTAAAACGTTGACTCGAAATCTTGAAGATCATGAAAACCAAACAGGAAAGTTAACCGCAGATGTCGCCGATGAACGCAGATGAAAAGCCTGATTCAGGCCTTATCTGCGCCATCTGCGACATCTGCGGTTAAAAAAGTTCTTCCTGTTTTAGGCGTCAGCCTTGGCCTGGCGGCTGTAGACCACCACGTAGAGGCAGAGTGCCACGAGGGCCACGAGGCCGATCCATTCGCCCAGGGCGCCCGAAGCTTGGGCCTCGCTTAGCACAGGGAAGCCTTCGCGCCAGGAATCCTTGGCTTTGATGGCCGAGGCGATGACGCCCATGATGGCGCCGCCTGCCATGAGGCCGCTGGCGATGAGGACGCCGCGGTTTTCGCGGGCCTTGGCATCGGCTTCATTGGTGCCCTTCTTGGGCCGGTTCACCCAGTGTGAAAGAAGGCCGCCCATGAGCATTGGTGTATTCAGTTCAATGGGCAGGTACATGCCCAGCGCGAAGCCCAGGGCGGGCAGCTCCACCATGCGCAGCACGATGGAAAGCATGACGCCGAGACCGAAACAGTACCAGCGCAGGGGCATGGACACGGTGCCGAAGATCCCTTCGAGGATGGCCTTCATGGCGCTGGCCTGGGGCGCGGGCAGGGCATTGGTGCCGATGGCGTAGGCGCCGTCCGGCAGCTTCTGGTTGGCCAGCAGCCACATGGCCAGGCCCGTGAAGAGCGCCGCCACGAAGGTGCCCACGAACTTCCAGGCGATCTGCCGGGCGGGGGTGGCGCCGATCCAGTGGCCGATCTTGAGGTCGGTGCTGAAGGCGCCCGATGCGGCCAGGGCTGTGCAGACGATGCCGCCCACCATCATGGTGAGGAACATGCCGTAGCCGCCGGTGAAGTGGAGCTTCAACATCAAGCCGCCCGTGATGACCAGGGTCAGCATGGTCATGCCGCTGATCGGATTTTGGCCGATGGTGGCGATGGCGCGGGCTGCCACGGGGGCGAAGAAGAAGGCGATGACCATGATGACGAGGGTGGCCACCAGGGCAGGAACGAACGCGTGCTGGATGCCCACGCCGAAGCTCAGGAAGGCCAGGGTTCCCAGGGCGCAGACCACGAGGCCTGCGGCGATCATGCCGCCGGGCAGGGAACGTTCTGTGCGCTTGACGACCACGGCCTGGGCGCCGGGCTTCTCGCCCGCCATCAGCGCCTTCATGTTGCTGATGATGGAACGGATCATGTTGGGCATGGAGGCGAGCACGCCCATGACACCCGCACCCGCGATGGCGCCCACGCCGATGATGCGGACATATTCTTTGAACACCTGTTCAGGGCCCATATCCGCAATGAGCTTTGTTCCCGGAGCCACGATCACAGGCACGTGCGGGCCGATGGCGTGGAAGAGGGGCACCAGCACGAACATGCTAAAGAACGAACCCCCCACCATGACAGCGGTGTAGCGCAGGCCGATGATGTAGCCGATGCCCATGGTGGCGGCGTTATTCAGGAAGTTGAAAGCCAGGAAGCGCTCGCGCAGCGCCGTGCCCACCCAGACGGTCTTGAGGGTGACGTTCTCGCTCATGACCCGGAACACGCTGGTGAGGGAGTCGTACAGCGCGCCAATGCCAGCGGCGATGGCCAGCTCCTTGGCCTGGTTCCCGGCCTTTTCGCCTGTGACCAGGATCTCGGCGGTGGCGGTGGCTTCGGGCCAGGGGAAGATGCCGTGGTTCTCCACCATGAAGTGATGGCGCAGGGGCAGGATGAAGAGGATGCCGATGCAGCCGCCCAGGAAGCTCACCAGGCAGACCTGCCAGAGCGTGGGATTGGGCACGCCGCTACCGGGCGTGTTGGCCAGCACGTAGAGGGCCGGAATGGTG
>JAYVRY010000333.1:0-2899 GCA_043775845.1 Acidobacteriota bacterium
CCTGGCCATCTGGCACTGGTTCCGCCTGAAGGGCTGGCTGAGGTAACCGCCTGCTGCGTTCCGGTCTCCAAGCAGGTAGACTTGAATGTTTGTGCAAGGAGTTCCCGTGAAAGTTCTCATCCTCGGCGTCAATGGTTTCATCGGTTCCCACCTGGTGGACCGCATCATGCAGGACACGGAGTGGGAGGTCTACGGCCTGGACCTCAGCGCCAACAAGGTGTCCGACCACCTGGCCAATCCGCGCTTCCACTTCGTGGAAGGCGACGTGACCATTTCCAAAGAGTGGATTGAGTACCACATCAAGAAGTGCGACGTGGTGCTGCCCCTGGTGGCCATCGCCACGCCGAAGATCTACGTGACGGATCCGCTGCGCGTGTTCGAACTTGATTTCGAAGAGAACCTCCGGGTCATCCGCCAGTGCGTGAAGTACAAGAAGCGGGTGATCTTCCCCAGCACCTCGGAAGTTTACGGCATGTGCCCCGACGCGGAATTCGACGAGTTGAATTCCCCCCTGGTCACCGGCCCCATTCCCATGAACCGCTGGATCTACAGCACCAGCAAGCAGCTCCTCGACCGCGTGATCTGGGCCTACGGTTTCCAGCAGGGCTTGAAATTCACCCTGTTCCGGCCCTTCAACTGGATGGGGCCCAAGCTGGACAGCCTCAACACCGCCAAGGAAGGCAGCAGCCGCCTGGTGACCCAGTTCAGCTGGAACCTCTTCAACGGCGAGCCCCTGCATCTGGTCGATGGCGGCCACGCCCATCGCTGCTTCTGCGATGTGAGTGATGCCATGGACGGCCTCATGGCCATCCTGCGCAACGAGGGCGGCAAGGCCGATGGCGGCATCTTCAACATCGGCAATCCCGCCAACGACTTCAGCGTGCGCGAGATCGCCGAGCAGATGATCGCCATCTGGAAGAATCATCCCTTCCGCATCGAACGGGGCATCCCTGAAGGCCGCATGGTGGAGACCGGCAGCGGCGAATTCTACGGCAAGGGCTACCAGGACGTGGCCCGCCGCACCCCCAGCATCAAGCGCATGCAGGAAACCTTCGGGTTCCATCCCCAGGTGTCCATGCAGGACTCGCTGAAGAAGGCCATGGACTTCTTCGTCGAGGAGCACAAATCGCTGGAGAAGGTTGTGGAGACGGAGAACTAGGCCCCATCCTGCTCAGCGCGGCGGCAGGCCTCGGCACATCCCATGGGCGCAGAGCCGCGCTGAGATAGGAAAGGCTTGCGCCTTTCCAGAACGGCGGTGGAATGGAAAGCGCCGGGAGGGTGCGTACTATGCGAAATCGCGTCAGGATCGGATTGATCGGCGACTTCGATCCCTCCGTCACGGCCCACCAGGCCATTCCATTGGCCCTGAATCAGGCGGCGGATGCGCTGCGGGTTGAGGTCAACTTTGACTGGGTTCCCACGGAGGAGATCCGCTCGGTGTTGCGTCTCTCGGGATTCGATGGACTGTGGTGTGTGCCCGCGAGCCCCTACCGCCACATGGACGGCGCCCTGCTCGCCATCTGCCACGCCCGGGAGCGAGCCATTCCTTTCCTCGGAACCTGTGGCGGATTCCAGCATGCGGTCGTCGAATATGCCCGGAATGTGCTGGGGTGGGAGGATGCCGGCCATGCCGAGACCGCGGCGGATTCAGCACGGCCGGTGGTCTCACCCCTGGCCTGCGCCCTGGTCGAGGCCACGGCTACCATCCGGCTCTTTCCCGGCACCCGCATCGCCGCAGCCTATGCGGCCCGTGAGACGACCGAGGGATATCGATGCAGCTACGGGCTGAATCCCGAATTCCAGGCGGCCCTCCTGGCCGGCCCGCTCCGGGCCTCCGCCGATGATGAAACAGGCGAGGTGCGGGCCGTTGAATTGGATGACCATCCCTTCTTCGCGGCCACGCTGTTCCAGCCAGAGCGCGCTGCATTGAAAGGCCGTCCCACCCCCCTGGTCGTTGCCTTTGCTAACGCATGTGTGACCTGTTGAGGCCTGGGCCGGATGGGGAAAAGGGCAGGCGGCCGGCGCATTGCCGTTCAGGTTCCAAGGTGGTTCCAGCTAGCCTAGAAGCATGACGCGCCGCGAACGCTCGACCCTCCTCGCCCTCTGGTTCTTCCTGGGCCTGCTCCCCCTGCTGGTGCGGCCCCTCTGGGAACCCGACGAGGGCCGCTATGCGGAAATCCCCCGGGAGATGCTGGCCACGGGCGACTGGCTGACGCCGCACCTGAACGGTGTGCTCTATTTCGAGAAGCCCCCCCTGCAGTATTGGCTGTCGGCCCTCAGTATGAAGCTGTTCGGTCTGCACGCCGCCGCCGCGCGGCTGCCCCTGGCCCTGGCTTCGGCCCTCATGATCTGGGCGGCCTGGCGACTGGCGAAACGGCTCGGTGCCCGGGAGCCCCTATGGGCGCCCTTCATGGCGGCCACGGGCCTGCTGGCCTTCCTGGTGGGCCAGTTGCTTACCCTGGATGCCCTCTTCAGCGCCTTTCTGGTGGCGGCCATCGTGGCCTTCGTGGAGGCAGTGGCCAGGCGCCGGGAAGGCCGGCCCGCCCTTGGCTGGACCTTGTTCTCATTCGTCCTCCTGGCTGGGGCCATGCTCACCAAGGGGCTGGCCGAGCTGATTCTCACGGGCGGCATCCTATTGTTCTCCCTCGCCTTCGCCTGGCGAGATGCGGAGTTGCGCCGCGCAGTGCTGCGGACGGCCCTGGATCCGCTGGGCTGGCTGCTCTACCTGATCCTGGTAGTACCCTGGTTCTGGGCCGTGAACCGGGCCAATCCCGGCCATGCGGATTTCTTCTTCATCCACGAGCATTTCCGGCGCTTCCTTACCCATGAGCACGCCCGCCAGGGCTCCGACAACTGGCTGCTGGACAAGCTCTACTTCATCGGGATCCTGGCCGTGGGC
>JAYVRY010000334.1:0-2880 GCA_043775845.1 Acidobacteriota bacterium
GGCCAGAGGGGTGGGTGGGGGAAGGAGGGGTTCGCGCAACGATTCCAGGTCGGTGAGGGCGCGGGCCAGGATCAGGGGATCGCCGCAGAGTTCGGCGGCCACATCGTCACAACAGAGCTCACGCTCGGCGCGGATGCGGGCCGACAGCCACCAGATGGCGGGATGGTAGAAGAGCAGCACTTCAACCATGGACTGGAGCAGGTTCACCAAGAAGTCGCCCCGGCGGATGTGGGCCAGTTCGTGGGCCAGGATGGCCTCCAGTTGCAGCGGCGACAGGCCCGACAGCGCGCAGGCGGGGAGCAGGATCACGGGGCGCAGCCAACCCAGTGCCGTGGGCACTTCCACGGCGGCCGACTGCAACAGCCGCACCGTGCGGGAAAGCTTCAGGTCGCGGCAGAGGCGGGACAGCACCATGTGCCATTCCGATGGGACCGGGCTGGCGCTGCGCCGTCGCAGGCGCTGCACGCGGATCCAGCTGCCGAGGAAACGGGTGGAGAGCAGCAGCACGCCCGCCGCCCAGCCGACCAGCAGCCAGGGGAGAGCCGGATCCAGGAGCGCCTTCACCCGCTGTCCGAAGGGCGGGGCGGCCGTCGTGGCGGAGAGAGCCGCAGCGGACGCATCCACCTGCATGCTCAAGGTGGAAGGGGCCGGAGGTTGCCCTTGGAGCAGCAGATACGTGGCCACGGGACTGGCCACCATCAGCAGCAGGAAGGCGCACGCCACGCCATAGCGGAGCTTGGCATCGAAGCCCCGCAGAAGGCTGAGGGTGCCCCAAGCCAGCAGGCCCAAGACGAGCCCCTGCCACAGGAAATGGAGCAGGGTCCAACCCAGGGCCTGGGCCACCGGGTGGGTGATGGCCTGCAGCACGAGCGATAGAAGCCTGGTCATCGCTTCCTCCCTTCGGCGGTGTCGAGCATCTTCCGGATATCCGCCAGTTCCTCGCGGCTGGCCCTACGCGTGGCCAGGGCCTGCATCACCAGATTCATGGAGGAACCCCCGAAGGCCTTGTCCAACAAGTCGTCCAGAAGGCCCCGCTGAGTCTGAACCTGCGTCTGGGCCGGCGAGAAGGTGTGCACCCGGTCCGTGATGTCGCGCTGCACCAGGCCCTTCTCGTTCATGATCTGGAGCATCTTCAACACCGTGGTGTAGCCCAGCTCCTTCTCCGCCAACATCACCTCGAAGACCTGGCGTACCGTGCTCGGACCGCGCTCCCAAAGCACCCGCAGGATGGCGAGTTCGGCATCGGTGGGGCGGGTGACTGCGACCATGGGATGGGGCTCCGATAGGGGAATGCCAGAAGGATACGACGGGTTTCGTAGCTGTCAACGAAATATTTCGTAGAAAGTTTAGTCCTTTGCCTGTAGATTTTCCGAAGCTAGCTTTGTGAATCGAGCAAAGTTGGGAATGAGAGGGCGGCGATCCGATAAGGTGGCTTCGGTCGAAATCAGTCCCTTTTCCTGTAGCCCCTGAATCGTTTTCCGATGTGTGATGCCCAACCAAGGGAAACACCATGGAACTCAGTACGCCCATCCGCATTCTCATGATCGAGGGATCAGATATCGATGCGGCTGCGGTTGAAGCGCAATTGAATGCCTGCGGGTTGAGCTTTCAACTCAGTCCGGTTGAAAACCCGTTGGGGTTGCGCGACCTCATGGCTGATCTCCGGTGGGACCTTCTGCTGACGGATGCCAGTCAGCCGAATGAAGACGCGCTGTGCGTGTTCGAGGCGGTTCAAACGCTGGCGCCAGGCATGCCGTGGATCCGTGTTTCGAAGCAACCGGATGCCGATGGCCCGGCGGGTTCTCCGGCCCCAGACACGCGACAAGGTGTGAGCAGAAGCAGTCTGGCGAACCTTGCCACGGCAATCACGGCGATCCAGGGTGAGGTTCGCGATGGCACCGCGTTGCCAGCCGAAGGTTCCCAGGTGGCTCCCGCAGAAGGCGAGACTCGGCAGGCGACAGGCGCGGCATGTGACAGCCGGGAACTGATGGACCAGGAACGGGAGCATTTCGAGTACATCCAGTTCTTGAGGACATTGATTGAAACGCTTCCAAACCCGCTCTATTACGAGGACATGGGCGGCTGGATCCAGGGCTGCAACGGGGCCTTCGAGAAATTCCTGTCCCTGCCCAAGAACAGTGCCATCGGCCAGAGAACGGTGGATCTCTTTCTGGGTGCGGTAGACGATGGGTCCGAGGATCTGGAACCAGGTTTCCTGGTGTATCCCGATGCCTGTGAAACGTCATTCCACATGCCCTTGCCAGATGGCCGGATCCATCACGCCATTTTCCGGAAAGCTCCGTTCTGGAATGCGGATGGGCGGCCCGAGGGATACGTGGTCACGCTGCTGGACATCACCAAGCTGAAGGAAACGGAGGAGGCGCTCCGGCAGAGCGAATCCCTCTTCTCGGCCATCCACCGCCATGTCATCGACCTCATCGCGATCATCGATGAGAGTGGCCATCGAATCTACACGAGCCCTTCCTATGAGTTCGTCTTGGGCTATTCGCAGGAGGAGATGGCAGGGTTGTCGTCGCTGGATTTACTGCATCCAGATGATGCCGAAAGAGTCTTGAAGGCATTGAACGGCATCATGGAAGGAAGGCCAACTCAAGGCCTCGAGTATCGCCTCAGGCACCGGGACGGCAGATGGCTCCATTTCGAAAGCCGGGCCGCCATCATGCAGGATCCGGGAGCAACTTCCACAAGAGCCCTTGTGGTCGCCCGCGACGTCACGGAACGCAAAGAGGCTGAGCAACACCGTTCGGCGATGGAAGTCCAACTTAGGAGCTGTAACAAAATTAACTAGTCTGGGGTTTCAGGGTGTAGTTCCATTCGCCGTGGTACGCCTCGGGGTGGAGCGAGAGGGCGGCCATCTGA
>JAYVRY010000335.1:0-2875 GCA_043775845.1 Acidobacteriota bacterium
CCCGGGGTTCCGAAGTGTTCTTCCTGAGCCTGGGGACGGGCGTCGATGACGAGGTGGTGGCTACGGAGAACGCCGGTGCCGGGGCTGCCCCGGGCGCCGCGGACAGCGTGGTGGCCAGCATCCTGGATGACCTGGCCCAACAGGCCTTCCTGCAGGATTCAGAGCGCCTGGCTGTCGCCATTCAGGGCCAGCTCAACCGCCTGGCGGGCATCAAGGAGCGGGGCGTGAAGCAGGCCCCCTTTGTGGTTCTGCGGGGGGCCGCCATGCCCGCCGTGCTGGTGGAAGTGGCCTTTATCTCCAATCCCAAGGAGGAGGCCAAGCTCCGGGAGCCGGCCTTCCGGGCCAAGGTCGCCGAGGCCATCGTCCAGGGCGTCCGCCGCTACTTCGCCCAGGCCAACGGTACCGTGCGGCGGCGGCTGGTGAGCGGGCCGGAGTGAGCCCCCGGAGGACTATGCATACCGCCCGTCGCACCCACGGTTTCACTGAATCGGTCATCCGAGGGATGACGCGGCTGGCCAATGAGCACGGGGCCATCAACCTGGCCCAGGGCTTTCCCAACTTCCCCGCCCCGGAGCTGCTGAAGGAGGCCGCCATCGCCGCCATCCGGGCGGATGTGAACCAGTACGCCATCACCTGGGGCGCGAAGCGGCTGCGGGAGGCGCTCGCCCGCAAGATGCAGATCTTCTATGGCCTGGCGGTGGACCCCGATACCGAGATTACCGTCACCTGCGGGGCCACGGAGGCCATGGCTTCGGTGCTGCTGGCCCTGGTGGATCCCGGTGATGAGGTCATCGTCTTCGAGCCCTGGTACGAGAACTACGGCCCCGATGCTGTGCTCTGCGGCGCCACGCCGGTGACCGTGCCCCTGCCTATCGGCGAGCCACTGGACTTGGATCGGCTGGCGCATGCGTTCAACGCGAAGACCCGGGCCATCATCCTGAACACGCCCAACAACCCCACCGGCAAGGTCTTCACGGCCGAGGAACTGGCGGGCATCGCGGCGCTCTGCCAGCGCCACGGCGCCTTCGCCATCACCGATGAGATCTACGAGCACATCGTCTACGAGGGCGTGCACATCCCCATTGCCACCTTGCCGGGCATGGCCGAGCGCACCGTCACCATCTCTGGCGCCTCGAAAACCTACGCCGTCACCGGCTGGCGCATCGGCACCATTATCGCGCCCAGGCAACTCACCGCCGCCATCCGCAAGGTCCACGACTTCCTCACCGTGGGCGCGCCCGCGCCCCTGCAGGAGGCGGTGGCCACCGCCATGGACACGCTGCCGAGCGAGTACTACACCGGGATGGCGGAGGCCTACCGCCATCGACGCGATGTGTTGTGCAGGGCCCTGGCGCAAGCAGGGTTCAGACTGACGCCGCCCCAGGGCGCCTACTATGTGCTGGCGGATTATTCGGCACTGGGGAAGGAGGACGACACCGCCTTCGCCGCGCGGCTCGTGAAGGAGGCCGGCGTGGCCACCGTGCCCCTGTCGAGTTTCATCTCGGATCCAGCCGCTTCGCGCATGGTGCGCTTCGCTTTCTGCAAGACCGACGACCTGCTGGAGGAGGCGGGGCGTAGACTGCTCGCATTTGCCGAACTCAGGTAAGACCGAATCGTCTTGGTGAAAAAGATAATAGATGAACCACGAAGACAGGAAGACCACGAAGAATTGCCATTGTTTTTCTTCGCGGTCTTTCCGTCTTCGTGTTGAATCAGTTCTGCTTTTTCCCAGATTGTGGCGATTTAAATCATCCAGTCATCCACCACGTCCTGCTTGAACTCCTGGGGCTGGCGGTTGCGGTACTGGAGCTCGGGGTTCTTCACGGTGACCCGGGTCCGCGGCGGTACGGACTGGGTGACGAAGACGTTGCTGCTGATGACGGCTTCGTCACCGATGACGGTATCGCCGCCCAGAATCGAAGCCCCGGAATAAACGGTGACTCGCTCCTTCAGGGTGGGGTGGCGCTTCACGCCCTTGAGGGTCTGGCCCCCCCGGGTGGAGAGGGCGCCCAGGGTCACGCCCTGGTAGATCTTGGCCCAGCGGCCGATGGTGGTGGTCTCGCCGATCACCACGCCCGTGCCATGGTCGATGAAGAAGTACTCGGCGATGGTGGCGCCAGGGTGGATATCGATGCCCGTGAGCGCGTGGGCGTACTCGCTCATGATCCTGGGGATGAGCGGCACCTTCAGCAGGAAGAGTTCGTGGGCGATGCGGTGCACCATGATGGCGAAGATGCCCGGGTAGGAGAAGATCACCTCGTCGGTGTCGCCCGCCGCCGGATCTCCCTCGAAGGCCGCCTGGACATCCGTCGCCAGGACGGTGCGAAGGTGGGGGATGGTCTGCAGGAAGGTCTGCACGATGGTCTCGGCTTCCCTCTCGAAATCCCGGGCGGGGTCACCGTGGCGGGTGGCCTGGTGGCGGATCACATTGAGCACCTGCTCGAAGAGTCGGCCCCGGATCTCCCCCAGCAGTTCGCCCACGTAGTATTCGAGCGTTTCGGTGGTGAGGTTCTGCTTGCCGAAGTAGCCCGGAAACAGAAGCTCCCGCAGCTTCTTGATGAGGTCGATCACCGCGTCGCGGTTGGGCAGGGAGCCCGCGTCGATGTGCCGGGTGACGGGCTCCGCCAGATCGCTGGCTACGATGGCCGCCACCAGGTCCGAAAACCCAGTCTGGGGGGCACCGTCGGGCTTGGGCTGAGCTCTAGGCATGGAAGGCTCCAGGGTGGGAGGATCGATTCCGGTTGGTTCTGAGTATGGCTGGGTGGGGGGCTGTCGAAACAAGGATCAGGGCGTGCCAGTGGCTGAAACCCATCCATCTCGGCCGTCGCGGCGCCGGAGGCCTGATTGAAGATGGGCAGATCCGAGGAGCCAACGC
>JAYVRY010000336.1:0-9653 GCA_043775845.1 Acidobacteriota bacterium
GAACGGGGCCGATTTTCCTCAGACGAAAAGGTCGTTCGAAGCTCAACCGATCGTCGCCACCATTACGGCTTTAATCGTATGCATGCGGTTCTCGGCTTCGTCGAAGACCACGCTGTGGCGGCTGCGGAAGACCTCGTCGGTGACTTCGCGGATGTCGAAGCCCAGGGCCTTCTGCTCCTTGGCCAGCTTGGTTTCGAAATCGTGGAAGGCGGGCAGGCAGTGGAGGAACTTCACATCCGAATTGCCGGTCTTCTCGATCATCTCCATGGTGACCTTGAAGGGGGTGAGCAGCTTCACGCGGGCGGGGATCTGATCCTCTTCGCCCATGCTGGCCCAGACATCGGTGTAGATCACATCGGCGCCCTTCACGGCCTCTTCCACGTTGTCGGTGACTTCGATGATGGCACCGGTTTCCTTGGCGGCTTCGCGAGCGGCGGCGACCACGGCCGGATCAGGCACCAGGTCCTTGGGCCCCAGAGCCACCATGTGCATGCCGGTCTTGGCGGCGCCGTACATGAGGGCGTAGCTCATGTTGTTGCGGATGTCGCCGCAGAACACCAGCTTGACCTTGTTCAGAGGCTTGGCCACGTGCTCTTCGATGGTGAGGAAATCGGCCAGGATCTGGGTGGGGTGGTCCACGTCCGTGAGGCCGTTCCACACGGGCACGCCGCTGAACTTGGCCAGGTCTTCCACCACTTCCTGCTTGTAGCCGCGGTACTCGATGCCGTCGTAGAAACGGCCCAGCACCTTGGCGCTGTCCTCGATGGATTCCTTCTTGCCGATCTGTGAGCTGGCGGAATCCAGGAAGGTCACGTGCGCGCCTTCCTCGAGCGCGCCCACTTCGAAGGCGCAGCGGGTGCGGGTGCTGGCCTTCTCGAAGAGCAGAACAATGTTCTTGCCCTTGAGCAGGTAGTTATAGATGCCCATGCGACGCTTCGCCTTGAGATCCTTGGAGAGATCCAGGAGGTAGCGTACCTCCAGCGGCGTGAAGTCCATCAGCGTGAGAAAGCTGCGTCCCTTGAGATTGACGGCCATGTGTCCTCCTGGACAAAAATCAAGGCATCAGGGTAGCGCTGAGCCCGGGAGGCTTTGACTGGAATCGGGTCACAATCCGGTTCGTTTGACGGAATGTCATGCTTTGCTGGGAACCTCGGACTCATTCGTAAGTGGAGGGAAGGCCGCCCTGCCGCTTGAGGGCGGCGATCTCCTCATCGCCATCATCGACCAGGCGCTCCCACGCGGCGGGCCGGTAACCCAGGCTCCGCGCGGCGGAAAGGAGCAGGCTCTGGCCCGGAGAGGGGCGCTGGGGTTCCAGGCTGTAGGCGAAGTCCTGGAAGGCTGTGGCGGGGTCCGTGAAGGTCCAGCCCATTTTCTGGAAGAGCTGGATGGCGTCATCGAGAAACAGCGCGTTGATGAGGTTGTGATGCAGCAGCAGCACCTGGGGGATGTCGCGCCCGAAAAGCCGCCGGGACAAGTCCCGATAGGCTTCAGCCCTTTGTTGGAGATGGGCCAGATAAGCGTTGCGGAAAGGGGTGGTGTCCGCCTCGGGATTCAGTTCCAGGCCAGAGATCAGGGCGGCATTGAGGCGCCAATCTGACGTATCCAAGGTGACCTGGGCGTTCCTGATGGCCTTCGCTTTCAGAAACGCCTTGATCCCATCGCGCTTCTCAGGTGTGTTGCCTTCCCGCAGGAACGTGAAGCGGAACCAGGGCTGGTAGCCCGGCAATCGGCGGATCACCTGGTCGCAGGCGAGGATCTCGTTCTCGTACTGCTGCAGGGTGGTGTCCTTGCCGTTGAGATCCAGGTGGGTGACCGTGTGGTTGCCCAAGGCGTGTCCCGCCTCGCCCCAGGCTTTGGCCAGGGCCAGACCTTCAGGCCGGTTCGCTCCGTTGCCCAAGGTGATGAACAGGGCCGCGCTCACGTGGTGCTTCTTCAGGGCCGTCAGGATGGCCGCGTTCCGCTGCTGGGGATTGAGTCGCGGCGTGGCCGCCAGGCTGGGGCCGTCATCAAAAGTGAAGGCCACAGACTGGGCCTGGCAGAGGGCACTGAACAGCAAGGCTGCGAGGATGCGAACGAGCGAGGCGAAGGTCATGGGGGGCCTCTGGTCGTCCCTTACTCGAATTCCATGAGCAGCTGCCCCTTGGTGACCGTATCACCCACGGCCACATGGAGTGCTTTGATGGTCACGTCATCGTGGGCGGTGATGTGGTTCTGCATCTTCATGGCCTCGAGCACCAGCAGGTCGCCGCCCTCCCGTACCTGATCGCCGACACCCACGCGCAGCTCGAGGATGAGACCGGGAATGATGGCCATGAGGAGGCGAGGGTCCTTCGGCGCGTAGGGTTTGCGGTTCGCGTATTTCTTGGTGAGGGTGGTTTCGTAGAACGTGTCATTCAGGGCCAGCGTCTGGCGGAGGGGCTTTTGGGCAGGGGTCATGGCATCTCGCGGATCGCTGCTGATGGAAAGGGGGCGGACAGGTCGGTGACCAGGGCTCAGAACGGCGGCACGCCGTGCTTCCGGGCGGGCCGCAACTCAGCCTTCTCTTCAGAGATTTCCAGGGCATGCAGGAGGAAATCACGGGTCTGGTGGGGGGAGATGACGGCGTCCACATGGCCGTTGGCGGCAGCCACGTAGGGGCTGGCGAACTTCTCGGTGTACTCCTTGACCTTCTCTTTGCGAAAGGCCTCGGGATCCGCCGCTGCGGCGATCTCGCTCTTGAAGATGATGTTGGCGGCGCCCTCGGGGCCCATGACGGCGATCTCGGCGCAGGGCCAGGCGAAGACGAAGTCCGCGCCCAGGTGCCGCGAACACATGGCGATGTAACCACCGCCGTAGGCCTTGCGCAGGATCACGGTGATCTTGGGCACCGTGGCCTCGCTGTAGGCATAGAGCAGCTTGGCGCCGTGGCGGATGACGCCCGCGTGCTCCTGGTCGATGCCCGGCAGGTAGCCCGGCAGGTCCACGAAGGTCACCAGCGGGATGTTGAAGGCGTCGCAAAAGCGGATGAAGCGGGCGGCCTTGTCGGAGCTATCCACATCCAGCACCCCCGCCAGCACGGCGGGCTGGTTGGCGACCATGCCCACGGTGCGGCCATCCATGCGGGCGAAGCCCACCACGATGTTGGCCGCCCAAAGGGCCTGCACTTCCATGAAGTCAGAGCCATCGCACACGGCCTTGATGACATCACGCACATCGTAGGGTTTGTTGGATTCGGCCGGGATGATGCTCTCCAGGCTGATTTCGCTGCGCGAAGGGATGACGCTGAAGGTGTCGGCCTTCTTGCGGTTGTTCCAGGGGATGTAGGTGACCAAGCGCTTCACCTGCTCGAAGCACTCGGCCTCGCTCTGGGCGTAGAAGTGCGCGTTGCCGGTCATCTCGGCTTGCACCCGGGCGCCACCCAGATCCTCCATGGAGATTTCTTCGCCCAGCACGGTCTTGATGACCTCGGGCCCCGTGATGAACATCTTGGAGATCTTGTCCACGACGAAGACGAAATCGGTGAGGGCGGGCGAATACACGGCGCCGCCCGCGCAGGGGCCCAGGATGATGGAGAGCTGGGGGATGACGCCTGAGGCCAGGGTGTTGCGGTAGAAAATCTCGCCGTAGCCCGCCAGCGAGTTCACGCCCTCCTGGATGCGCGCGCCACCGGAATCGTTGATGCCGATGAGGGGAATGCCCAGCTTGATGGCGTGATCCATGATCTTGGTGATCTTGCGGGCGTGGGCCAGGCCCAGCGAGCCGCCCGCCACGGTGAAGTCCTGGGCGAAGATGGCCACGGGATGACCCAGGATGGTGCCCGTGCCGGTGATGACGCCATCACCAGGCAGCTGCTTCTTCTCCATGCCGAAGTCGTAGCACTTGTGTTCCACGAACAGGTCGTACTCGTGGAAGGAATCCGCGTCCAGGATGGCCGTGATGCGTTCCCGGGCCTGCAGCTTGCCCTGGGCCGCCTGCTTGGCAGCCGCCACCGGGTGGGGCTCGGTGGCCTCGGCGTGCTTGGCGACGTGATCCTTCATTTTCTTCGGCATGGACATGGAAAATCCTCGGGGAGGTGTTTATGGGGAAAGCCAATCCAGTCTTGAATAAGGTAAGGGGACTAAAACGTCTTGAATAAATTATGCCAGGGACGGTCTGCGGCATTCATCACGGATCGGAGGGGTCGGATCCCGGATTCACACTGGCGGGATGTCGGCTTCGCCGTATAGTCATGACCACGATTCCAAACACCATACGAAGGGTCGAGGAGGCATTGATGCGGGCATTGAAGCAGCTCATGGAAGGCAAGCCGTCCACCGTGACGGTGGGGCCCGACGATACCGTGTTCACAGCCCTCACGCTACTGGCGCAGTTCGACATCGGAGCCCTGTTGGTGTTGGAGCACGGCAAGCTGGTCGGGATCTTCTCAGAGCGGGACTATGCCCGCAAGATCGTCCTGAAGGGCAAGGCCTCCAAGGAAACCCTGGTCCGCGAGATCATGAGCGACAAGGTCAGCTGCGTCACGCTGAAGCAGACCGTCGAGGAGTGCATGGCCCTCATGACCAACAAGCACATTCGCCACCTGCCCGTCATCGGGGAGAACAACGAAGTTCTGGGCATCCTTTCCATTGGCGACCTGGTGAAGGAAGTCATCTCCGACCAGCAGTTCACCATCGAGCAGTTGGTCTCTTACATCCATACCTGAGGACCAATCACAGGATCAGATTGGCCTGATGGCACATACTCGAGAAGGCGGGATGCAGCCTGTCCCTCCAGGGGAGAGACCCATGAACCGAGTCGGCCTGACCCTCACCTTTCTGCTGTTCCTGGCTACTGCCGCAGGTAGAGCGCAAGTCCATGTGCAGATCGATCTGGGTCTGCCAGCGGCGCCGCCGCTGGTGTTGATCGGACCCGGGATCCACGTGGTGGAGCGTTTCGGGGAAGAGGTCTTCTTCCACGATGGCTGGTACTGGTGCCGCCGCCATGACGGCTGGTATCGCGCCCGTTCGCCCCGGGCTCGCTTCGGCTGGGTGGAGGAGCGCCGCGTGCCCCGCCGCCTGGTGGAAGTGCCCCGTGGCCACTACCGCAACTGGCGCCACGAGCGCGATGCCATCCACCAGGAGCGCCGCGAGGAGCGGGAACTGCGCCGGGAAGATCGGCGCGAGGAGCACCGGCGGGACAAGGAAGAGCGCCGTGAGGACCGACGGGAACGCAAAGAAGAGCGTCGGGACGACCGGAGACGTGATGGGGACGACTCTCGCCCTCGCACGTTCTGAACCTGACGGGGAGGAACCCTTGAGATGTCGCCAGGGAATGCCGTGAGCTGGGCCATGTGGTTCCTGGTGGCGGCGTCCCTCGGTGCTCAAGGGGCCAAGCCCCAACCTCAGCCTAAGGCTCAGCCCAAGCCTAGCGACATGCTCTGGCGCTACGACATGCCGCAAGGCTTCCGCCTGCCGGAACCCAGCTACCGATTTCCCACCCAGATCAAGGAAGCCTTGATTCAGTTCGTACAGCCCGTGCCGGAGCTGACGCAAGCCTATGCCACCGTATGCCAGGACAAACGGAAGTTCGCCTCATGGCTTAAGGGCGTGCTGCTGGAGCGCAAGAAGGGCCTGGTTGCGGGCTCCGGTGCCGGGCCCACGGTGCTCTCCAGCGACCCCTCAAAGATGTCACCCGGTAAGGGCACCGTCACCACCACCCGGACCAGCAAGCACCGAACCCGCGTGGCCTTCGAACTGGAGGACCTCGAGACCTACCTGACCGTGCTGAAGCTGTGGGATCCCGAGTGAAGCCGGGCGGAAGTGACCGTCGATGATTCTCTGGTTATGAGAAAGGGAAATGAAAGCCACCGATGAACACCGATAAACACCGATAAACACCGATAAAAGCTGATGAAATGAGGAACGGGGACCTGATGTCCCCGTTCCCCTTTCGCGCCCTTTTCGCGCCTTTCGCGGTTCCGTGCTTCAGCCCTTGGCTTTGGACGCCGCCCGCCAATTGGCAATGAGCTTGGCCTCCTGCTCCGCGCTGGGGCCGGCCAGTTTGTTGCGGCCCTTTTCCACCTTCTCTTGTGTCTTGAACCAGGCCAGGGTGTCCTTCACGGTTTCGCCTGCGGGGCGGAACTTCAGGCCGGCCTTCACGGCGAGGTCATTGCGCCAGGTGTGGAAGCCCTTGGTCTCGCCCGCGAAGGCGGCCCAGATGGGGAACTCGAGGCCCTCCTGCTTGGCCACCCCATCGGCGGGGATCCACACGGGTTTGGCGTTTGGGTTTCCGGCCTTCTGGCAGTCCGCGACGAGGCTGCCCCAGGCCAGCTTTTTCTCCGGTCCGCAGGCGTTGAAGACACCCGTGGTGCCTTGCTCCACAAGATGCACGAGCCAGGCGGCGAGGTCACGCACATCGATGATCTCCATGGGATCCGACGGCGCGCCGGGCACGGCGATCTCGCCACCCTTATCGAAGCGCACGGGCCAGTAGGTGAAACGCCCCGTGGGATCGTCGGGCCCCACGATGTAGCCGGGCCGTATCACCGCCGTGCGCTTAGGCAGGGCCTTTTGGGCCGCTTGTTCGCAGAGCGCTTTGAGGCCGCCGTAGTTCTGGTATTCCTTCCCCATCTCCTCCACTGCGGGATCGGCCAAGGTGGCCAGGGGCGCGTCCTCGGTACCGTTCTCGGGGTTGGGCTCCTTGTAGGCGCTGATGCTGGAGATGATCAGGTACTGCTTCACCCGCGGCGCCAGCAGCTCGGCGGAAGCCGTGACGAGGCGCGGATAGTAGGCGCTGTTGTCGATGACCGCGTCCCAGGTGCCGGTCTCCAGGGCCTTCAGTCCTTCTCCCTTCTTGGGATCGCGGTCGCCGTGCAGCTTCTCCACGCCGGGGAAGAGGTCGGGCCGCGTCTTGCCGCGGTTGAACATGGTCACCTGGTGGCCGCGGGCCTGAGCGATCTCGATGGTGGCGGGGCCCAGGAAGCCGGTGCCGCCAAGGATGAGAATCTTTTTAGGGGTGACCTTGCCGGATGTGGGGGCCGGGGCGGCCGACAGGTCCAGGCCCGTGGCCGCCAGGGCCGTGGCAGCGGCGGACCACTGGATGAAGTCGCGGCGGGAGACGGTCATGGGCACCTCCGAAAGTTGGCCTGATGATGAGCTAGCTTTGATACATCGTGAAATGATATATACTCCTTCCACGCGCCATCGCAATAGCTTTTCTGGATGACTGACTCGGCATGGGTTGAAGGCTAAAGAAACGAAAGGATGAAACCGCAGATGACGCAGATGGCGCAGATGAAAAACGATCAGATGCACGCGATCCGTTTAGCTGGGGATCGGCACTTCAGGTGGCTCGTGGCTCTTCGGTCAGACCCTTTTGGATCCGTAACCCCCATGCCCTTTCTGCGTCATCTGCGTCATCTGCGGTTAAATGTTTTTCTGACTGAATGCGGCAGACCGTTCCGGTGCCCACTGCAGGACTGCCCATGACCCCCGCCCGCTTGCTTCGACGCCTCGTGATGATCGATGAGGGCGAAGCCGCAGCCCTGCTTTGGTCGACCCTGTATTTCTTTCTGCTGCTCTTTGGCTTCTATCTGCTTCGGCCCGTGCGTGAGGCCATCGGCATTGCCCGGGGTGCGGACAAGCTGCCCTGGCTCATGACGGGCACCCTGCTGGCCATGGTGCTGGCCAATCCGGCCTTCGCGGCCCTGGTGTCCAAGCTGCCCCGGCGGCGCTTCATCCCGCTGGCCTACCGCTTCTTCGCCCTCAACATGCTGGCCTTCTTCCTGGCCTTCCGCTTCCTGCCGAACCACGGTGGCGCGGTCCTGGGCTACGGCTTTTACATCTGGCTCAGCGTCTTCAACCTCTTCGTGGTGTCGGTGTTCTGGGGCCTCATGTCGGATGTGTGGTCCGAAGGCCAGGGCAAGCGGCTCTTCGGCTTCATCGCCACGGGTGGCACCCTGGGCGCCATCGCGGGAGCGGCGCTCACGGGGGCACTGACCAAGGGGCTCAGCCTGGGCACCCTGCAAGTGAAGGTGGATCCGTTGTCGCTGCTGCTGCTCTCCCTCCTGACGCTGGAGGGAGCCGTGCAGTGCGTGAAGCGCCTGGCCGCGATATTCAATTTGGGTGATGAGACCCATGGCGCCCGCGAGCCGGGGCCAGGGCCGTTCGAGGGCCTGCGCCTCATCGGCACCTCACGCTACCTGCAACTCATCTGCGCCTACATCCTGCTCTTCACCATCACCAGCACCTTCCTCTACCTGCAGCAGGGCAGCATCGTCGAGAAGGCCTTCACGGGCATCGCGGCACGCACGGCGGCCTTCGCCCGCATCGACCTTTGGGTGAACATGCTGACGCTCGTCACGCAAATCCTCTTCACCGGCCGCCTGATTACGGCCCTGGGCGTTCCCGTGGTGCTGGCCATCCTGCCCATACTCACCCTGGCGGGCTTCGGTGCCCTATGGCTCTGGCCCACCTTCGCGGTCATGGCCGTCTTCCAGGTGCTGCGCCGGGGGCTCCATTACGCGGTGGACCGCCCCGCCCGCGAAATCCTATACATTCCGTTGGGCCCCGAGGAACGCTACAAATCGAAGCCCTTCATCGACACCTTCATCTACCGCGGCGGCGACCTGCTGGGTGTGTGGGCACCCACGGCCCTGGCGGCTTTGGCCATTCCCGTGGGCCTCGCAGCCCTGGGCTGTTCCGGCCTCTGGTGGGGCAGCGCCGCTGCCCTGGGACGCCGCGTGAAGGCTGTCGCCACCAAGTCTCCGGGTTGACTTTTTCGACACTTCCCGGATGATGGCGAACATGTCGTTTTCCGTGAACCAGATCTCCCTCGGCACCGCCAACTGTGGCGGCGGGGATGATTGCCGCACCATGGGTACCACGGGTATTACCACGACCATGTCCGCCGAGCGGGGCACCTGACCTGATTCCCATTCTTCAGACTCAGCCCCGCGCACACCACGCGGGGCTTTTCGTTTTCCGGAGCGCCCATGTCTTCCCAGCCCATCCGCGTCATGAAATTCGGCGGCACCAGCCTGGCCGATGCGGATCGCTTCCGTACCGTGGCCGACCTGGTGACCAAGGCCTGCGAGTCCCATCGGGTTTGCGTGGTGGCCTCAGCCATGGCGGGCGTGACCAACCTGCTGCTGCACGGGGGGCGAGTGCCCAATCGGGATGAGGCCGAGCGGTTGCTCCAGGCCTTCCGAGCGCGGCATGCGGAGGTGGTGGACGCCCTGGCCGCTGATTTGGGGGCCGAAGCCGTGGGCGTGCGTGAGCAACTGGAAGGCCTTGAGACCATCGGTCATCGCCTGCTCCAGGGCATGGCCCTGCTGGAGGAAGGACCACCGTCGGTACTGGCCCAGGTCTCGAGCCTGGGTGAGCGGGCCGCCTCGGCTATCCTGGTGGCGCTGCTGAGGTCGCGTGGCCTGGCGCCGCGCTACCTCGATCCCGTGGAGCACATCAAGGTGGAGGGCGATCCGCTGCAGGCCCGCCCGCGCATGGCCGACATCGAGGCCCGCTTCGCCGAGGTGAAGGCAAGCTCTGACCAGCTCTGGGTGCTGCCGGGCTTTTTCGGCGGCGACGCGCAGGGTCGCATCCTCTCGCTGGGCCGGGGTGGCTCGGACCACAGCGCGGCCCTGGCCGCCGCAGCGCTGGGTGCGGACCTGCTGGAAATCTGGACCGATGTGGCGGGGC
>JAYVRY010000337.1:0-2870 GCA_043775845.1 Acidobacteriota bacterium
GCCGGATACCGGGCCATGGCCGACCTGGTCGACTTGCGCCAGCTCGCCCAGACCCACTGAGGGGTCAGGCATCCTTCACGAAGGGGTTGAAGTTGGTCCCCTCATCGAAGACCTCCACGCCTTCGGTGCGTTTGAGGAAGCCCACCACGGCATAGGTGAGGGGCGTGGCAAGGGCCTCGTAGAGCACCTTGAAGACGTAGCCGCCAACCACCATCACCAGAATGGTCTTCACGGGCAGGGTGAAGGCGAAGAGGCCGAAGGTGACCACGAGACTATCCACGGCCTGACCGGCCACGGTGCTGCCCACTGTGCGGGTCCAAAGCCAGCGGCCACCGGTCCAGAGCTTCATCCGGGCCATGACGTAGCTGTTGACGAACTCCCCGATCCAGAAGGCCGCGAGGCTGGCCAGGATGCCCCGAGCCGTATTGCCAAAGACGATCTCGAAGGCGCGCTGGTTCTCTTTTGGCCAATCCGGGGCCGCCGGGAGCCACACCATGAACAGGGCGAAGAAGCCCATGAGCACATTGGCCAGAAAGGCGATCCAGATGGCGCGGCGCGCTCCGCCGTAGCCGTACACCTCGGTGAAAATGTCACCGAAGATGTAGGTGATGGGAAAGAGCAGCTGGGCGCCGCTGAAGATGAATCGCCAGCTCCACCCAAAGAGGTGCAGGGTCCCGAAATCTGTGGGCTTGGGCCCCAGCAGATTGCTGATGAGCAGCAGCACCACATAGACATGGACGAACAGTTCGTAGTGGCGAAAGCCAGCCAGGCGTTGGTCCCGCGCGGTGATCTTCTGGAGCAGGGCTGACAAGGGTTCTCCGGGATGGATCCTGCACGATTAAGTCGGTTCGAGTCCGCAGCACAAGCGAGGGCTCAATCCAGGGCCTTGGCCAGGCCCTCCAGCAGCTGCTTCTTGAACTGGGTGCCCATGGCTTGCTCCCCGAAATAGGTCGCAGCGGTGGCTGGGAAGCGAACCCCGGTAGCAGGCTCTACGATCTCCTGGCCATGCAGGGCTGGCTGCAGGAGACAAAGGAGGCTCAACAGGATGGGGTTGGAGCGCATCATTCGCCTTTGGGTCAGAGGATCTGCCGAGGTGAGAAGGAAGGCCTGCATGTGCCGAGCGGATGCCAAACCATATCAGGATCCCAGCGTTGGATGGGCCTCCATGGCTGGCCGGGGAAGGATGGGCTGGCCATGCCCCCGCCCGGGCCACCGGAATCTGGACAGCCCCTCCAGACCTGCCACCTCAGGACGCTACACTGAAAGATCGAACAGGAGACCGTCATGGCCCAGATCACCCTCAAAGGCAACCCCATCCACACCGCCGGCGACATGCCCAAGGTGGGCGCCCATGCCCCGGCCTTCACGCTGGTGCGCACGGACCTTTCCGAAGTCTCCGGCAAGGATCTCGCGGGTCAGCGCGTGGTGTTGAACATCTTCCCCAGCATCGACACGCCCACCTGCGCGGCCAGTGTCCGCAAGTTCAACGCCCGCGCCAATGAGAAGCCCAACACGACGGTGCTCTGCATCAGCGCCGACCTGCCCTTCGCCCAGAAGCGGTTCTGCGGCGCCGAGGGCCTGGACAACGTGGTGCCCGCCTCCAATTTTCGCGCCGCAGAGTTCGGCCAGGCCTATGGCGTGGCCCTGGTGGATGGTCCCCTCAAGGGCCTGCTGGCCCGCGCCGTGGTGGTGGTGGATGAGAAGGGCACGGTGGTCCACACCGAACTGGTGCCCGAGATCGCCCAGGAGCCCGACTACAACGCGGCTCTGGCTGTGCTGTAGGGAGTCCTCGGTCTTCAGTCTTCAGTGAGCGGCCCTTCGGGGCCGCTTTTCATTTTCCACAGATTGGGCGGTACAGGGGCCCGGCTCATTCGTGGGTGGCGTCAGGTTGGAGGAAAAAAAGAATGGCCACGGATTCACACGGATGAACTCGGATTCAAGAACCAGCTGCCGAGCTTGCTTCCATCCGTGTGAATCCGTGTTCATCCGTGGCTAAAAATCCCTTTACCCGATGCGATCCATCTTCCGGAGTTCGGGCACCTTCCAACCGGTGAAGGCCACCACCAGCAGGGTCATGCAGCCGCCAAATACCACCGAGGGCACGAGGCCCATCAGTCGTGCGGCCAGGCCACTTTCGAAGGCGCCGATCTCGTTGCTGGAGCCGATGAACACCTGGTTCACGGAGGACACCCGGCCCAGCATGTGCTCGGGCGTGAGGGTCTGCAGAAGGGTGGCCCGCAGCACCACGCTCACGTTGTCCAGGGCGCCGCTGGCAGCCAGCAGGACGAGGCTGAGCGCGAAGCTGCGACTCAGGGCGAAGGCTATGGTGGCCAGGCCAAACCCCGCGACACAGTACAGCAGGGTGCGCCCCGCCCGGCGCATGGGCGGCAGGTGCGCCATGGTGATGCCCATAAGCACGGATCCGATGGCCGGTGCGGCCCGCAGGGCGCCCAGGCCCTGGGGACCGACCAGGAGAACGTCCTTGGCGAACACGGGCAGCACCGCCACGGCGCCGCCGAACAGCACCGCGAAGAGGTCCAGGCTGAGGGCCCCCAGCAGCAGTTTCCTGGAGAAGACGAAGCGGAGTCCTTCGCCGAGGCTTGCGAAGATGGAACCCTCCCGGGGCCGCACGGGCTTCGGCGTGTAGCGGATGGGAAGGAGCCCCACGAAACCCGCCAACAGCAGGACCATCACGTAGGCATGGGCCGCTGCGGGTCCGCGCCAGGCGTAGACGAAGCCACCCACGGCGGGACCGATGACCATGCCCGAGTGGAAGACGGACACGCGCCAGGTGGAGCCGTTGGCGTAGAGTTCCTTGGGCAGCAGATCCGTGCCCAGGGCCACGTTGGCGGGCCGGTAGAAGGCCCGCA
>JAYVRY010000338.1:0-2867 GCA_043775845.1 Acidobacteriota bacterium
TGCTGCTGGCGCCGAAAATGTATGTCAAGGGCAAGCTGGGCCTCCTTCCGCACCTGATCAAGAACCGGCGCGGGATGAAGAATCTCTTCAAGCAAACCATTGGAAAGGGGTGACACCATGCGGATCGGCTACTATCCCGGCTGCTCCCTGCTGGGCTCCTCCAGGGAGTTCGACGAGTCCACGCGGGCCGTGCTCAAGGCCCTGGATGTGGAACTGGTGGAAGTCGCGGACTGGAACTGCTGCGGCGCCAGCAGCGCCCACATCCTGAACCACGAGCTTTCCCTCGCCCTGCCCGCGCGCATCCTGGCGTTGGCCGAGCAGGCCGGCATCACGGAAATCCTGGCTCCCTGCGCCGCCTGCTCAAACCGTCTCCTCTCGGCCCAGCAGGAACTGGAGAAGCATCCGGAGCTGGTCGCCGTGATCGAGAAGGCCATCGAGATGCCGTACAAGGGCACCGTGAAAATCGTGAACATCCTCGAGGTCCTCGACCGGCTGAAGCAGCGCATCGCGGATAAGACTGTGGCGCCCTTCACGAAGAAGGTGGCCAGCTACTACGGCTGCCTGCTGGTGCGGCCGCCCCGCGTGGTCAACTTCGACCGCCCAGAGGATCCCCAAAGCATGGATCTCATGCTGAAGGGCGTGGGCGCGACCCCGGTGGAATGGCCCTTCAAGACCGAGTGCTGCGGCGCCGCCTTCAGCGTGACCCGCACCGACATCGTGGCCAGGCTCAGCGGCAAGCTCGTGCAGGACGCCGTGAAGCGGGGCGCGGATGCCATCGTGGTGGCCTGCCCCATGTGCCACTCGAATCTGGATCTGCGTCGGCCCGAGATCAACGAATTCCTGCAGAAGGAATACGCCATCCCGGCGATGTTCATCACGCAGGTGGTCGGTCTCGCCCTGGGCCTTGACCCCAACACCCTGGGCCTTCACCGCCACATGGTGCCCGTTGAATTCCACGAAACCGCCGCCGTGGGCGCCCAGAGCTAAGGGAGTCGAACATGTCTCGAATCGGCGTATTCACCTGCCATTGTGGTGAGAACATCGGCGCCACCGTGGATTGCGGCAAGGTCGCTGATATGTGCAAGGAGATCCCGGGCGTGGTCCACAGCGTGGACTACAAGTACATGTGCTCGGATCCTGGCCAGCGCATGATGCAAGAGGCCATCCGCGAGCACAAGCTGGATGGCGTGGTGGTGGCGGCCTGCTCGCCCCGCATGCATGAGCCCACCTTCCGCCGCGCCACGGGCGATGCGGGGGTCAATCCCTACATGTGCGAAATGGCCAACCTCCGCGAGCACTGCTCCTGGGTGCACGAAAAGGGCGATGCCACCACCCAGAAGGCGGCGGATCTCATCCGCGTGCTCGTGGAAAAGGTGAAGCACAACGCGCCCCTGCACCCTATCAAGGTGCCCGTCACCCGGACGGCCATGGTGATCGGCGGCGGCGTCGGCGGCATCCAGGCGGCCCTCGACATCGCCAATGGCGGGCACAAAGTGGTGCTGGTGGAGAAGTCCCCCAGCATCGGCGGCCATATGAGCCAGCTCTCGGAAACCTTCCCCACTCTGGACTGTTCTCAGTGCATCCTGACGCCCCGCATGGTGGAAGCCGCCCAGCACCCCAACATCACGCTGATGACCTACAGCGAGGTGGAGAAGGTCGATGGTTTCATCGGCAACTTCAAGGTAACCGTCCGCAAGAAGGCCCGGAAGCTGGATGAAAAGCTCTGTAACGGCTGCGGACTCTGCATCCAGAAGTGCCCGAACAAGAAGATCTCGGACGAGTTCAACGAGGGCCTGAGCACCCGCACCGCCATCTATGTGCCCTTCCCCCAGGCGGTGCCCAACAAGCCGGTCATCGACACCCTGAATTGCACCTACTACAAGACCGGGAAGTGCAAGGTCTGCGAGAAGATGTGCCCCACGGGCGCGATCAGGTTCGACCAGGAAGACGAACTGGTCACCCTCGACATCGGCGCCATCGTGCTGGCCACGGGCTTCAAGCTCATGAAGACCGACGCCTTCCCCGAATACGGCTACGGCAAGTACAAGGACATCATCGATGGCATGCAGTTTGAGCGCCTGGCTTCGGCCTCAGGCCCCACCTCAGGCGTGATGAAGCGGCCTTCGGACGGCAAGGAACCCGAGACGGTCGTCTTCATCGCCTGCTCCGGCTCCCGCGACCGCGCCAAGGGTGTGCCCTACTGCTCCAAGATCTGCTGCATGTATACCGCCAAGCACGCCATGCTCTATAAGCACAAGGTGCACAGCGGCAAGGCCTACGTCTTCTACATGGATATCCGCGCGGCGGGCAAGGACTATGACGAGTTCGTGCGCCGGGCCATCGAAGAAGATGAAGTCAAGTACATCCGCGGCCGTGTCTCCAAGATCTACGAGGAAGAAGGCAAGCTCATCGTCATGGGCGCCGATACCCTGATGGGCGGCGAGCCCGTGGTGATCAAGGCGGACATGGTGGTGCTGGCCACCGCTGTCCAGTCCAACGACCGCTCCGAGGAGCTGGCCCAGACCCTCCATGTGAGCTATGACACCTACGGCTTTTTCGCGGAAGCGCATCCGAAACTCCGCCCTGTGGAGACCAATACCGCCGGCATCTTCCTCGCGGGCGCCTGCCAGGCGCCCCGGGACATCCCCGAGACCGTGGCCCAGGCCAGCGGCGCGGCCGCCAAGGTGGCCGCGCTGTTCAGCCAGGACCAGCTGACCCGGGAACCGCAGATCGCCGTGGTCAACCGCATCCCCGCCCCCGCCTTCTCCTACTGCGTGGGCTGCTTCCTCTGCCAGAGCGCCTGCCCCTACCAGGCCATCGAGCAGGAGGAGATCAAGGGCCGGGACGGTTCCGTTCTCAAGACCATC
>JAYVRY010000339.1:0-9572 GCA_043775845.1 Acidobacteriota bacterium
GCATGTCTGTGGGCGACCTGCTCGAACTGGCTGGGGGTACCACGCGCAATGCCGATACCCGCAATATCCGGCTGCTGAAGGCCGATGGGCACATCTTCGACAGCTGGGTGAAGGGCCGCAAGGTCGAGCCTGGGGACGCGGTGCTGGTGCCTCAGGTCATTCACCGGGCCACCAACTGGCAGGACAACCTGAATGCGCTGACCCCCCTGGCCATTCTCCTGAACGCCATCCGGAGACCGTGACGCCACACGATGCTGGGGCCAAGGGACGAGCGCTCAGCTTGCAAACCTGAAAGATGTTGAACCGCGAATGGCGCGAATGGGCGCGAAATAAAAAACCGCATGCATTCCGTTGACCGACTATCGGCGCAGCTCAGCCTAAGACTTGAAACCGCGAAAAACGCGAAAGGGCGCGAAACGCAAGGGTAGTTACCGCCTGGGCCCATGGCCCCCAACCGCGAACCGCGGTTGGCTGCATCATCGGGGCGCGGGTTGGTCCTTGAAAGCCATCCCTCGCCCCGATGGTGCAGAGGCGGAAGTCACACTGGTGCGCCATTCGCGCGCCCGAAGGGCGATTCGCGGCATTCGCGGTTCCCGGCTTTTAGGCGGGGCCTCGTGGATCATCGTGTTCCGGCATACCACCTTATCCACGCCCATCCCACCCCTCCGCCGCCCGGAAGCTGTGGTACCGGTCGCTGCCCAGGATGAGGTGGTCGGCGAGGGGCACGCCCAGGGAGTCGCCGGCGGCCTGGAGCCGGCGGGTCAGTTGGGTGTCTTCGCGGCTGGGGGTGGGGTCGCCGCTGGGATGGTTGTGGTAGGCGAGGGCGGTGGAGGCGCCGTAGCGCAGAGCCTCGCGGAAGAATTCGCGGGGGCTGATGAGGGTGGCGGTGGCGGTGCCCTGGCTGAGGATGCGCTCGGCCAGCAGGTCGCCCTTGGCGTTCAGGGCGAGCAGGCCGAAGCGCTCTTCGGTCCAGCCCTGGCAGCGCGGCAGCAGGTAGGCGCCCGCAGCGCGGGGGCTGGTGATGCGGGGGCGTTCGGTGCTGCGCTGGGCGCGGCGGGCCAGTTCTGTGGCGGCCCATAATTGGCCGGCCTTGGCGGGACCCAGGCCGGGTTGTTCCAGCCAGTCGTTGAGGCCCAAGGACAGCAGCCCGGCCAGGCCGCCGGTGCGACCGAGCACCGACTGTGCCAGTTCCACGGCGCTTTGGCCCTGGCGCCCGGTGCCCCACAGCAGGGCCAGGAGTTCGGCGTCGGCCAGACTTTCGCCATGGCCGGTGAGCAGGCGTTCGCGGGGGCGCTGGTCGGGGGAGAGATCGAGGATGCGCATAGGAGCCTTTCAGCAGGAAACCCAGGTGCCGAGCAGCGGGCGGTAGCGGAGCAGTTCCACCGCGCCGGACAGATCCAGCCGGAGGCAGAGGGCGTGGCGGCCGTGGTGGAGGAACCACACGTTGGCCGCGGCGCGGTGCTGGGGCATGACGGTGATGGGACGGGGGCGCCCGCCGCGCCAACCGCTGCCGGAGAGGCTCGGGGGCAGGGGCACGGCCGAGGGACAGCCCCAGCGCACGCCTTCGGGAAGGCGCACGGCAATCTGGCCCTTGGCGGGGTTGCGGCTGGGTTCCACCACCACGGCTTGGCGATGGGCCGAGGCCAGGCCGAAGGCGAGGTGAAGGGTGCGGCGCAGTTCGGATTGGGCGGCCTGCAAGGGTGGGCAGGGCAGGGAGGGCAGCAGGGCGGACAAGGTGTGGGTCAGCCCCTGGAGGAAGGTGGTGGTCTCGATGCGCATCACACCCTCACCCACTTCCTGGTGTTCGCACGCCACCGCAACACGTAGAAATGGCCATGGCCATTGAGGCGCATGCAGAGAGCCTCGTTGCCGTTGTTCAGGAACCAGGCGCTGGCCAGGGTGGTGCGGCGGGGCGTCACGGTAATGATGGGGTGGGATTCGCCTTCCCGGGCGGCCAGGGTGTCGGTATCCATGTCGGCGGGCACGGGAATGTGGGCGGGCTTGCCCCACTTGATGTGAGGTCCCACCTGCACCAGGAGGTGCTCGCCGACCCCGCTGGACTTGCCCAGCGCCACCTTGACGTTGGTGCCCCGGGCGCGGGCCAGGGTGAAGGCCTGATCGAGGCTGCCGACGATCTCATCATGAGCCGCGACCAGTTCGGTGGTCTTGCTGTCCCAGCAGAGGGGCGTGATGGCCATGAGGATGGCGGCCACGCTCATGGCCACGGTGAGTCCCAGCAGGGTGGTGCCCTTCTGGGTGGATCGTCGGCAACCGGCGGTCATGGCTGCCTCCTACTTCTTGGGGGCCGCAGGGCGCGGCGCGGTGGTGGCGGCCAGGTAGGGCTTGAGCCTGGCGTAGGACTTCTCGCCAATACCCTTCACGTTCATCAGCTCCTCGGGGCGCTGAAAGCCGCCGTGTTGTTTGCGGAAGGCGATGATGCGCTCGGCGGTCTTCTGACCGATGCGGGGCAGCTGCATCAATTCCGTGACCGAAGCCGTGTTGAGGTTCACGGGCCGCTGGGGGGCTCGCGGGGCACGATCGGGCGTAGCCGCGAGGGGAAGGGCCAGGACGAGCGCCAAAGCCAGAGTGGTGAAGGGGTTGGACATGATTGCCTCCTTTCAGGCAGACATGTCTAATCGAGGGTTGTGCCAAGTTGTAAGTGCCCTGGTTGCTTTACTAAATTTTCTATGCGAAAAAATTTAGTCATGTAAAAGTGACAAAAAATTAAAAATAAATATATATTAAGTATTTTCAATTTTTAAGCACTGTAACAAAATTATGAAATAATTTTGTTACACGACAAGAAATTGGATGCTCAAAAACCTACCGTGAATCCCTGTCTGAACCGATTATCCTGAGAGGGTTCGAGGAGCGCTGCAGGACCCGGCAGATCGGCTGCATGGGATCTCAGGCTCGGACACGTCCCCAAAGGAACGGCGCTCACCTCAACCCTGACGCGGGTCGATGAGGTGGCTTCCGCCCGTCGACCCCGACCCTTCGAGGAGGTTCCATGACCGTTGCCACCACCGACTTCATCGTCGCCGATCTCTCCCTTGCCGCCTGGGGCCGCAAAGAGATCGCCATCGCCGAGGGCGAAATGCCCGCCCTCATGGCCATCCGCAAGCAGTACGCGAAGCAGCAGCCGCTCAAGGGCGCGCGCATTGCGGGCTCGCTGCACATGACCATCCAGACCGCCGTGCTCATCGAGACGCTGAAGGAGCTGGGCGCCGACGTGCGCTGGGCCAGCTGCAACATCTTCAGCACCCAGGATCACGCCGCCGCCGCCATTGCCGCGGGCGCCACGCCGGTCTTTGCGGTCAAGGGCGAGACGCTGCCTGACTACTGGGAGTACACGCACCGCATCTTCGATTTCGAGGACGGCGCCAACATGATCCTCGACGATGGCGGCGACGCCACCCTGCTGCTGCACCTGGGCGCTCGGGCGGAGCTGGATGCCAGTGCCCTGTCCAAGCCCGATAGTGAGGAAGCCACGGTGCTCTTCGCCGCGATCCGCAAGCGTATCGCCGAGAAGCCGGGCTGGTACTCCGCGCAGCTGGCCAAGATCCAGGGTGTTACGGAGGAAACCACCACGGGCGTGCATCGCCTCTACGAGATGGCCAAGAAGGGCGAGCTGAAATTCCCCGCCATCAACGTCAACGACAGCGTCACCAAGAGCAAGTTCGACAACCTCTACGGCTGCCGGGAGTCCCTGGTGGATGCCATCAAGCGCGCCACCGATGTCATGGTCGCCGGCAAGATCGCCGTGGTCTGCGGCTACGGCGATGTGGGCAAGGGCAGCGCCCAGGCACTGCGTGCCTTGAGTGCTCAGGTGTGGGTCACCGAGATCGATCCCATCTGCGCCCTGCAGGCGGCCATGGAGGGCTACCGCGTGGTCACCATGGATGAGGTCTGCGATCAGGCGGACATCTTCGTCACCTGCACGGGCAACCTCCGGGTGATCACCCACGACCACATGAAGCGCATGAAGCACAACGCCATCGTGTGCAATATCGGCCATTTCGACAGCGAGATCGATGTGGCGAGCCTGGAGAAGTACCAGTGGGAGGAGATCAAGCCCCAGGTGGACCACGTCATCTTCCCGGATGGCCATCGGATCATTCTGCTGGCCAAGGGTCGCCTGGTGAACCTGGGCTGCGGCACGGGCCATCCCAGCTACGTCATGTCCTCGTCGTTTGCCAACCAGACCCTGGCCCAGATCGAGCTGTGGACGAAGAAAGCCGAGTACGAAATCGGTGTCTACACCTTGCCCAAGCACCTCGATGAGCAGGTGGCGCGCCTGCAGCTGCAGACGTTGAATGCAAAGCTCACGACCCTGCGCCCCGATCAGGCCAAGTACATCGACGTGCCCGTGGAAGGCCCCTACAAGACCGATCACTACCGCTACTGAAACGCGAAGCGTTTCAGAGAGCAGGGCGCCTTTGGGCGCCCTGCTTGTTTGGGGGGGCAGGATGGCCTCAGGATTAGAACAACTTCGAGGGCTCCATGGCCGATTCGCCGCGTTCCACTTTGAATACCCTCATTCTTTTGGTGGGGGTGGCCATCGCGGGCGCGGGTGGCGCCGGGTTCGTGTTGTGGCTGCAGGGGCGCAAGACCGCCCCACCGCCAGCCCCTCTCGTCACACCAGCCCCAGCGCCGGTGGACGCAGCGCCCGTCCCCGCAGCGCCAGCCACAGCGGCACTGCCGCCCACCACGGAAGAGGTGGTCGCCAAGGCCATGCCCGCCGTGGTGGTGGTGGAGACTTCCTCGGGCCGGGGCAGCGCCTTTTTCGTGGACCGCAACCGGCTCCTCACGAACTACCACGTGGTCAAGGGGCAGAGCTATGTGAAGCTCCGGCTCTCCGACAACACCACGGTCGATGCCCGGATCCTCGCCACGTCCCAGGACTACGATCTCGCCGTCCTGAGCCTCATGCAGCCGGGCCCTGAGCGCAGCTTCCTCACCCTGGGAACCATCAAGGATGTCCGCCAGGGCCAGGAAGTGCTCGCCATCGGAACGCCCCTGGGCGTCTTCCAGAACACCGTGACCCGAGGCATCCTCAGCAGCATCCGCCAGCTGGACAAGGTGGTGGTGCTGCAGACCGACACCGCCCTCAATCCCGGCAACAGCGGCGGTCCCCTCATCGACCATGGGGGCCGCGTCATCGGCATCAACACCATGGGATTCCAGGGCAGCCAGGGGCTGAATTTCGCCGTGGCCATCGACCACGCCCAGGCGCTCATGGAAGGCCGTCCCCTGCCCATTCCCTTTGTGGCTCCGCCCGCGAACAACGAGTACAAGGGCATGATGTCAGGCCGTGGCGGCAGCGAATCGGACCAGGCCCGGGAAGAAGGCACCAAGCGCTACGCGGCCCAGTTGGCGGGCCTGGCCCGTGCCTCCGACCGGATGGAATCCAACTTTGATTATTTCCTCGCCTACTACTGGGAAGGCAAGGTGGCAGGCAGCTTCGAGCGCCCCTTCTGCGCCCTGTGGGAAAGGGGAGCCCTGGTGGGCAATCCCGTGAAGGGGCACGAGTCCAAAGTCACGGAGATGCGTCAGATGGCGGATCTGCTGCGGGAGCAGTTCCGGGCGATCGAAGAGCAGGCCCGGCAGGCCGATGTCTTCCCCGGCACTCGGCGGGACTTGCGCCAGCACTACCACCTGAATGACCGGGGGTGGGAGTGAGGTGGGTTGGGATGGCAAGGATGAAGGTGGTTTACCCGGTTGGATCGGTGAGGGCAAGGACCGCAAGCTCGACCCAGCCAAAGGCGACTGGGCCTGGCCCCACGCCAGCCACTGACGGCACGAACCAGGGGCCTTCCCCGTCCCACACCCTGATCATTCCCTGAAACGCGCAGCGGTTCACCTGGCTGGGCGCTGTCAGGCGCCCAGCCTTTGTAGGATCATGAATCCAAGGAGAACCCACATGGCCGACGACAAGAAAGAACCCTGGCTGAACCTGCTGGCCCTCACGACGGTGATCCTCGCGGTGTGCGCGACATTGGCCACGTTCAAGGGTGGGGGCTACTCCACCAAGACCGTGCTGAACCAGGCCATGGCTTCCGACCAGTGGGCCTACTACCAGGCCAAGGGCATCAAGGGAAACCTCTACGAGGTGGAGGCCATGCGTCTCAAACGCGAGGTCGAGCTGGCCCCGAAGGCCTCGCTACCCCTGCTGGAGAAGAGTCTGGCGGACGTCGAAAAGAAGGTGGCCAAGTATGATGGCGAGAAGGCCGACATCATGAAGAAGGCCACCACCTATGAAGAGGCCAAGGCCGATGCACAGAAACACGGCGCCCCCTTCGGGCTGGCGGTCATCTATCTGCAAATTGGCATTCTGCTGTCCTCCATCGCTGCCCTCCTCAAGCAGAAGCCGGTCTACTGGGCGGGGCTCGTGGTGGGCATCGTGGGCGTGGTGTACTTCGCCAACGGGTTCTTCCTCTTTTTCCCCGTATGAGCTGGGCCCTCACCGTCGCGGCCATCATCGAGCGTGAAGGGCGTTTCCTCTTCGTGGAAGAACGCGACAAGGTCACGGCCCTGCCGGTCATCAACCAGCCCGCGGGCCATGTGGAACCGGGCGAGTCTCTGCTGGACGCCGTGCGCCGCGAGGTGCGTGAGGAAACAGGCCTGGCCTTCACGCCCGAAGCCATCGTGGGGCTCTACCCCCTGAAGGCCGCCAACGGCAGCGACTACTTCCGCATCTGCTACACCGGCACCGTGCCTGCGGGCGTCGAGGCCGCGCCCGAAGACGCCGACATCCTCCGCTGCCACTGGTTCACCCGCGAGGAACTGGCCAAGGCCTCCCTGCGCTCGGGCTGGGTGCTGCGCTGCCTGGAGGATGCCCTGGCGGGCCGGCGCTTCCCACTCGATCTCGTGGCGGAGATCCGCGTCGAGCGTTGATATCCCGAAAGGCTGCGAACGAAAAGCGGAACACGGAGGACACAGAATTCCAGGGAGGGCACAGAGAAAGGAGCAATATTTCTTCTCCTGTTCTTCTCCGTGGCTCTCTGTGCCCTCTGTGTTCCAACTCTTTTGAAGGTATTGATCCTCCTATTTCTTGCGCAGCCAGTAGGACGCGATCACGGAGGTGAGAAAGCCCGTCACCACGGTGCCGATGGCGCCCGCCATGGCGCTGGCGCGGGGGGTTTGCATGGGGGCCTGGGCGTGGACAGCAGCTTCGATCTGTGCCGGGCTCAGGCCCTGCTTGGCCATCATCTGGCGGCCCAGGGCCTCGATTTCCTGGAAGTAGTGCGGAAACACCTTGGTGGTGAAGAAAAGGCTGCCCGCGAAAATAATCATCGAACCCAGCAGCGAGATGCTCACGCCATTCCAGACCTGGCGGCCATAGCCATCCACCTTGGCCGTGCCGCGCAGCGCCCAAAGCAGGATGCCGATCTGCAGGGGCATCACGAGCCAAAACAGGTACAGGAGGGAGGGGCTTTTGTACCAACCCGTGAAGCCCATGACGAAGGTCCAGGCGGCGACAGATAAACCGAGAACGAGGCCAGCGCGAAGGGTGGGGGGCATGGGACCTCGATGGGAAGGGGCAGGGTTGGGGGGAATGTGGGGTGAATGGGGCAGGAGAAGGTCAGAAGATGTAGCCGCCGCCATTCACGGGCAGTGTGGTGCCCGTGACGAACCGGGACTGCAGGATGCCCACCACGGCTTCAGCCACGTCTTCGGAGCGACCGTTGCGGCGCAGGGGGGCATGGGCGGCTGCGGCCTGTTTGTGGTTTTCGGGGATGTTCGCGGTGGCATCGGTGAGCGTGAGGCCCGGGGCCACCGCGTTCACGCGGATGCCCATGGGGCCCAGCTCGAAAGCCAGGGCCCGCACCAGGCCCTCCAGGCCCGCCTTGGCGGCGCTGTGGGCGCAGAAGCCCCAGCCGGGATTCCGGGCCAGGCCACTGGTGATGGCCACGACGGACCCACCATGGCCATCCAGCTTCTGGCGCTCCAGCATCTGGGGCACCACGGCGCGGCAGCCGTGGAAGGCCGCGCCCAATTCGCCCATCAGCTTGGCCTGGAAGGCCTCCCACGGGTATTCCATGAACCCGGCCATGGGAAAGCTGATGGAGGCATTGAGCACCAGGAGGCCGATGGGGCCCAGTTCGGCCTTCACGGTGGCGGCCATGGCTTCGAGCTGGGCGCGATCCCGGGCATCGGCTTTCACGGCCATGGCCTGTCCCCCGGCGGCGTGGATCTCGGCCACCACCGCCTGGGCGGCCGCTTCAGAGCCGAAATAGTTCACGGCCACCGCAGCGCCCTCGGCGGCCAGGGCCTTCGCCACCGCCGCGCCAATCCCGCGGCTGGCGCCGGTTACCAGTGCCACATTCCCCTGGAGTGACATGGATCCTCCTCATTGTTTGATTCTGATTCTGCCATCAAGCTGGCTTAACCCATGAGCTCGGCGATGCCCATGCCCCCTGTGGCCCCGGCTTCGCCCGTGAGGGCCCGGCGCAGGTAGCCCGCCTGGCCCAGGTGGAAGGCCAGGTGCGTCGCCACGTGCAGGAGAAAACGTCCCATGGGCGGCTGGTGGCCCAGGACGGCCAGGGGGTAGGGCAGGGTGAGGTCATCATCCTTGAGGGCTTCCATGCCCTGTTCCACGTCCGCCAGGGCGCTTTCCAGGGCGGCCACCACCTCGGCGCGGGTGCCTTCCCGCTGGGCGAATTCCTGGTCGCGGTTCCGCACGTGGCCCGTGCCACCGAGAACGCCTCCCACGAAGTGCCGCAGGTTGCCCGTCACGTGCAGGGCGAGGTTGCCCGCGCTGTTGCTGATACCCGGCATCGTGCGCCAGAGGGTGATGTCATCTGGGAACGCTTCGATCTCGCGAATGAAGCAGCGGAGGTCGCGCCGGAATAGCAGGAGGAGGTCGGCGGCGAAGGGGGTCATGGGGGCTCCGTCAGGAATGCTTTCAGCCACAGATGAACACAGATCCACACGGATGAAAACCAAACTACTCCATGGGCGTTCATCCGTGGCTTATGCTTCCTTTCATGGACCTGCAAGCCCTCCTCGATGACATCGCCCGCGAGTCGGCGCCCTTCGCGGCGCAAGGCAAGGTGGCGGACTACATTCCGGCCCTGGCGGCCGTGGATCCCTCGCGCTTTGGCATCGCCCTGGCCACGGTGGAGGGACAAATCCTGGGCAGCGGCGACTGGCGGATGCCTTTCTCCATTCAGAGCGTGTCCAAGGCCTTTTCCCTGGCCCTGGTGCTGGCGCGGGATGGCGAAGCGCTGTGGAAGCGCGTGGGCCTGGAGCCTTCGGGCAATCCCTTCAATTCGCTGGTGCAGCTCGAATATGAGAAGGGCATTCCCCGCAATCCCTTCATCAACGCCGGGGCCCTCATCCTCGTGGACCGCCTGCTCTCTCTGACTGGCGATTCCTTGGGCACCCTGCAGGACTTCCTCCGGGCCGAGAGTGAGCATGCGGCTGTGGACATGGATCCAGACGTGGCCACCTCCGAGGCCGCCCACGGGCACCGCAACGCAGCGCTGGCCCACTTCATGGCCAGCTGCGGCAACCTGGACAACCCGGTGGAACGGGTGCTCGACCACTACTTTCGCCAGTGCAGTCTC
>JAYVRY010000340.1:0-37249 GCA_043775845.1 Acidobacteriota bacterium
CCGCTGCCCCCGGGCTTGGTGGTGAAGAAGGGCACGAAGAGGTTGCCACTGCTGGGCAGGCCCGCCCCCTCGTCATCGATGATGAATTCGATCCATTGACCGACGCGGCGCCAGGTGATGCATACCGCTCCCCCGCTTTCCAGGGTGGAATCCACGGCGTTGCGCAGGAGGTTGATGAGGGCCTGCTCCAGCTGATCAGCGTCCCCCTGAAAGGTCAGGGCGGGACCCTCTTCCACGTTCACCAAAAGCCGGGCTTCCAGGGCCGCCAGCTTGTGGACCAGGGGGCCCACCTCCACGGGAGCCAGGCGTGGCTCCGGCAGGCGGGCCAGCCGCGTGTAGGACTCCATGAAGCGGCCCAGGGCCAGTGTGCGGGATTCAATGATGGCCAGCCCCTGGGCGGCATCCTCCCGCCATTCCGGCCTCTGCCGTTCCAGCAGGGTGGCGATGCTGCCCGACAGCGACTGGATGGGCGCCAGCGAATTGTTGATCTCGTGGCCCAGCACGCGGATGAGGCGCTGCCAGGCCTGGCGCTCTTCCTCGCGCAGGGGGCGCGTGAGATCCGAGAGCACCAGCAGCTGATGGGGACGGCCCGCCTGTCGGAAAGCGCTGCGCCGCAGTTCGAAGCGGCCCACGCGGCCTGGCAGCGCCAGATCCAGCAGGCGCGGGCCCTCGGACACCAGCGCCTCGGCCAAGCCCAGTTCTTCGGCGGGATGTCCCAGCAGGCGGGCCTGCGGCTGGCCCAGGAAACCCTCACCCGCCCGGTTCACCAGCTGGAGGCAACCCTCCTCGTCAAAGGCAAAGACGGCCACGTCGATCTCCTCCATGACGGAACGAAGCAAAGCCATGGCCTCCATGGCCTTGGCCCGCTGCTGCTGGAGGAGCTCGGACAGCGTGTTCAATTCCCGGAAGACATCGCCCAGCGCATCGTCGGTGGTCGGCGTGCGAGCGCGAAAGCTGAAGTCACCTTCGCGAATGGCGGCCAGCAGGTTGGACAGGGTTTGCAGGGGGCGTTCGGCGGCGTGTCCCAGGGCCCGGATGCGCTCCAGGGCGAAAATCAGCGCCGCCCCCAGAGCCAGAGCCACGCCCCAGTGAGGGACGCGGGTGAAGGCCAGTCCAGCGGCCAGCGCCAGGGGCAGCACCGCGAGGAGCGCCGTCCGCTGGAGCGCGCGGGCATGGCTCATGAGGAGATGCCCAGCTTTTGCATGCGGCGGTAGATGGCGCTGCGGCTGAGGCCTAGGGCCTCCGCCGCCTGGGTGGCACTGCCGTGGCGGGCCAAGGCCTTCCGGATGAGCAGGGCTTCCATGTCATCGAGGCCCAGATCGTCCACCGGCGCGCGGTTGGGACTCGGCGCCAGCAGCAAATCCGAAGCCGAGAGCTTGGAACCCGCGGCCATGAGCACGGCCCGCTCGACCGCGTGATCCAGCTCGCGCACATTGCCGGGCCAGGGATGCTGCTCCAGCAGACGCAACGCGCCTTCGTCGAAACCCGCGATGGCCTTGCGGTAGCGCTGGGCATGGCGTTCCAGGAAGAGCGCGGCCAGCGGTGCGATATCCTCGCGGCGCTCGCGCAGCGGGAGCAGGTGGAGCTCAAAGGTGTTGAGGCGGTAGCGGAGATCCTGGCGGAACCGCCCGGCAGCGATCTCGCGTTCCAGGTCGATGTTGGTGGCCGCGATGACGCGCACATCGGCCTGTTGCGTGCGGCTGGTGCCCACGCGCTCGAATTCGCCCGTCTCCAGCACCCGCAGCAGCTTGGCCTGGAGGCTCAGGGGCGCGTTGCCGATTTCATCGAGAAACAGGGTGCCGCCATCGGCCAGTTCGAAGCGCCCGGCCCGGGATTCCCTCGCATCCGTGAAGGCCCCCTTCACGTGGCCGAAAAGTTCGGATTCCAGCACGCCTTCTGAAAGCCCGCCTGCATTGAGCGTGATGAGCGGCTGCGTGGCCCGCCGCGAGGCGGCGTGCAGGCACTTGGCCACCAGGCTCTTGCCCGTGCCGTTCTCCCCCGTGATGAGCACGCCCGCATCCGAAGGCCCCAGGCGCTCCAGCATCTGAAGCACCTGTTGCATGGCCTTGGAGCGGGCCACCAAGGGCACCGCGTTCTCACCCCGCAGCAGGGCGTTTTCAGCCTCCAGCCGCTTGGATCGATTCAGCGCCGAAGCCAGCTCCAGCTGCGTCCCCAGGGTGGCCAGGAGTCGCGCGTTCTCCCAGGGCTTCAGCACGAAATCCTTGGCCCCGCGCTTCATGGCTTCCACCGCCAACGCCACGCTGCCCCAGGCCGTCATCACCACCACCGGTAGCGAGGGATCCAGGGTGTGGATGCGCTCCAGCAGCTCCAACCCCTCCTGACCCGAGGTGGTGTCCTTTGCATAGTTCATGTCCATGAGCACCAGGTCTGGCGGCGCCGCTTCCAGCGAGGCCAGGGCCGCGGCCGGATGAGCCGCTAGGTCCACCTTGAAGCCCTCGGCCTTCAGCAGCAGCCGCAGGCTTTCCCGCACATCGGGCTGGTCATCGGCGATGAGGATGCGAAAGGCCATGATTCAGTATCACCTGCTTCACTTTGAGGTATCACCCGCTTCGATGGAGGGAATCACTCGCTTCGCTTGGGCACATCACTCGCTTCGCAAGGCATCCGCTGGATTCACCCGCGTGGCGCGGAGGGCTGGGCCAAGGCCCGCGAGGAAACCGGTGAACCCGAGGGAGAGCAGCGCGAAGGTCAGCAGGCCTGGATCCGCCAGACTGATGCCTTGAAGCTGATGCTGGATGACTCGCCCCAAGGCCCAGGCCAATAGGGCGCCCAGGGAAAGGCCCGCTACCAGCAGGCCCAGCACGCGGCGGAAGACCAGCCCGAAGAGCCCCATGGGACTGGCGCCCAGGGCCGTGCGGATGCCCCATTCCCGCCGCTGCCTGGCGGCGGCTTGGGCCAGGGTGCCCGTCAACCCGATGCCTGCCAGAAAGGCCGCCAGGGCACCCGCGGCCAGGGTCTGTCGGCGCAGAGCCCGAGGGCCTTCCAGCTCACGGGCCGCCAGGGCCTCTAGGCTTTGGAACGCCAGGAAACGCACGGCGCCGTCCGCCTGCCGCGCTGTTTCCTGGACAGTGCTTCTCAAGGCCTCGACCGATGCTTCGCTGCGCAGGTAGACGGTGAGGTAGGAGGAACCCTCCCGGGCCAAGGAGGTGTACAGGGCGGGCCGGGCTTCGCGCGCCAGACGGCTCATCCGGGCCTCGCCCACCACACCCACCACGGTGAAGGGCGTCCCCTCCGCGCTGCTCATGCGGATCCGTTGTCCCAGCGGGGAAGCCTCCCCCCAGCAGCGCCGGGCCAGGCTGGCGCTCACCAGGCAGACCCCGGCTTCGCCTTCCTCCAGGTTCCTGCCAGAGAGAAGGGGAAGCCGGAGGGTCTGGAAATACTCGGGGCTGATGGCATGCTGATCGGCCTGCATGGCTCCCTGCCCCTCCGGCCACAGGTTCCATCCGTTGCCCTGATCCACCAGGGGCCGCGTGTTGGACATGGCCACGGAAACCACGCCAGGCACCTGGGCCAGACCCTGGCGGACGTGGCGCTGGAAGGCCTCGCTCCGGACCAGGAAGTCCTCCCCGGCCCGCATGTCCAGGCGCAGAATCGCCACGTGGAGATTCTTCAAGTCGTAGCCCGGGCTGAGCCCCTTCAGGCGCTCCAGCGCGCGCAGGCTGAGCCCCGCGCCCACCAGCAACGCGAAGGCCAAGGCCAGCTGCAGCACCGTCAGCGCACCCCGAAGACGGTTGCTTCCCTTGGATGCCGAAGCAGCGCCGCCCTCCCGCAGGGCCTCATTGAGATCCAGGCGGCTGGCCCAACGCAGGGGCAGCAGGGAGGTGATTCCCAGGGCCAACGCCAGTGTGATGGCGAGAGGCATCCACATCGATCCCTCCAACGGCCGATCCGACAAGATGCCCGCGAGCTGCAGTCCCCGAATCATCGGGAAGGCCAGCAGCGTCGCGAATCCCAGCAGGAGCGCGGCCTCCAGCAGCAGCGGTGTCTTCAGCCCGCCGCTGCCCGCGCCCAGCGCGGCCCGCAGGCCCCATTCCCGCGTGCGCCCCAGGTGCCGGGCCAGCATGAGGTGGGCCACATTGGCGCAGGCCAGCAGGAGGATCAGCAACCCCGAAGTGATGGGCAGGGCGATTTCCGGGGCCATGCGGCCCCGCCAATAGGACACCAAGCCACGGGCCTTGATGCCCCAAGCCCGGTCTCCCACGGGCCGCGGCGGTCCAAGCTGGGGCACGAGGCGCGCGACCTCGCCCTGGAGCTGACCCAGGCTGGCGCCTTTGGCCAGCCGTCCAAACAGCCAGCAGCAAGCCACCTCGCGCCGCCGGTCGCCACCCTGCAGCGCCAGCGGCTGGAAGGCGATGGCATCGTCGAGGAAGAAGGGCAGGCGCCGCTGGGGCGCTGTCACGCCCACGATCTGCCAAGGCGCGCCATCCAGGTTCAGGCTCTGGCCCAGGATCTGTGGATCGCCGCCGAAGCGCCGCATCCAGAACCCGTGTTCCAGGATGAGCACCCGGGCGCCGCGGCCTTCCGCCTCCTTGGCCTCGAAATCGCGACCCAGCAAGAGAGGCATGCCCATCACTTGGAAGAAGCCTGGGCTCACAAGCCCCGTGCGCATCTGCCGAGGGCCATCCACGAAGTCGAGCAGGGGCCCGGCATCCCGGCAGGCGGCCAGGCCATCCACCTGTTTGAGCTCGCGGGAGAGGTCCTGAAAATCAGGGAAGGAAACAGGGCCTAGAAACCCCGAATGGTCCGCGCCTTCCCCCGACAAACTCACGATGCGGCCCGCCTCCTTCAGCTCGAAGGGCGTGGCCAAAACATCCCAGGCGGGCGCGAGGCCCCCCAGGGCCGCGGCCAACCCCAGGGCCAGCGTGAGGCTGGCGGCCAAGGCATAGCCAGGGGCCCGGAGCAACGCACGAAAGGTTTGGCGGAGGATCGGGAAACGGTTCGACATGAACTACTCTCCGCGTAGCGCTACCGATGGTTCCACCCGCGCTGCGCGCAGGGCGGGCAGGAGGCAGGCCAGGAGGCCGATGAGGCCCAGGATGGTGCCCACCAGCAGGAGGGTGAGGGGATCCTGGGGCGTGATGCCGAAGAGCTGGGATCGCACCAAATGGCCCATGGCCATGGCGGCCACAAGGCCCAGCGCCAGACCCAACCCGAGGGTGCGCAGGCCCTGGCCGACAATGAGCTGGAGCACATCGCGGATCTGCGCGCCCAGGGCCATGCGGATGCCGATCTCCCGCGTGCGCTGAGCCACCAGGAAACTGGTGACGCCGTAGACGCCCACGCCAGAAAGCACCAATGCCACCAGCCCGAAGGCCGCGAAGAGCAGCCCCTGGGCCCGCACATCGCGCAGGCCCGCTTCGAGGATGGCGGTCATGGGACGGACTTGGGACAGCGGCAGGTCGGGATCCAGTTCGCGGAGGGCGGCCTTGAGTCCCGGCGTGAGGGAACCCGACGAGGCGCTGCCCTTGAGGAGCAGCGTGACAGACCGATTAGATCCAGCCTCAGGGTCCAGCATGGGCATGAAGAGCTGGGCGGTGGGTGACCCCGCCAGATCTTCGGTCCGCACATTGCCCACTACCCCCACGATGGTCATCCAGGGGCCTTCGGCGCCACCGATGGACACGCGGTGGCCCGTGGGATCCTGCCCCGGCCAGTGGCGTTCGGCGAAGGAGGCCGACACCATCGCCACACGGCCCTCCAGCGCCTCGAAGGTGCGGCCGCGCAGGATGGGAATGCTCATGGTCGCGAAGAAAGCGGGCGTGACATGGTGCGTTTCCACATGGGGGCTTTCGGAGTCTCGCGCCTGACCATCGAGCACGTAGGTGGACGAGGTGGTGCTGCCCCCCATGGGCAGGGTGTCCACCGCCGCTGCCGAAGCCACGCCGGGGCCCTGCTGCGCGCACGCCAGCAGCCGCACCAGGAAGGCGCGCTCCATCTCAGGGCTGGTGTACTTCATCTTCGGAAGCGCGATGCCCGCCGTGAGCACGCCCCCCGACTGGAAACCGGGATCCACTTTCTGCAGCGACCAAAGGCTGCGGATCATGAGGCCGGCCCCTGCCAGCAGGATGGTGGCCAAGGCCACTTCCGCCGTGACCAGGGCCCGGCGCAGCCGCTTCTGCACGGGACCTCCGGTATCCTTCGCACCCTCCCGCAGGGTCGCTTCCAGGTTCACGCGGCTGGCCTGCCAAGCCGGAAGCAGGGCGAAGAGAAAGACCGAAAGGCACGCCATCAACAGGCTGAAGCCCACCATGGGCCCGTCCACCCCCGCCGCGTCGGTGGGCGAGAACGGGAGAACCCCCAACAGGCCCACCATGGCGTAGCGGGCTAGGACCAGGCCCGCCATGGCCCCCAAGAAGGCCAGGATCACGGCTTCGGCCAGCATGTGGCCCATGAGCTGTTGGCGATCGGCGCCCAGGGCCGCGCGGATGGACGTTTCCCGCTCCCGGGCCGCGCTGCGGGCCAGCAGGAGGTTGGCCACGTTGGCGCAGGCGATGAGCAGCACAAAGAGCACCGCGCCCATGAGGGAGTACAGGATGGGGCGGGCATTGGCGGTGACTTCCTCCTGCAGGGGCACCACCTTGGCCTGGTAGCCCCGGGCTGATTCGGGATAGGCCTGGGCCAGCCGCTGGAGGATGCCGCCCACTTCCTGCCTGGCGCTGCGGAGATCCACGCCTGGCTTCAGACGGCCGATGCTACCCATGAAGTGCGCCCCGCGCTGCTGCAGCTGGTTCGGCGCCAGGCGCAGGGGGATGAACAGTTCGGCATTGCCAATCTGGTAGGGCATGCGGAAGCCCTCCGGCAGCACGCCCGCCACGGGCACATCCTCACCATCCAAGTGAAGGGTCTTCCCCACCAGGGCCGGATTGGCGCCGAAGCGCCGCTTCCAAAAGGCATGCGTGAGCACCACGGATTTGGGCCCGTTCTGTTGACCTTCCTCGGCGGTGAAGCCGCGTCCCAAAAAGGGCCGCACACCCGTCACTTCAAAGAGCTTCCATGTCACACGCCCCGTGCGGATGCGCTCCGGATCCCCGTCCCCGGTGAGGTTGACCGAGCCATTCATGAGGCCCACCAGGCCCGAGAAGGAGCTCGCCTCCCGCTCCACATCCAGGAAGTCGGGCCATGAAAAGTTATCGAAGCCCACGTTCTTGAACTCCGTCACCACCATGAGGCGGCCGGAATCCGGAAGCGGAAGAGGACGCAACAGGCGCCGCTCGATGAGACTGAAAATGGTGGTGTTCGCGCCGATGCCCAGGGCCAACGTGAAGATCACCGTCAGGCTGAAGAGGGGCGTTCGCAGCAGACTGCGGAAGGCGTAGCGGAGGTTGAACAGAAGGGCGCTCATGGATCTTCCTATTCCGAACGCAGCGCGTCCGCTGGATTCACACGGGCGGCGCGCAGCGCGGGGATGAGGCAGGCCAGGAGGCCCGCCACCAGCAGGGTCATGGCACTGAACGCAAGGTCGAGGACTCCCAGCGGCGGCAGCCCGGGCCAGCGTCCGTGGGCGAGTCGCGTGAGGGCCCAGATGCAGGCCAAACCGATGCCGAGGCCCAGTCCCAGGAACTTCAGGCCCAGCCCCATGACGCTGGCGATGAGATCGCGCGCGGTGGCGCCCAGGGCGGCGCGGATGCCCATGTCGCGGCGGCGCAGCGCCACATGCAAGTTCAGGGCCGCCCAGAGGCCGAAGCAGGCCAGCATCAGCGAACCGAATCCCAGCAGGCTCAGCAGGCGCAGGTTCTGGTTCTCCTGATGCAGGGTGGCCGCCACATGATCGTCCAGCGTGAGGAGCTGGATGGGTTCGGCGCCAGGCTTTTCGAGGGCCAAGGCTTCCTTCATCCGGCTCAGCGTGGCGCGGGCGCTGCCACGGCCTTGGACCATGAGACAGGCCCGTCCCATCTGAAGCCACTGAGGCGTGAGCCACAGCATGGGCAGGTGGAAGTCGGGATCGGGGCGCATGCGGTGATCCGCCACCACGCCCACCACTTCCGCCTTCATGCCGCCGAAATGGATCACGCGGCCCACGGCCGAGCCCTGCGGGAAGAAGCGCCGGGCCAGGCTTTCGTTGAGGATGATCCGGTCCTGGCCATCCTGGCCCGTGAAGTCGCGGCCCTCGAGGATCTTCACACCCAGGGTCCGGAACCAGTCCCCGCCCACCACGGCCCCGGGGACGTTTTCCGTCTCGGTGCGATCACCGCCCCGAATGCCAAAGGTGAAGCGAAATTTGTTCAGGGGCGCGGCCACACCCCGGGCCGCGAAGGCCACCTCGGGCATGGCGCGAAGCCGCGCCAACAGCCGATCCGGAAGGCCCGGATCATTGGCCGTGTTCACCGTCATGAAGGCCTGATGCGCGGTGGGAAAACCCATGCGGGCCGCGCTGTGGAAAGCGCTGAGGGCCACGCTGGTGGCGGCCAGCAGGGCCAGAGAGAGGGCCACCTGCGCGGCCACGAAGGCGCCGCCGCCTGCGGGCGCGCCGCTACCCCGAGAAGCGAAGACCCGCGCTGGATCCAAGCGCCGCGCTCGCAACAAGGGAAGCAGAGCCGCCAGCAACAAGGCCAGGAGGCTAAGCCCCAGGCCCAAGGCCAGGATGCGGCCATCCAGGGTGGGCAGGAGGGTGGATTCCTTCACCACCTGGCCCGGCCTCAACATGAGGCGCTGCGCCAGGAACAGGCCCGAGCCCAGGGCCACCGGAGCCGCCAGGAGGGCCAGCAGCAGCGCCTCCAGCAGGAGCGGCCGGATGAGGAAGGCTCCCTCGGCGCCCAGGGCGCAGCGGGTGGCCAGTTCCTTCTCCCGTCGCGCGGCCCGAGCCGCGAAGAGGCCCGAGGTGCCCACGACGGCCAGCACCAGCGCGAGGCTCGACGCGACGAGCAACAGGGTCCGCTGGGGCAGCACCTGCTCGAGCACCTTCTGCTCCGAGGCCTCCAGGCCTTCCAGGCGGAAGCGTCGGCCTGAATCGGTGTCGGGATGGGCTTGGGCGACGAGCTGGCTGGCCGTGTCCAGCGCTGCCTGGGCCTCGGTTCGGGAGACACCGGACTTCAGGCGGGCCGCGATGAGGAAGCCGGGGAAACGGCGGCTGCTGAACAGCTCCTTCGCCCCGGCATCGTCCAGCTGGGGCAGGGCCCGAAGGGGCAGCCAGAGGTCCTCCCGCCGCCCCAGTTCCAGCCCTTCGAAACCCGCCGGTCCCACGCCCACCACGGTGAGGGGAACGGGGCAGCCTTCAGCGACCAACGACCGCCCCACAATGGACGCATCACCATGAAAGGCCGTGCGCCAGAGCCGGTGGCTGAGGACGACCACGGGCGCGCCGGAAGCCTCCTCATCGGCCGTGAAGGTCCGCCCCAGGGCCGGGGCCAGACCCAGCACGTGGAACCAGCCCGCGCCCACCAGGGGCGCGCTGGCGGCGAGCTTGCGCTCACCCAAGCGCAGGACCAGGTCGTCGCGATCGCTGAAGGACACGGCCATGCCCGAGAAGGGCAGCGGGCTGGCCTTCAGGTCTTCGAACTGGGGATGCGACATGCCCCACAGCGCCTTCTCCCCCTTCATCGCCTGCTTGACCAAGACGAGCCCCTCCCGCTCCGCCACGGGCAGGGGCCGCAGCAGCACGGTGGACAGGATGGCGTGCAGGGCCACGTTGGCCCCGATGCCCAGGCCCAGCACCAGCACGATGGGCAGGGTGAAGCCCGGCGAACGCAGAAGGGCGCGAAAGGATTGGCGAAGGTCCAGCAGAAGGGTCGACATGGGTCATTCCGATCGAAGGGCGATGGCCGGATCGATTCCGGCCATGCGAAAGGCGGGGACGGCGGAGGCCAGCAAGACGACCGCGAAAAGGAGGCCGCCTGCGGCCGCGAGGAGGCCCGGGTTCATGGCCTCGACACCAAACAGAGTGCTTTCCATCCCACGGCTCATGGCCCAGGCCCCCAGAAGACCGAGGGCCAACCCCGCGATGGAAAGCCTGCCGCCCATGCGGAGAAACTGGGCCAGGATCTGCCTTGGCACGGCTCCCAGAGCCATGCGGATGCCGATCTCGCGGCGACGCTGCAGGGTGGCATAGCTGAGCACGCCATAGGTGCCCAAGGCGGCCAACAGGAGCGCCACGCTGGCGAAGATGCCGATTAGCAGAGCCGGGGAACGCTGGGCGACCAGGCTGTCGGCGATGCGCGCATCCATGGTCTGAAGGTCCGCGAAGGCCAGTTCGGAGTCGAGGTTCCGCAGGGTCTTCAGCAGGGTGGGAACGAGTCCCTCAGGCCGAAGCATGGTACGGGTGACCACAAAGGCTGTCGAATCGGCATTGACGAGGTAGGGGAAGTACACGGCACCCTGGGCCTGGTGTTCTGTGAGCGCCTTCTGCTTGACTGCCCCGACCACGCCCACCACGGTGAAGGCTTCATCCGATGGCGCGTCCTGGGAACCCCGGAAGAGCCGCTGGCCCAGGGCCAGCCCCTTGGGCCAGTAGGCGCGGGCGAAGTCCTCGTCCACGACGCAGACTCGTTCGGACCGGTGGGAATCCGCGGTCTCGAGGAACCGTCCACCCTTGAGAGGAATTCCGAGAGACTGAAAGTAGTCTCCCGCGACGTAGTAGCCGTAATGCCCTCGCAAGGTTTCTCCAGGCTGCAACACATGGCCCGCGACCTTGAAAGCGCTCTTGCCATCGTTCCCGCTGAGCGGCGCGTTGCTGATCAGGCCGACAGCGACCACCCCCGGCTGTTGGCGGATGCCTTTAAGGAGGCGTTCGTGGAAGTCGAGGATCGCCGAAGCTGAGGGGTACTGCCTCAACGACAGTTCGAGCCGCCCGGTGAGCAGATGGTCGGACTGGAATCCCGGGGAGACGGCCATCGTGCGCTTCAAGCTGAGCCCTAACAAACCGGCCCCCGAGAGCAGCACGAAGGCGAGTGCGATCTGGGCCACGATGAAGCCGTGACGCACACCCTGGGCCGAGGCGCTGGCGGTCCCGCCTCGCGATTCAGCATGCAGAGTGTCGGCGAGGTGGACGCGGAGGTTCATCCAGGCGATGGGTAGGGACAGCAGGAACCCCGTGAGGATCGCGACGGCCAGGGCCGCTCCCACCATGCGGCCGTTCAGGGACACCTGCGCCCCCAATGGCAACCGCTCCACGCCGAAGCGGCCCAGCGCGCCAATACCGGCGGCGCCGACACCCAGCCCTAGCACGCCTCCACACAAGGTGAGCACGAGGTTCTCGACCACCACCTGACCGATGATCCAGCCGCGGGTGGCCCCCAGAGACAACCGGATGGCGCATTCCTTGGCGCGGTGGCTGGCCCGGATGAGCAGCAGGTTGATGAGGTTCACGCAACCGATAAGCAGCAGGACGAACACGCCAGTCTGCAGGAGGATCAGCGTGGTACGGATGGCCTTCACGTGGAAGGCGTGGAGGGGGACGAGCCGCGTTCGGAAGCCCACATCGGCCATCATGGCGGCCTGGGGATTCTCCAGCTCCAGGGCTTGATTCTGGGCATCCACCTGGGACTGGGCTTCCTCCAGGGAAGTGCCATTCCCCAACCGGGCGATCATACGGATCGCACCACCCCCGGAATGTCGATCCCGCGAGACTCGGGATTCGGGCCTGGAGGTGAAAGGCACATAAAGTTGGGCCTTGGAAGAGAGGAACCGGAACCCTGGCGGCAGGATCCCCACCACCTTTTTGGGGACTCCGCCGATGCGAAGGGTCTGCCCGATGGCGCCGGGCTCCCCGCCGAAGCGATGCTGCCAGTAAGTGTTTGACAGGATCACCGCATCATCAGCGCCGGGCATGGTCTCGGATTCACTGAAGGCGCGCCCCATGTGCAGGTTCGTCCCCAGAGTCGCCAGGAAGTCCGGGCTGATCTGAGTGATTTCCTCCTGCTGCGTGGCCCCGGGTTCGCCCACCACGACCCGGCCTTCGCGGTAGATGGAGAGGCCCTGGAAGGCCGCCAACTGTCCTCGGCGTTCGTAGTAGTTGGCGATGGACGCGCCGTCATCTTCCACCCCAGCCTTGGGGTAGGTGTTGTAGAGCGTCACCAACCGCCCCGCCCCTGGGAAGGGGAGCGGGCGCAAAAGGATCGCATCCACCACGGCAAAAATCGTCAGATTCGCGCCGAAGCAAATGGCCAGGGTGAGCATGGCCGCCACCGAAAAGCCCGGGGCCTTGATCAGGCTTCGCAAGGCCAGCCTGAGACGGGACAGCGCTATGACCATGGGCTCCTCCGGAATCGTGGGTGGGGTCTCGTTTACGCCGTGTGCTGCTTGCGCGCTTCATCTTCGCTGACGATGCGGCCATCGAAGAGGTGCACGGTGCGGTCGGCCACGCCGGCGAAGCGGCTGTCGTGAGTCACCATGCAGATGGTGGACCCGCGCTGGTGGAGTTCCTTCAACAGCTCCATGACGGATTCGCCGTTGGCGCTATCGAGGTTGCCGGTGGGCTCGTCCGCCAGCAGGATGCTGGGCTTGCCCGCCAACGCGCGGGCCACGGCCACGCGCTGCTGCTGGCCGCCGCTGAGCTGGCTGGGCAGGTGGCGGGCGCGGTGGCTCATGCCCACATCCTCGAGGACGTTCATCACGCGATTGCGCCGCTCCACGGCGGCCATGCCGCGGTAGACCAGGGGCAGCTCCACGTTCTCGAACACCGTGAGATCGCCGATGAGGTTGAAGCTTTGAAAGATGAAGCCGATCTCGCGATTGCGGATGCGGGCCCGCTCGGCCAGTTTCAGGCCTGATGCCGGCTTCTTGTTCAGGATGTAGGTGCCGCCGGTAGGCGTGTCCAGCAGGCCCAGGATGGAAAGCAGCGTGGACTTGCCGCAACCCGAGGGCCCGGCGATGGAGACGAACTCGCCTTCGCGGATATCGAGATGCACTTCCGACAGAGCGTGGGTTTCCACCTCGTCGGTGGTGAACACCTTCTTGATGGAATCGAGATGGATGATGGGGTCAGACATGGTGGGCTCCGAAAACAAAGGCGGGATCGTGTGAGGAAATGTTTCGTGACGCGTGGCGACCTAGCCATCCCGCAAGGCCTCGGCGGGATCGATGCGCGCCGCGCTAAGGGCGGGCAGAAGGCTCGCGAGGATGGAACCCGCCAGCAGGATGGCGGCGGCGCTGAGCAGGCTGGTGGGGCTCGATGGCCGGGCGTCCGCCAGAAAGGCGGCCAGCAATCGCCCTGCGGCAATAGCTGCGGCGAACCCGGCCACGATGCCCAGCCCGCTGGTCCAGAGCCCCCGCTTCAACACCAGCCGGAAGATGTCAGCGGCGCTGGCGCCAAGCGCGGAGCGGATACCGAACTCGCGGGCACGCTGGGCCACGAGGTAGGCCAGCAAGCTGTGGAGGCCGGCCAAGGCCAGCAGCAAAGCAAGGCCTCCTGCAAGGCCCATGAGGCGGGTCTGGGTGGTGGTGCCTTCCAGGCTTTCGGCCACCACATCCTCCATGGGGCGCAGCCCTTTGACCGGCCAGTCGGGAGCCACGTCTCGGACCGCGCCGCGGAGCGCCTCCAGATTCATCAACCGCGGGTTGTCGAACTGCACCACGAAGGTGGTGGTGGCCATGCCCGTGGGCGAGGCGAAGTAGGAAGTCATCTGCGCCTGATCACTGCCTGGACCGGCATTGCGCACATCGGCCACCACGCCGATGACCTGGACCCAGCGGTTGTTCGGCCCACGGAATTCCTGCCCGATGGGATCCTTCCCGGGCCAGAAGGTGCGAGCCAATGATTGGCTGATGATGGCGATGGGAGCCTCCACCACGCGCATATCCGCATCGGTGAAGTTCCGCCCGGCCAGGAGCTTGATGCCGAAGGCGCCGAAGAGGCCAGGGCTGGCCGTGCGCAGCTCCACCCATTCATCTTCCCGGCGTGGGCGGTCATGGGTTTCGCTGCTGTAGTTCCAGCCGTAGTCATCCACCGGAAGCATGGCGATGCTTCCCACACGGCTCGCTCCCGGCACAGCCTGGAGGCGTTCCAGAAGGGCCGTGGCCTTCAGCCGAGCCTGTGCTTCACCGGGTTCATCCTTGGCGCTGGTGTCGCAGGTGAACACCGCCACGCCCTGGGTGCGCAGGCCTAGCGGCGTCTTCATCAGGCGGAGGAGGGTGCCTTCGAGAGAGGCGAAGGAGGCCAGCAGCGTGAGGGCCATGGCCACCTGCACCACCACCAGTGTCACCCGCAGATGGCGCGATCCGCCACCGATGAGGCCGCGGCCACTGGCGTTCAGCAAGGAGCCCAGTCGAATCCGCGAGATGAGCATGCCCGGAATGCCCGCCATGCCCAGGGCCACCACCAGGGCCGCCAGGCTGGTCCAGGCCAGCAGCGCCCCATCCAGGGCCAGGGGCCGCGCCGCCTGCAGGGTCGGGCTCACCACGGGACGGAGCAAGGCGAGCGTGGCCTGAGCCACGCCGAGACCGGCGAGGCCACCGCCGAAGCTCAAAAGCAGGGATTCCGCCAGCCGAGGCCGGATGGCCATCCAGGAACTGGCCCCCAGGGCCAGGCGCAGAGCCGTTTCTTCCGAGGCTGCCAAGGCCCGCGCCAGCATGGCATTGGCCAGGTTCACCAGGGTGATGGCCACCAGGAATACGGTGGCCAAGGCGAGGATGGCACCCAGGGTCTTGTGAGATTCCCGCCGCAGGGTGACCTCCGCCTGACTCACGAGCTTGGTGGTGGTTTCCTGCTGGCCCGGATGGGTTTCCGCCATGCCCTGAGAGAGGGCCTCCAGTTCCGCCTTGATCTGGGCTTCGCCCGTGCCTGGGGCCAGCCGGAGGTAGGTGAATATGAAGCGGTTGTAGCGGCCCTTCACCTGGTCGGGGCCGGGTAAGAGGGGAACGAAGAGTTGGGAGCCGCGAATCTGAACCGCCGCAGGCACCACGCCAAGCACGGGATGTTCTTCTCCGTTAAGACGCAGAGTACGGCTCAGGATGAGGGGATCGCGGCCATAGCGCGAGGTCCACAGTTTTTCCGTCAGCACCACGCCCCGGGTGGTATCGGGCGCCCAGTGGAGGGAACCCAGCAGTGGCTTGGTATCGAAGACATTGAAGAAGCCCGGCGTCACCCGACCGGCCATGACGATCTCGGGATCGCCATCACTCGCCAGGTTCATGTTCACCGGATTGATGCCCTCCACGGCGCTGACGCCCCGCAGGCGTGTCTTCATCTCCTGGTAGAGAGGCCAGGAGGCGGGCATGTGAAAACCCTTCCCTTCCCGATCCGTCCACCAAAAGTAGTGGATGCGCTGCGACTCCACATAGGGCAGCTCCGTAAAGAACACCGTTCGCAGCGTGCCCACCATGGCCGCCGTGGCACCCAGACCGAGGGCCAGCACCAGCAGCACGGTCACCGAGAACTGCGGCATGCGGCGCAGGTTGCGCAAGGCCACTCGCAGATCCAGGAACAGATTGGGCATGGGAATCCCTTTCGTGGAGGGCGCGGTTCAATTCCGTCGTAAGGCTTGGGCGGGATCGAGGGAAGCCGCCCGCAGCGCAGGCAGGAGGCAAGCGAAGAGGGAGGCGAGCAGCAGCACGGCCAGGGCCCTGAAGAGGCTCTGGGAATCCAGGGGATCGATGCCGACGAACAGGTGATGGAACACGCGGCCCACCCAGTAGGCGCCCGCACAGCCCAGCGCCAGGCCCAGGGTCACGCTCTGCATGCCCCGCCGGACCACCTGCCGCAGGATCTGCCCCTGTTGCGCGCCAAGGGCCATGCGCAAGCCGATCTCGCGGACCTGGCGCGCCACCTTGAAGACCAGGAGGCTTTGCACACCCATGGCCGAAAGGACGAGCGACACGAGGCCGCAGAAGCCCAGCAGCCAGGAGGCCACGCGCAGGTTCCAGTGCAGCCGGTCCAGGTGCGCCTCGAGGGTGGTGATATGAAGCAGGGGCAGGTCCGGATCGATGCCGCGCAGGATCTGGCGGACCGAGGGAAAGATGCGCTCGGGCATGGCATCCGTGCGGAACAGCAGGCACGCATGCCCGTCTGGCAGGATGGGCCGGAAGAGCATGGGTTCGTGCAACCCTTCTTTTGGACTCATGGCGTGATCCTGCACCACGCCGAGAACGGGATGTCCGGCCAATTCGCGGCCCACCGGATCCTGCCCCGGCCAGAGCTGCTGAGCCAGGGCCTGATTCACCAACCAGCCACGCCCTTCCAGGTCGGTCGGGGTGAACTCCCGGCCACCCACCACTTTCAGACCCACCGTACCGAAATAACCGGGCCCCGCGCCCTGTAGGCGGATGGTCCTCCCCTGAACTGAAATGACGGTCAGGTTCCCGTCTTCCATGGGCATCCCTTCGCCCCAGCTGGCGGACCGCACACCAGGAAGGGCCGACACCCGCTCCTGCAATGTCTTCAATGCCTCGTGGCGCCGAGACACAGGCCAGGTCACGGGGAACTCGATGCGCGCCCCCGCCACGCCCTCCGCGCGATAACCCAAAGCCGCGCCCCGGGCCTGATCCAGGCCGCGGCCCACCAGGGCGGCGCCCGTCACCAGGGAAAGCGCCAGGGCGACCTGGAACACCACGAGGGCATCCTTCAGATGGCTGCCTGCGGTCACCGTGCTGGCGCCATCCTTCAGCACCTGGGCCAACTGCACCCTTGAGGCCTGGTAGGCCGGCAGGAGGCCCACAGCCAAGCCCGTCAGCAACACCGCCAGGAGCGCGAAGAGGAAGGCCTCCGCACTGAGGGTCGCTGGCAGGGACATCTCATAGACCTTCACATCGCGGATGGCCTGGATGCCCTGCATGAAGGGCTGGGCGAGGGCAAGGCCGAGAACGCCGGCCCCCAGGCTCAGCAGCAGGTTTTCACCCACCACGCTCCGCACGATGGCTCCTGGTCTGGCGCCAAGCACCAGCCGCGTGGCGAATTCCTGGCGCCGCGATTCCAGTTGGGCCAGCTGGAGGTTGGCCACATTGGCGCAGGCCAGCAACAGGAGGCTACCCGCCACCGATAGCATGAGCCAGGGGGCCGGGAGGCGGGCTTCCATCACGCGGGCCCGGTCCCTCGCGAAGGGACTCAGGGTGATGGGGCTGGCCTTCAGGCCCGGCCTTCCACCGCCCTGGAAGTCGGACCCTAGCGCGCGGAAGGCCGCTTCAGCCTGGGCCAGGGAGGCTCCAGGCCGCAGTCGCGCCAGCGTTGGTTCGCTGGAACTGAAGGCGGCATCGGCCTTCGGATTGGGCGGCAGGATTTCCGCACGGGCGCCTTCTGGCAACCAGAGATCCATGCGTTGTCCCAGGTGGTGGCCGGCAAAGGCCCGGGGCATGACACCCAGAACTCTGCATGGGCGACCATTCACCTGAAGCATCTGGCCGATGGCCTGACGCTCACCTCCAAAGAGGCTTTGCCAAAGGGCGTAGCTGATGAGCGCCTCGGGCTCGGCGCGCTGGTCTTCTTCCGGCGTGAAGGCCCGGCCCAACCAAGGCGCCACACCCATAACTCCGAAGTAACCGGAACCGACCACGGAGCCCTGCAGGTAGCGGCATTCCTGCTCTCCGGCCCGCACGACGAACCGGCTCACCGAGGCATTGGCCAAGGCGGCCAAGCTGCGGTTGTGGGTCTGCTGGACGCGCACCTCTTCGGCAGGCAGTCCCTGCTCAAACGCGAATCTCATACCCTCCATATCGCCATCGATGGTCTGGTAGGCCTGAACCACGCGGTCGCCCTCTGCGATGCCCATGGGACGCAGCAGTACCGGAGCCATGAGGGAGAACACCGCGGTGCTCGCGCCGATACCCATGGCGAGCATCACCACCGCGAGCAGCGACGTGGCGGGGCGGCGGAGCAGGCTCCGCAAGGGAATCATCAAGAAGGAGAGCTTGGCGGGGGGCTTCATGGGAGGCTCAGGCTCCTAGTGAATGCGGATGCGGTCGACGCCATCCCAGGCGCTGGTATCGCTGAGGATCACCTGATCGCCGGGGCGGAGGCCTTCCAGCACTTCGATGCTGCTCACCGATGCCCGGCCCAGCTTGACCTTGAGGCGCATGGCTTCTTTGCCATCGGCGCTGAGGCGGAAGAGCGAAATCGTCGCGAAGGATTGGGCCTGCACGGGACGACCCACCTTCAGCGTGTGATCGGCGCGATCTAGCTCGATGATGCCTTCCACACTGAGATCGGGGCGGACGCCCTTGGGCAGCGCGCCTTCCAGACTGGCATCCACGGTGACCGTGCCGTTTTGCACGCTGGGATCGATGCGGATGACGCGGCCTTGCACGATGCCGTTGCGGGTATCCACGGCCACGCTTTGGCCGATGAGAAGATCCTTGGTTTGCGTTTCGCTGACCTTCAGCTCGGCCTTCAGGGGCATGGGCTTGGCCACCTTGGCCAGGTTGGCGCCGGGCGCCAGTTGCTGGCCCACCTGCAGGGGCACCTGCTGAAGGATGCCGGTCATGCCCGCGCGCACACGCAGCGAACTGGTCTGCGCCTGCTTCAGGGCGTATTGGGCGCGGGCCTGCTCCAGGGCCGCGCGGGCGGGAGCCAACTGCCCCCCCTTCCCTTCGAAGAGCGCCATGCGGGCTTCTTCCGTGGCGAGGCGGGCCGCGCAATCCTCGTATTTCGCGTTGGCGCGCAGCACGTCGCTCTCGGATTGAAGGCCCTCCTTGTGCAAGCGCTCGAAGGCCTTCAGGGTGGTATCGGCTTCCTTGTAAGCGGCCCGGGCAGAAGCCACGGTGCCCTTCTGATTGAGGGCGCTCACACTGTAATCCGACTCGGCTCGCCTCAGGTTCCAGAAGGCATCCTGGGTCGATTGCACCAGTTCGGGGCTGGAGAGCTCCGCGATGACGCTATCCTCGCGCACTTCGGTACCAGGAAAGAGGAGGATGCGCTCCACCTTGCAGGGCACCTGGGCCGTGATCATGCGCACGTCCACGGGCACGAGGATGCCGGTGCCGCGCACCTGAAAAACCATGGCGCCCTCCTGCACGCGATCCAGCAGCAGGCTCTGGCGATCCACTTCCGGTGCCGCGGGTTTCAGGCGGCCCAACCCGAAGAGCAGAGCCAACACGCCCAGGATGGCCCCAGCCGCCCAGAGGCGTTTCTTCAGAGGGTTGGGGGGCGGAAGGGCGATGTCCATGAAGGGCTCCAGCCACCCAAGAGCCAAAGCAATGCCAATCCGTAACTATCTTTATTTATTGATTTGATTGTTTTGCATGACGCCACTGCGTCCCAACCGTGGGACGACCTGTCCCACAAACGCGGCCTCAACCCCAGCCCGGCCTTCCGTGTCCAATGAACTGAGGTATTGTCTGCCATCCAAAGAAGCCCTCTGTGGAGCCCGCCCCATGAAAGCCCTTCCAGCCACGTTCATCCTGACGTCGCTCGCCCTGCTCGACCTGGCCTGTCTGGTGGGTCCCCGGGGAAGGGTGGCCGTCATCGCCCCTGTCCCCGTCGTTCGCTACACCTATGTGGAGCGGGAACCCCCACCGGTCCGCTACGAGCGGTTGCCGCCTCCCCCGGCCTCCGATCAGCACTGGGTGGCCGGTCACTGGAACTGGGATGGCCGCGACTACGTATGGGTGCCCGGCTACTATCATGCCCGCCCCCACCCCAGGGCCGCGTGGATCGATGGCCACTGGGAACGCCATGAGCGCGGCTGGTACTGGATCGAAGGGCACTGGCGCTGAGCGCGGTCAGGTTCCGTTCAAATCAAAAAGACTTCAACCACCGATGTCGCAGATGACGCAGTAGGGGCTTTGGTCCACAGATTTCACCGATTCACACAGATGACAAAAGCCGCATGATGGCTGCTTCGGAAGCTTGGGCTTCAGTGGCGGGCCCATGCGAGTTGGGTCGGCGCCTATCTGTGCAATCTGTGAATGCAAGCGTGTATGAAACCGCGCCTAAAGCTCAGGCTTCATCCAGTCCCAGGAACACGTCAAGGCGTTCAACCACGCCGTCGCGATCAAAGATTCCAGCGCTGGTCTTTGCGTCTAGCGAAAGCCCTTCCACGGTGCGATGGGCTTCTCCCGCCTCCGCCACCAAGATGCGAGGGGGGCCCCCACGATGGGCCACCACGGGCACCTGGCAGAAGGTGTAGCCGAAGGTCTGAGGTTCGAGCTTGCACTGCACGGGCTGTCCCGCGAGGTCGATGTAGTGGAACGTGGCGGACTGCTGGAGGAACTCCGCATCGGGAATGAGGCGCGGCTGGAAGGTGATGCAGCCTTCCCGCACCACCAGGCCCAGTTCGCTGAAACGGGTGAGGAAGTCTTCCTTCACCTGGCCGGTCATGCCCGGCTGCTGGGCCCCGGCGAAGCCCGGCGTGTGCGAATAGGGATCGGTGGGAATGGCGCCATAGATGGCCGGTGACTTGTGGACGCCGATGCCTTCGCGGATATCGTGATAGTGCTGGTTCAGCCGGGCCAGCGTGTGGGCCTCGGCCGGTGGTGTGTGCTTGCGGATCTCATCCACGGCCAGGAGCAGTTTGGACACCATGTGCCAGTAGATGCAGCCCAGGCCTTCGTACTTGAAGAAGGTGCCGGAGCGGCCCGTGAAGGATTGGTGATCGAAGACCTGCTCGTAGAGGGCGAGGATCGCGTCTGTCTCTCTTTCAACCAGGGCGCGATGTTCGCCGGTGGCCAAGGTCTGGAGGGCCGCCTTCAGGTGCTCGGCGTTTCGGAACGAGGAGTGGAAATGGACCAGCCCTTCGACATCCCGGTTCACGAGACGCTCATCCCCGGCCGCCAGCAGGGTCGACAGCAGGACGGACGAGGCCACATCTGCTTCCGGGAGGTTGTTCTTGTCGAGGAAGTGGGGCAGCGGACGATCCGGATACAGCAGGTAGCTGGCCTGGTCCTCCCGGTAGAGGCTGCTGTTGCGCAGGGCTTCCAGCACCTCCAGCGATTCCTCCGCGCTGAGCGCGCCCGAACTGAGCGCGGCCACTTGGCCTTCCAGCATGAGCTGCAAGGGCCGCACCTCGATGCCATCGCCCACGACCTTCATGAGGTTGTAGGCGTGGTAGAGGCCATCCTCCCGCCGGTTGACGCGAATGGCGTGATCCAGGTGCAGCAGCGCGAGGGTGCAGAAGGAGCGCAGTTGTTCTGCGGGAAGGCTGGCCAGCTCCCCCGAAAAGCCCTTGTCGTATAGCCTCTCCCGGTAGGTGGAACCGGCCATCCCCAACTCATCCAGCATGAGCTTCCGCTCCCGGTCCGATAGGGGGGCGCCGGGAAGGGGCGCATGGGCCGCCAAGGTGGCCGTCACGCCTCGAAGCATCGCCGCCACTTCGACGGAGATGGGGAAAGCCTCCGCAGGGGAAGCCGCGAAAGTCTCGCGGCAGAACACCAGGAAGCGTCGGAGGTAGCAGAGCGTCACCATGGAGACGCCGTAGCCCACCAGAGCGTTGTTGGCGTCATTCCATTCCGGGCGTTGCGTGTTCATCCAGATGCCGGCTTCGGGGATGAAGTTCGACAGCTTGGTCAGCGCCATCAGGAGCAGTTTCTCCGCCAGGCTGGCTCGCATGATGCCCTCAGGACCAAGCAGGAGCTTGCCATCGGCCCCTGTGGCTTGGGCCCGATATATGGCCGAAGCATGAGCCTCCTGATCAAAGGTGATGGTGCTGCGCGGATTGTCGAGCAGGGCCTGGTAGGGCTTGATGCGGTAGGGCACATCCGCATAGGTGAAGACCCTCTGGTTGAAGAGTTTCACGAGGCTGCCAGGCCGGAACCGTTGGGCGGCTTCCAGTAGCTTCAGGAGGTAGATGATCTGGTGATCCCCCCAGTAGCCAATGAAGGACCAGGCGTCATGGGGATCGATGGATTCCCACTCGAAGCCCTCCCGCAGCACGCGGTAGGGGTTATAGCCATCGGCCGTGGTGCAGTCGGCGAACTTGAAGATCATGCTTTCGAGAAAGCCGGGATAGGTGTGGCCCAGGGCCTCCCAGTTCTGAAAAATATCCCGCCAGTTGCCCTGGTAGTTGAGGATCTTGTGCCCCTTCTCGTCCTTCACCTGGATGGAGAAGATGTTCCAGGGCCGACTGGGATCGCCGTGCCGGCGGCTGAACGTGAAGGGCAGGTATTCATGGACGAGGCGGACCAGGTCCGGATCCGCCGTTGTCATGGCCAAGGCCTTCCACGCCTGCAGGGTCAGGACCGCCGCTTGCCCGTCCAAAAGCAGGTCATGCTCCCGGGCCACCGCCGCATTGGATTTCAGGAGAAAGGCCTTCAGGTCATCCCGGGACACCCGGTACTGGTCATCGGGAAGACCGCCCCGCATGACGTTGAACAGGGCGTTGGAGAAGTGCCGCCAGGTGCTGGCCTCATCGCCCGTGCGCTGCAGTCCGTCGGTACTGCCCACGATGCGGATGAGGTTCTGCGTTCCCAGCTCCACATCTTCCAAGACGAGGGTCTGCAGATCGGTCTCGTCCTGGAGTTGCCGGTGCAAGGCACGCACGTCGGCGGCGCCCTGGTTGACTTCCAGCACCACCAGCCAAGACCTCTTCGCGCCCGGTTCGAGCCTCAGGGCGGTGTTCACCAGGTAGGCACCCCGCTGGCCGCGGACATCGGTCTCCTCCTGCAGGGGCAGTCCCTGACGGAAGGCCTCGAATTGATTGGAAGACAACAGCCGCTTCACCGGCCCCAGACCGGTGGACCAGGCCAGGTTCACCCGCAGGGCCTCACTGGGTTCGGCCTTGTCCACGGGGATCGAGCTGAGGCAGAACAGCGCCAGGCCGGTGCCGTCCAACGCTTCTGTGCGCTTGTAGCCATCGGCCAGGGTGCTGTATTCCATCTGGAATCGGCGATCCAATCCGCAGGGCAACACGTTCTGCACCCCGTCGAGGAGGTGCGCGACCACCTCTTCTCCGCCCTCGTTGAGGAGGGTGCAGCGGCGCACGAAACCGAAGCGCTCGCTGCTCATCCACTCGCAACGGAAGGTGAGGGATAGCTCGTGGTTGATCTCTTCGAAAAGGATCTTGTGGCCGTAGACACTCTTGTAGAGGTTCCGCGTCAGGCCGTAGAGGCCCTGGTAGCGCTGCGAGAAGGGCTCCCACAGAGAGGTCTTTCCGGCGATGGTGACCCGCAGGATGGTCTTGCTGCCGGTCTGGTGCTGGCTGTCGTGGATGCGGTCGTCGGTGTAGTAGGGGAACAGCGCGTGATCGGGATCCTTGCGCCCCGCCGTGAGGGCGCCGTTGCTGGAGATGAACAGCCAGTGGTCCGAGGCGCTCACGAGGCTCATGAAGAAGGGCGCCATGGCATCGAAATGACCCACGCGGTAGAAGCGCTCGCCGTGGATGTCCACGAACGATCCCTCCACCGTCGCCGCGGCGCTCTTCATGGAGGATTCGGAAACGAAGGTGCTGCCCATGGTCACTTCCCGTCGCCCTTCAAGGTGGGGGCCGGTGTCTCATAACTGGGGGAGGTGGGGCCGGTGGGCAGCAAGGCGGGATAGAGCCCGCGCATGACCGGCTTGGCCTTCCGGTCCACCGTGAAGAGACCCCAGTGGCCTTCGGTACCCTTGCCCTTCCATGGCTCGTCGAAGGCCTCGAAGTAGAAGGTGGTGACGCCCCGGACCTTGGCCCAGGCGTTGATCTCACCGAAGTAGCGCTGCTGCTTGGCCTCATCGCCAGCTCGCGGCACGTGCTGGGGATTGGATTCCGTGAAGGAGGCCCAACCCACCTCGCCGAAAACGATGGTCTTATCTGGGTAGCGTTTTCGGATCTGCTCGAATTTGTCCGTGGTGGCCGAAAGTCCCTGGTCGATGTCCTGGTGGCCCCAGATGGGGTAGCTGTGCAAGGTGATGAAGTCCAGGTGCTGCGCGAGCTTGCTGCCGGGCTGCAGCCAGTAGAGGAAGTCATCCGCCACGGTGACGCGACATGTCACGGCGGCCTTCACCTGGAGGACGAAGGCGATCAGGGCCTCTTCCGTCATCTTGTGATCGGACCAGGACACCAGCGCCTCGTTGCCCACGTTCACAGCCACCACAATGCCTGGGAACGCATTGGCCAACTGGATGGCCTTGGCCACCTGCCGCTGGTTTTCAGCTTCCTTGCCAGGCTTCCCACTGAGCCAGACGCCCAGCATCACCTTGATTTTCAGATTGTGGCGCTTGAGGGTTTCCAGCACATCCTGGCTGTGTTGATCCGAGCCGTACAGCCGGATGAGACGCCACTGGGGTTCGAGAATCCGCAGGTCTTCGAGCACCTGGGCCGGAGTGGGAAAGAGCTGCTTATCGGGATGCTGACCCTCGCGATAGCCCGAGTAGCAGATGGCTTGCCCATGCCACTTCTGCACGGCGAGGTCCATCGTTGCCGTTTGAGCCATCGCCAGACCGTGGAGGCAGAGGGCGAGCAGGCCCAGTATCCATAGGGTTCTAGAGCGCATCGTTGACCACCTGTTTGCGCGCCTTCAGATCCGCCTCGATCTGGACCATCAGCTGGTCGGTGAGGGGGTAGGCCTTCATGAGCAGGGCGGCCAGGATGAGCATGGCGGCAGGCACCACACTCATGGACAGCCGGATGCCCAGCAGCGAAGAAGCCGTCTGCTCCACGTTGGCCACATAGCCGAACCAGGTGAGAATCAGGCCCGTCACCCAGGCGCCAATGGCGAGACCGATCTTGGTGCCGAAGATGGCCGAGGCGAACACCAGTCCCGTGTTCCTGCGCCCGAGCCGCCACTCCGCATCGTCGGCCGTGTCCGCGAACATGGCCCAGAGCAGCGGGGAGTTGAAGCCGATCACGAAACTCGAGAGGATCTGCAGGGCAAACATGAACCCGATGTCACCCGGCCGGGCGAACCAGAAACCGGCGATGATGAGCCCGCCGAGGCCAATGGAAGCCATGAAGAGGGTCTTCTTGTCGAAGTGCTTGGCGATGGCCGGGGCGATGACCACGGCCGCCAGGAAGGCCAGCGCGTTGGACACGAGGAAGGGGCCCAGCAGATCGTTGCGATGAACGTAGTACTTGAAGTAGTAGGCCGAGACCGAGCCCTTGAGCACGAAGGACGTAATCATGACGATGGCCACGCCCATCATCACGAGGAAAGCGCGGCTGCTGAACATGTCGCGCATGTCCTGCCGGAGGTCGGGATTCTGGTTCTCAGGCGGCGTCACACGCTCGCGGGTGATGAGGAAGCAGAGCAGGAAGAGCAGGACCGCGATGGCGCCGTAGAGCACCATGGTCATCTGCCAGCCCTTCATCAGGTTCGACGGCAGGGTGAGGAAATCCTTGGAGAGGAACCAGCGGAACCATTCGATGGGATGCGCCAGGAAGGCGTGTCCCGCCCGCTGGGAGGCATTCATGCCGAAGAACTGAGCCAGGCTGGGCGTGCAGTACTGGACGATCACCGCGATGGAAAAGGCCCCCACGAACCGGAAGGAGGCCAGCGATGTCCGCTCCTTGGAATTGGAGGTCATGACGCCCAGCAAGGCGCTATATGGGATGTTCACCACCGTGTAGAGCAGCATCAGCAGGCAATAGGTCACGTAGGCGTAGACCAGCTTCCCGCCGCCACCCAGGTTGGGGGTGGTGAAGGTCAGCACGCCCCCCAGGGCCAGGGGAATAGAGAACCAGATCAGGTAGGGACGGAAATGCCCCCAGCGCGTGCGCGTGCGGTCGGCGATGGTGCCCATGATGGGATCCGCCACGGCGTCCATGACGCGGGTGACCAGCATCATGGTGCCGACGGCGCCCGCGGAAATGCCGAAGATATCCGTGTAGAAAAAGATGATGAAAAACTCGAAGGTCTTCCAGTAGAAGTTCGAAGCGGCATCACCCAGGGAATAGCCAACCTTCTCCCCGAAGGACAACCGTCCTTCGTCCCCCCCGGCTTTGCCCGCTTCCCCTGCCCGTTCAGCACTGCTCACAACCGCCCCCGTTCAACACGGCTCACAACCGCCCCCGTTCCAATGACACTTCGCACCTTCAACCCTGTTTGGAATCGGGCGATCTAGAACTTGTAGCGCACACCAAACTGCAGCCAACCGGGATTAATGGCACCCTTCCGGATGAGCGCGTCGTTGCGCTGCCGGCCCGCCAGCTCCGTGGTCTGAAGCAACGCTTCGCAGCTCACCTGCCTGTTCAAGCTGTAGTCAAAGCCCAGGCGGATGCCGCCCTTCACCCCATCCACATCATGGAAAGGGAAGTGGTGGTCGACATCGAAGGCCGACTGGCTTTCTTCACCGCTGTACTTGGCCGAATACTTGTTCAGGGATAGGCCCACCACGCCCCGGAGCCCTTCGACCTGCGTCTCGATGAGGATGTCCCCCGACAGCTGGATCACGGACAGGGAGGTCTTGAGGCCATTGGTAGCCTTGCCAGGCATGAACCCGTATCCGAGGGACAAACGGGCGGGAATGCCGGACTTGAGCACCGTGGTGTCCCAGGCGCCATTCACCATAAACCCGGTGGTGGTGTTGACGGCCTTTTTGTAACTGTCCAGGCCGAGAATGAGGGCGCCCCCGGCACTGAAGGCCGTGGACTGGGCGGACAGGGGAAGGACCAGCAGGCCCAGCAGGCAGGTGCGGATGACATTCATGACACTCTCCTTCTCTCTGTTCGCTTAGAACTTGAACCCGAAGCTGAAGTCGCCGACGCGGCGCCCGCCATTGCCATTGCCATTGTTGTAGTCGCCGTACTTGGCGCCCACATCGCCGGGGGTTTGTCCGTAGGTCCGCCCGCTGTAGAACAGGGCCATGGCGCTGCCGGGGACCACGTTGTTGTTCTGATTGGGGGAATCCCCGTTGAAGTAGCCGTAGACGTTGGTCATGAGCATGTGATTGAAGAGATTGTCGAGCGAGACGTAGCCGATCATGCGGGTCTTGCCGATGCCGATGGGGATGTCCCACTGGAGCTTGGCGCCGATCTGGTAGTAATCCACGCCCGTCTTGAACGAGCCCATGTCCCCTGAATAGGTGGGGAAGAAGGTCTGCCAGTTGCCGGTTCGCTGATCCACATCGATGACCCGCTCCCCGGCGATGGTGCCCGGCAGCTGCAGCGCGGAGAAACCGGCCAGGGTGCGGTAGTCGGTCCAGCCCTGGGCCTGGATCAGGCCGCCCTGCCAGGTGTCGGCCTTGAAGGAGAAGGAGATGTTGCCAGCTCCCACGGGCACGGTGTAGGTGAGGAAAACGTGCGCGATCTGGTTGCGGCTGAGCACACCCTTGCCCACGGCGGCATTCTGCTGTTCGGGGGTGAGCAGCTTTTCCCGCAGGGATTTGTAGTTGTAGTAGTCCAGATCGTTGGTGCCCGTGGACTGGTCCATGGTGTAAGAGCCCATCAGGCTCCAGCGGCTGGACAGCTGCTTCTGGAAGGTCATCTCCAGGCCCGTGTAGACCCGGTCGAATTCGGAGTTCCGCCAGATGGTGGCCTGCTTCCACATGCGCAGAGGATCATTGGGGGCCGGGCTCACCATATGCACCATCGAGGCCATGCCGTAATCGTGAATGGGGCCGATGATGTTGTTCTTGTAGTTCCGGCGGGTGGCGTTGATGCGGAAGAAGCCGGAGTCGTAGTTGCGCTGGTAGCCCAGGCTGAACTCCACGGCAAAGGGCGCCTTGAGGCCTTTCGCCAGGTAGGTCTGGCGGGCATCCAGCATGTCGTAGGCGGGTCCGAAATTGTTGGGATCGGTCAGCGTCTGGTAGTCCACCCAACGAACGCCGTGCATGTTCTGGCCGGTGTAGGTGTAGCCGTTGTAGGTTCCGGTGGGGGCATCTCCAGCGGACCCGGTCGTATCGAAGCCGGGCTGAGCGATGTTGGGATCCAGGCCCGCGCCGCTCCAGAGATGGACGGTACGGACTTCCCAGGCATTGCCGCGGAAGTTGTTGGCCACGGCATCGGAATAGGCCGAGGCCAGTTTGGCGGCGGAGAAGGAATAGACTTCCTTGTTCTGGCCATCGGGATTGAACTTCAGCAGGAAGCGGGGCTCGAACACGTTCATGTCATTGATCTGGTTGCCACCCTGATCCTGCATCACCAGCTTGTTGTAGCGGGCGCCCAGCATCGCGTTCCAATAGGGATTCACGGTCCAGTTGTCATTCACATAGAGCGAGGTCGTGCTGTTCTTGGAATCCCCAGGATTGTCGAAGAACCGCTCCATGTGGGCGCTGGGTCCCCGGATGGCTTCCCAGTGGAGGAAGGGCGACTGGGTGCCCAGGCCGCCGGGCATGCTGTCCCAGGCGGTCCAGCCATTGGCCGAAGGGTTTTCACCAGGTCCGATCTGCAGAATTTCCGTGGGGCTGGTCCCCTGCGCACCCCGGCGGAAGACCGGGTAGAGGTAGTTGCCCGTGGCGGCATCCCGCTCCCAGCCGCCGGTAAAGACGCCCCGGTTGCCGTACTTGGTGCGCCCGAAGTTGTAGAGCGTGGTCACCTTTTCGCCACCCATGTCGATGTCATGGGAGCCCTGGAAATCCTGGATGGTCTTCACGTTCACGGAGAGGGTCTGGTTGCCCCGTTTCTCGGGATTGATGTAGGTCGACATGTTGGTGAGGAGGGGGCCGTAGTTGTAGCCCTCGTCCGCCAGCCAGGAGTGGGGGCCGCTTTCCCCACGCAAGCGCAGGTTCGGATCGCCGGTGGCGAAATAGCCGGCCACGGCCACACCAGGAGTTGGGTTGGCCACGTCGTTGGCCGACACGGCCGCATAGGTGGTGCGGGCCTCAATGGTCCAGTTCGGGGCTAACACGCCATTCCACGACACGGTGTAGGCCTTGGTTTCCGTGGTCATGTCACCGATGCCCCGGATGATGTTGCCTTCCCAGGGATCGGCGTTCTTCTGCCCCTGAACGCCACCCTGGGTGGTCTTCTCGTTCAACAGCGTGAGGCTCAGCGAATGATCCTGCGTGATCATCCCCGTCAGTTTTCCTTCGATCTTCTTGAACTTGATGGACGAGCTGAGCTGGGTGCCCGCCTGTTCCGTATCAGTGCTGTAACCCGCCCCAGGACCCGCGTTGACGACGTTGTCCACGTTGCGGTTCAGCCCATAGGTGGACATGGGATGGAGCATGGTCTTGACCTGGTTCCAGGGCAGGATGGCGGTGGAACCATCTGGCTGCTTCTGCACACCCACCACCGTGTAGCCCAGCAGCCCTGTCGTGGCCTGGGAGGGCGTGAAGCGACTGCCCAGCGTAAACCAGAGGCGGTCCTTGAGGATGGGGCCGCTGACGATGACATCCAGCGTGTGCGTGAGGTCTTCCCGGAGCAGGTTGGTGCTATTTGAGGCATTGGTGAGGGGGAAGTCCGCGCCCAGGGAGGCCCGCGACATGTTGGCGCGCACACTGCCTTCGAAGGTGTTGGAGCCACTCTTGGTGACCATGTTCACCTGGCCGCCACTGACCAGGCCACTGCGCGCGTTCAGACCCGAGGCCACCACCTGCACGTCTTCGATGGAATCCGGCAGCGGCTGGTAGAGAGAGGAGGTTTTCCCGGAATCGTCCTTCACGTTGATGCCATCGATGCTGTAGAGAATCTGGTTCGTGTCCGAGCCGCGAACCCGCGCCCCAGTGCCGTAGCCAGCCACGCCTGGGGCGATGTTGGTGATGGAATCAAAGCCCGCCATGGAGACGGGCAGCTTCAGCAGCTGGTCCGCCGAGTAGTTCACGGAGATCTTGTCACTGGTCTTGGCTTCGGCTGCGGTGCTGGCGATTACTTCCACAGTGCCGGAGGCTACTTCCGTGGGCTTGAGCACGAAGGGGAGGGCCAGGTTGGCGCCCACGCCGATGCGCACATCGTTGGCCGTTTTCCCAAGCCGGCCCTCGGCGCTCACCTTCACGGTGTAGTTGCCCACGGGCAGCAGAAGGGCGCGGTACATGCCTTCCGCGTCGGTGACGAAGACGCGGGTTTGGAAGAGCGCGATGCTTTCCAGGCTGATGCGCGCTCCCTTGATGGGCTTGCCGGCTTCATCGGTCACCTGGCCCCGCAGGGCGCCCGTGGTCGTCTGCGCGTTCAGGGTCACACCACCGGCCAGCATCACCGCAATGGTGGAGAGTTGGAGCGTGTTGCGCATGTTCATGATCGGTCTCCGCGGTTCGGGATCTGGGGCCTAGAAATGGAACACATAGGCGATTTCGGCATGGGGCACGAGGCGGTTTTTCGTCTCCAACGAGTCCATGGGGTAGGTCGCGCCGCCAGCGGCGTAGGCCCCGGTCGAACCCGCGGTGTAGCTGCTGGCCGTGCCTGCGTAGTGGTGATACTCGATGGCCTTGTAGCGCAGCAGCACGAGGTTCAATTCCACACTCGAATCCTTGTCCACCCGCCAGATCACGCCCGCGAAGGGCGTGGGATTCAGCCCCCCCTGCACCGGCACGCCCAGGTAGAAATCCCGCCAGGCCGTCGTGCCGGAAGCGGCGTCCCATGGAAGACTCTGGGTATCGCCCACGTACTGATGCTTGAAGCCTCCGCCGAACTGGATGCCCGCCTGCCAGCGCCAATCCTGGGCCAGGGCCTGGCTGAAGGAGGTGCGCACGGTGAAGCCCGCGAGCTGGTTCCGCTTGTCTTCGACAGACTTGGCCGGGTTCATGGGAAGCTGCGAGGCGCCCAGGGCCGAGGCATCCGGCTGGGTGATGTAGTTGTCGCCCGTCTTGTAGATGTAGCCCAGTTCGAGGCCGAGCCTGCCCACGCCGATGCCGTAGCCCAAGTTCAGCCCGAAGCCGGTGTAGGGATTGCGCAGGTGATCCTTGGGGCTGGGCGTGTAGCCCAACCGGAACTTGAACTCCTTGCTGAACCCCGTGTCCTGGGCGGGAAGAGGACTCAGGGCGCCGACAAGGCTCAGGACCAGGCCCCACCGAACCAGGTTGTTTGCACCAATCATGACTTCCTCCAAATCAGGGGCCAGGGTCTCTGGATGTATCGCAAGCTTGTCGTTGAAGCAGTCGGAATCAGGAGAACGTTAAGGCAGGACGGTCAGGTCGTCGAAGTAGTAGGTCTTGCCCGCACCGGCCACGCCAAAGTCGAAGAAGAGCGAGGCCCGGTTGTAGGTCTTGGTCACATCAAGGGTCCCGGAGACCGGCGTGGCGAAATCAAAGGTCAGCGTTTCCCAGGCGTTGGATGTCGTCGTGGTGACATCCTGCTCCACATTGATGCCGCCGCTGGTGGCGTCCTCCACCTTGAGCTTCACCTTGATACCGGCATCGGGTGAGTAGACCCGGACGCTGAGCTTCGTGCGTGTGAGCGTGAAGGGGATCTTGCCGATGGTGTTGTTAGCGCCCGTGGAAATCGTAGTACCCGCCCAGACCTGGGCGCCGGAAGCCTTCACCACCTTGACCACGTGGTTGGTGCTCACGCTGGGATCCGTGGCCACCGTGGAATTTTCGGCGCCGCCGAAGCCCGTGAGGGTGTAGGTCACCAGCGGGGAATCGAAGGTGACCGGGGCGTTCAGGGCGTCGAAGGTCACGTCGTCGAAGTAGTAGGTCTTGTTCGCCCCGGCCACGCCAAAGTCGAAGAAGATCGAGGCCTTGTTGTAGGTCTTCGCGAAGTCCAGTGCCCCAGCAACCGGTGCGGCGAAATCGAAGAGCAGGGTTTCCCAGGCATTGGAGGTCGTGGTGGTCGCGTCCTGCTCCACATTGACACTGCCGTTGGAGGCATCCTCTACCTTGAGCTTGACCTTGATCCCGGCATCGGGTGAGTAGACCCGGACCAGCATGCGGGTGCTGGTGGCCGTAAAGGGGAGCCGAGGCAGGGAGAAGTCGGAGGTGCCCATGGACATGGTGGTTCCAGCCCAGGTCTGGGCGCCGGAGGCCTTCACCACCTTGACCACCTGGTTGGCGCCACCGGTGGGATCCGCTGCCACGCTGGAATTCTCGGCGCCGCCAAAACCCGCAAAGGCATAGGCCACGGTGCTGGCATCGAAGGTGAGGGTGGCAAACCGGTCGAAGCTCACATCATCGAAGTAGTAGGTCTTGCCGGCACCGGCCACACCAAAGTCGAAGAAGATGGAGAGCTTGTCGTAGGTCTTTGTGAGGTCCAGCGCGGCGGAGGCCGGGGTGGCGAAGTCGAAGACGAGGGTCTCCCAGGCGTTGCTCTTGGTGGTGGAGGCATCGGTTTCCACGAAGACGCCATTGTTGGCGTGGTCTTCCACCTTGAGGCGTACCTTGATGCCGCTGTCGGGCGAGTAGACCCGAACCGTCATGCGGGTGTTCACGCCATCAAAAGGCAACTTGTGGGCGAAGCTCAGGATGCCATCGGCCGTCAGGGTGGTCCCTGCCCAGGTCTGGGCGCCGGACGACTTCACGACCTTGGCCACCTTGTTCGTGCCACCCGTGGGGTCGGCGGCGATGGTGGACGCTTCCGCACCCCCGAAGCCGGCCAGTCCGTAGGACACGCTGAGAGAATCGAAGGTCACCAGCGGTAGATCCATGGGCGTCTTGACGCCCACGCGGGTGTCGTAATCCTGGGTGGCCGTGGCGGCCGCCGTGCTGGCGTTGTTGGCGAGATCCGAGAAGGCGCCGGCCGCCACGTTCACGGTGAGGGTGCCCACGGCCGCGGCGGCAGGCGTCACCACCAGGGTGTAGACCGTGCTGCTCACCTTGGTGAGGGTTCCCGGCGTGCCACCGGTCACCACCACATCGCTATCCGTGAAGCTGGCGCCGATGTCTTCGTTGAAGGTGAAGGTGAACGTCACGTCGCCCGTGGCGGTGCTGCCCGGAACGTTGTCCGTGATGGTCAGAACGGGCGGCACGGTATCGATGTAGGGGGAGTTGTGGAAATAGACATTGTCGATGAACACCGTGCCCTTCCCAGTGGGATCGATGGGCAGCATCTGGGCCAGATGGGCGCGGCTCTTCAGGGAGCTGAAGTTGGCCAGGGGAATGTCCAGGCGCACCCACTGCTTCTGACCGGTGAGGACAGGCACCGAGGTGGCGTTCACGGATACTTCGGATTCGGAGTCGTCGCCGCCGCCGTAGATGCCACCGGATCCGAAGTCCACCAGCTTCAGGTGGAAGTCGGTCATGTCGGGGGTCCAGATGTCCATGTGGAGGTAGGTCATGCCCGTGGCATCGATGGCGTGCGCGCCGGTGAACTCGATGCCGGTGTAGGAAAGCTTGGCGTATTTCTTCATGTCATCGCCGCCGATGGTCACCTCGGAGAAGGCGCCCACGACACCCCATCCGGTGGTCCAGTTATCGACAGGAACGTTTGTGTAGGCCTTCGATAGCAGCGAAATGACCTTGGCGGCATCCACGGTGGGCCGGGGCGGCGCCGTGGTCGGCGCGAGAGCCGCAACCGTGACGAGCGCGTTGCCCGGAACATCCAGGGCGCCGAAGGAGGCCGTGAGGGTGGCCGTGCCGAAGGCGAGACCCTTCACCAACCCATCCGTGCCAACGGAGGCGATGCTGGGCGCGCTGGAAGCCACCGTGAAATAGCGGATGCTCACATTGCTGAGCTGAACCGCAGGCAGGGTGTAGGTGAGGGTGTTGCCGCCAGGCAGGGCCGCGGTCTTGCCGGGTTCCACGGCGATGGGGCCCCAGCCCACGGTGGCTGCGGTGGGGGCTCCGAGTTCCGCCGGGGCGAGGGTCACGTACTGGATCTCGTCCAGCCAGATGCTGTAGGGGGCGCCTTCGCTGCCCTCGGCGAAATGGAAGAGACCGGTGCTGTCGGTCAGCTTGGCGGGATTCGGAATGGGCACGGTGAACTTGGCCCAGGTCGTGGTGAGCGCCAGGGGACCGGTCTCCGCCTTGTAGCGGGTGTCGCCCGTGGCGCTGTCGCCAAAGCCAGCCACGTTCAGCGTGGCCGAAGCCTTGCTGGCCTTGGCCCAGAAGGTGATGGCGTTGTAGGCCGACAGGTTCTGCGGCGTGGCGGCGTTCAGGGATCCGCCTGTGTAGCCCGAGGCGGGCACGGCGATCTTCAGCGAAGCGGTGCCAGCATGGTGGACGGTGCTGTCCACCGTCAGCAGATTCACGGACCCGCCAAAGGGGCTGAAGGAGAGGCCCGCCGCGTAGTCATCCTGGAAGACCGGCCCCGCGAAGAGGGGGGTCACGACGACCACGGCATCCGCCGTCTTGTCGCCGATGGCGGCGCTCACGGTGCCCGTGCCCGCGCCCACGCCCGTCAGGACGCCGGTGGAACTGATCGAGGCCACCGAGCCCGCCGACGCCGTGAAGGTAACGCCGGAGGTGACTGGGGTCGCCGAGCCATCGCTGTAGTGGCCAGTGACGGTGATCGCCTGCGACTGGCCCGGATAGAGGGACAGGGTGACGGGGGCCACGGAAATATAGGTGAGCGAGGTGCCGGCGCTCGAGGTCTTATTGCAACCGGTCAGTCCGACCATGGGCAGCATGGCCACCATGACCAGTAAGCCCCGGAGTCGATGGGTCAACATGTGCTCTCCTTATGCGTGAAGGACGTGCCCGAGCGGAAACATGGGTGCGTTCGAAAGGTCATGCGGGATGGAACGGATGGAATGGGGAGGCGGGCTGGGGTCGATCACCTGGGTTCGACGTTCGCGGGGTTTCGCGAGGGCATCCGCAGGCTGTCCCAGACACCTTTGGATCTGGGCGATTCATGACATGCATCTGTTCAAAGAAGCCTTCCAAGGTTGCTTCCAAAAATATGGTGTGTATATGGTCCTTTTTCGTTTTACCGAGTGAATTTTTCAATGGCCTCTTAAACCGCGAATGGCGCGAATCGCCCTTCGGGCGCGCGAATGACGAACGGTCATCCTTCCGCCTCCACTCACGGGGCGGATCCACCGGCTCTTGAAGGACGGCAGAGCCGCCCCGTGAGTGGCCAGCCACGCCGCGCGCGGCTGGGGGCCCAAGGCCCAGGCGGCTTGCATCCGCTCTATTCGCGCCCATTCGCGGCATTCGCGGTTCCATTTTTTCGCGTCACGGTGGCTGAAGCATGCCGAGAATCAGGCATGGTTTTTTGGCTGGGGTGGGTTGATAAGATTTGATTAGAGTAGGATCTTTTTTCATGCCGAAGATCAGCCACATTGCCCTGCTCGTCCCCGCTTCAGGCGGGTATAGCCGGGGCATCTGCCGGGGCGTGGCCACCTATGCCCTGGAGCGGGAGGACTGGCTCATTTTTCCCTACGAACGGGCCGAGTTCATGAAGCTTCCCTCCTGGCTCAAGAAGGGACACATCGACGGCATCATCAGCTTCGTGTCCACCCCCGATCTGGGGCGGCAGATCAAGGCCCTGGGCGTGCCTGTGGTGGACGTGCAAGGTGAGGGCAACTGCCCGGATACGCCCGGCATCGATACCGATCCCTCGGTGGTCGCCCAGCTGGCCGCAGACTTCTTCATCCAGGCCGGTTTCGTCCACTTCGCCTACTGCGGGTACCCCGGCATCTTCTTCTCGGATCGCCGCTCGACAGCCTTCCACCGGATCTTCCAGCAGCGTAAACAACCCGTGCACATCTACGCCCCGCCGCCCAAAGTATCAGCCTCCATCAACCTCCAGTTCCGGGAGCTGCGGGGCCTGGAGTACGAGCCCGCCCTGGCGGCCTGGCTCACCCAGCTGCCCAAGCCCATCGCCATCCTGGCCTGCAACGACATCCGCGGGCAGCAGATCATCACCGCCTGCCGCGACCTGGGCATCGCCATGCCTTCCGATGTTTCGGTGATCGGCGTGGACAACGACGAGATCCTTTGCCGCCTTTGCCGCCCCACCATGACCAGCATCGCGCCAGATACCGAAGGCATCGGCCAGATGGCGGCGGACCTGCTGAGCCGGATTCTGAATGGCGAAACGGTGGAGCCCCGCCTCTACAACCATCCCCCCTTGAAGGTCGTGGAGCGCCAGTCCACGGACATCACCACGGCCCAGAACCCCATCGTGATGGCAGCCTCGCGCATCATCCGCGACCGCGCCTGCCACGGCATTTCCGTGGAGCAGGTCTGCGAGATGGCGGGCTGCTCCCGCTCCACCCTCGACAACCTCTTCAAGAAGCACCTGGGACGCCCCATCGCCCGAGAGATGGTCCGCATCCGCTTGAGCCGCGGCATGCGCTTGCTGGAAAACTCGAGCCTCAGCCTGGAAGAGATCGCGCGGGAGTGCGGCTTCCTCTCGGCCACCTACTTCTGCCGCTTCTTCAAACGGGAATGCGGCAGCACCCCGGCGCAGTACCGTTCCGGCAACACGGGCCGCCAACCCCTTTGAAAGCCCCTCACGAGATCGTGTCGGACCTAACGAAAAAAGACTATATAACCATCCCTTTTCGTTGGTCACTCTGAATCGGGCTTTCCCCACCCATGCCCTCAACCTTCACCCGTCAGGGGCTCCCCATGAACAAACTCGCTTCCCTTCTGGCCCTGGTCCTCCTGGCGGGTTGCAGCGGCGGATCCTCCACGCCCAAGGCCGCCGATCCGGCGCCCAGTGGCGCCTGGGTGCTGAGCTGGAGCGACGAGTTCAACGGCACCAACGGCAGTGCGCCTGATGCCACCAAGTGGGCCTTCGAGCAGGGCGGCAACGGCTGGGGCAATGGCGAACTGGAGACCTACACCAACCGGCCGCAGAACGCGCAGATCCTGGATGGCAACCTGGTCATCACGGCCCTGAAGGAAACCTACACAGGGACGGACAGCATCACGCGCGACTACACCTCGGCCCGCCTCACCTCCAAGGGTCTGTTCTCCCAGTCCAGCGGGAAATTCGAAGCCCGTATCAAGATCCCCTACGGCCAGGGGCTCTGGCCCGCCTTCTGGCTGCTGGGCAACGACATCAGCAGCAACGGCTGGCCCACCTGCGGTGAGATCGACATCATGGAAAACGTGGGCAAATACGCCAACACGGTCTACGGCACCATCCATGGCCCCGGCTATTCCGGTGGGAATGGCATCGGCTCCAGCAGCACGCTGGCCACGGGCAAATTCGCCGATGACTTCCACGTCTACGGCGTGGAGTGGGAAGGCACCCAGATCCGCTTCTACCTGGATGGCATCCTCACCTTCACGCGCAGTTCCGCCAACATCCCCGCCGGAACCGTCTGGGTGTTCGACCATCCCTTCTTCATCATCCTGAACGTGGCCGTAGGCGGCGGTTGGCCCGGCTCCCCGGATGGATCGACAGTGTTCCCCCAGAAGATGCTGGTGGATTACGTGCGCGTGTACCGCCGCTCCTAAGGCCAGTCTCAGACATCCCTGCGGACAGCCACGCCCAGGCTCCAGCCATCCAGGAGGGTTCCATGTCCAAGCGATTACGGGAGAGCTTGAAGGCCCTCGCCCTGATGGCCTGCGGATTCGCCACGCTCACGGCGGCCCCTCCAAAAACCCGAATCGAGCTCAAGGGCGGCTGGTACGTCCTCGACGGCCATAAGACACTCATCAATGCCATCGGCTACGAGACCGGGGCCCGGCCCGGCGAGGCGCCCTATGAATCACGACTACGCAATCTGGCGCAGCTCCGCCACGATTTGAAGGTCA
>JAYVRY010000341.1:0-37097 GCA_043775845.1 Acidobacteriota bacterium
CACCAAGTTCAAGGCCGGCATCAACGTCGGCATGGGCAAGGACCACACCCTGTTCGCCCTCATCGACGGCAAGGTGCGCTTCCAGGACAAGGGCCAGAGCGGCCGCTTCATCCACATCGATCCCCTCGTCGCCGAGGGTTAGGGCACCTCAGCCTTCCACCACGGAGGCACCGAGTGCACGGAGACGTGAGCACGGAGAAAACACTGAGGCGAGATCCTCCGTGCTTTTCTCCGTGTTTTCCTCAGTGACCTCCGTGCCTTCTCGGTATTGGCTTCGCCAATACACGAGACGAAACGAAATATCGTGGTGAATCATTTCCAGAACGGACCCCCATGTTCCTTGACCAAGTCCAGCTCCGCGTCACTGCCGGTCACGGCGGTGCGGGCGCCATGAGCTTCCGCCGCGAGAAGTTCGCCCCCGAGGGCGGACCCGATGGCGGCGACGGCGGCAAGGGCGGCTCCATCACCATCCGGGCCAACCGGGCCCTGAATACCCTCAACCCCTACCGCCAGAAGCGCGAGTTCACCGCCGAGCGCGGCCGCCAGGGCGAGGGCTGCATGCGCCACGGCTGCGACGGCGCCGACATCCTGCTCGAAGTGCCCCTGGGCACCGTGGTGATGGATGGCGAAACGGGTGAAACGTTGGCCGAGCTGCTGGCCGACGGTGAAGATGTCTGCGTGGCCCGTGGCGGCCGCGGCGGCCTGGGCAACACCAATTTTAAGAGCTCCACCAATCGCACACCCCGCCACCACCAGCCTGGTGAGGAAGGCGAGGCGCGCGTTCTCGATCTGGAGCTGAAGCTCATCGCGGACGTAGGCCTGGTGGGCTACCCCAACGCGGGCAAGAGCACCCTGGTGAGCCGCCTCAGCGCAGCCCGGCCCAAGATCGCCAACTACCCCTTCACCACCCTGGAGCCCCAGCTCGGCGTGGTGAGCCTGGACCGCTTTGGCGGCGACCTGCTGGACAGCTGGGTCATCGCCGACATCCCCGGCCTCATCGAAGGCGCCGCCTCCGGCGCCGGGCTCGGCGTCCAGTTCCTCCGCCATGTGGAGCGCACCCGCATGCTCCTACACCTGGTGGATCTTTCCGATCCCATCGACGAACCCGCCGAAGCCATCCGAGTCATCGAAGGCGAGCTGGAGGCCTTCAGCCCCGTGCTGGCCACCAAGCCCCGCTGGCTGGTGGGCACCAAGCTGGACGCCCTGCAGGACGATTCGCGGCGGGAGGCTTTCGTGGCGCTCTGCGCGGCCCGTGGCCAGGAACCCATCTTCATTTCCGGCGTCACCGGCGAGGGCCTGCGCGAACTGGCCTTTGCCGTGGACGACGCCCTGAAGGTGATGGCCGGACAGAAGAAAGCCATCCCCAAGGACGAGGTCTGGTAGTGCGTATCGGCCTACTAGGAGGGGCATTCAACCCTCCCCATCTGGGCCACCTGAAGCTGGCAAAGCTGGCTTTGGAACACCTGGGCCTGGACGAACTGCGCTTCATGCCCACGGCCACTAGCCCCCACAAGCCTGATCCGGGCGGTCCCGAAGCCCAGGTTCGCCTGCGCCTGCTGACCGAGGCCCTGGAAGGTTTCGATCCTCGCTGCCGGGTGGAGTCCCTGGAGCTCGACCGCGGCGGCACCAGCTACACCGTGGACACCCTGGAGGCCCTGGCCCAGCGCGAACCGGGCACCTCCTGGATCCTCATTATGGGCAGCGACCAGCTGCCTGGCCTGTCGGCCTGGCGGCGACCCGAACGCATCTTCCAGCTGGCCTCCGCCGCCGTGGCTCTGCGCCCTGGAACACCTTTCCAGGTGCCCGTGGTCCCGGGCCTCCGCTCCGCTGCCGTCTGGACTGGCGGGGCTGGCGAACTGGTGGCCCTGCCCGCCACGGAACTGGACCTGGCTTCTTCCGGCCTCCGCGCACGGCTCAGCACTGCCCCGCATGAGGATCTCGACGGTCTGCCCCCTCAAGTTCTAGGTACCAGCCGATCTGAAAACCTGTATCGTTAGCCTGCTCTGGAGCCCGCATGACCCTTGATTCCCGGCTTGCGACCGTTGTCGACGCCGCCCGGTCCAAGAAAGCCTTCCGTATCCGACTCGTGGATGTGTCCGGCATTGCCAGTTTCACCGATACCTTCGCCTTCATGAGTGGCGGCAGCGACCGGCAGAATCGCGCCATCACGGATGCCATCGAAGACGCGCTGAGGCTGGTGGGCGAGCGGCCCATCTCCCGCGAAGGCGAGACCAACGCCAACTGGGTGCTCCTGGACTACGGCAACCTGGTGGTCCATGTCATGGACGAGGAAACCCGGCGCCATTACAACCTCGAAGGTCTGTGGAGCACCGGCCGCGAGCTGGAATTGCCCGAAGAGACCCATCCCGAATCCGAAACCCGTCAGTAGGAGTTCTTCTCCATGCGGACCACCCCGATCAATCCCTACGAAGCGATGCAGGCCCGCCTGCGTGTGGCGGCTGAGCTCTATGGCCTGGACGACGCCCTGTTCAAGGTCTTCATGGCCACCAACCGGTCCATGATCGTGAGCCTGCCCGTCCTCATGGACAACGGCCAGTGGGAGGTCTTCACCGGCTTCCGCGTGCAGCACAGCACCGCCCGCGGTCCCGCCAAGGGTGGCATCCGCTACGACCTGAATGTCAGCCTGGACGAAATCAAGGCCCTGGCCGGCTGGATGACTTGGAAGACCGCCGTGGTGGATGTGCCCTTCGGTGGCGGCAAGGGCGGCATCATCTGCGATCCCAACGCACTGAGCCTGGGCGAAAGAGAGCGGCTCACCCGGCGCTACGTCGCCGAGATCATGGACATCATCGGCCCTGACCGGGATGTCCCCGCCCCCGACATGGGCACGGATGCCCAGACCATGGCCTGGGTGCTGGACACCTATTCCATGCATGTGCGCCGAACGGAAAACGCCGTGGTCACGGGCAAACCCCTGGGCCTCGGCGGCAGCCTCGGCCGCACCGAAGCCACGGGTCGCGGTGTGCTTATCACCGCCCGAGAAGCCATGCAGCGGTTGGGCAAGCCCTTGGCCGGGGCCACCGTGGCCATTCAGGGTTTTGGCCACGTGGGCAGCCAGTCCGCGCGACTCCTGCACGAGGCGGGAGCCCGCATCGTGGCCGTCAGCGATTCGCGAGGCGCCGTGAAGAACGATCGGGGTCTCGACGTCCACGCCCTGCTTAAGCATGTGGCCGAGGCTGGCACCGTGGCTGGATTCAAAAACGCTGAACCCATGGAGCCTGCCAGCCTCCTCACCCACACCGTGGACATTCTCGTGCCCGCCGCCACGGAAAACCAGATCACCGAGCAGAACGCCGCCCAGGTGCGCGCCAAGATCATCGTGGAGGGCGCCAACGGCCCCACCACGCCAGAAGCGGATCCCATCCTCCTCGATCATGGCGTCCTCGTGGTGCCCGACATCCTGGCCAATGCCGGGGGCGTCACCGTCAGCTACTTCGAGTGGGTGCAGAACCGCCAGGGCTTCTACTGGCGCGAGCGCGAAGTCAACGAACGCCTGGTCGACTACATGACCCACGCCTTCCAGGCCACCTTCGCCACCACCGACAAGTACAAGACCAACCCCCGCATCGGCGCCTACATCCTGGCCCTGGATCGCGTGGCCCAGGCCATGAAATACCGCGGGTTCTACGCTTAATCAAGCACTCATCAGATCACAAACGACACAGCGTAGGATGGAGAGGATCCCTTCCTAAGGTTGTCCGTGGCCCGTACACGCTTCCTCGACCCGTCCTCTGTCGTTCCCCTCCGCAACCTGCCCGCAGCCGCGCTGCGGGCCGTAATGGCGGAGGGTTACTCCGGGCGGCAGTTCAAGCAGGATGTGACGGCGGGCTTCCTGGTGGGCATCGTGGCCCTGCCCTTGGCCATGGCCCTGGCCATCGCCGTAGGGGTACCTCCCCAGCAGGGGCTCTACACGGCCATCATCGCGGGCTTCGTCACCGCGCTACTGGGCGGCTCCCGCATCCAGGTGGTTGGCCCCACCGCCGCGTTCATCGTGGTGCTCGCCCCCCTGTACATCAAATACGGCCTCTCCGGCCTGCTGATGTCGGGCCTGCTGGCGGGCCTGATGCTGATCGGCATGGGCCTCATGCGCATGGGACGGCTCATCGAGTTCATCCCCTTTCCTGTGACCACGGGTTTCACCACCGGCATCGCCACCGTGATCGGCATGTTGCAGATCAAGGATCTGTTCGGGCTGCGCGTGGAGCACATGCCCGATCATTTCATGGAGCGCCTGGTGGCCATGGGTCGCGCCGCCCACACGGCCTCGCATTGGGAACTGCTCATCGGCCTGGGCACGCTGGCCATCCTGCTGGTGCCGCGTCTACCCAAACGCAAACTGGTACGTCTTCCCAAATTCCTGCGTAAAATCCCGGCCCCGCTGTTGGCCCTGCCACTGGCAGCCCTGGTGGCCTGGGCCCTGGGGCACTGGGTTCCAGGATGCTCCGTCGACACCATCGGCAGCCGCTTCCACACGATGGTCAACGGCCACTTGGTGCAGGGCATTCCCCAGGTGCTGCCCGCCTTCGTGTGGCCCTGGCAGGCACCCGGTGCGGATAGCCACGCCCTTGGACTCAGCCTGGGCACGGTGCGCCTGCTGTTGCCCAGCGCCTTCGCCGTGGCCATGCTGGGCGCCATCGAATCACTGCTGTCGGCGGTGGTAGCCGACGGCATGGCCCGCACCCGGCATGATCCCGATGCGGAACTCTTGGCCCTGGGTGTGGGCAACGTCATCGCACCCTTCTTCGGCGGCATTCCCGCCACCGGCGCCATCGCCCGCACCGCCACGAACTTCCGCTTCGGGGGTCGCACGCCCGTTGCGGCCATGACCCATGCCCTGACGATCCTGCTCTCCATCCTGCTCCTCGCCCCGGCCATCCGCTTCCTCCCCATGGCCAGCCTCGCCGCCCTGTTGCTGCTGGTGGCCTGGAACATGTCAGAGGCCGAGCATTTCCTCCACACGGTTCGCGTGGCGCCCAAGAGCGACGTGGCCGTGCTGCTGACCTGCTACTTCCTCACCGTGGTCTTCGACATGGTCATCGCCGTGAGCGTGGGCATCATGCTGGCCTCGCTCCTGTTCATGCGCCGCATGGCCGCCGTCTCCGAGGGCCATGTCAGCCATCCGGACCATCGCTCCCTGCCGGGGCCTCTGCCCGAAGGCGTGGTGATCTACGATCTGTCCGGGCCCCTCTTCTTCGGCGCGGCCGAGCGCGCCCTCAACGCCATGCGGGCCATCGGGACCGAGGTGCGCGCGATCATCTTCCGCATGGAGCAAGTGTCCAGTGCGGACATCAGCGGCCTGGTGGCCATGGAAGGCGTCCTGCGCGAGATGGAGCGCCAACGCATCAAGGCCCTTTTCGTGGGGCTGCACGGTCAGGCCCGCGAGGTGTTCGAGCGGGGTGGCCTGCAGAACAAGGAAGGCGAGGTGGCCTTCTGCGCCACCATGATCGACGCCTTCCACATCCTGAACGCCAAACTGCACACCTACCGGCGCCACAACCTCGGCCCCATCCGCTTCCAGGTGCTGCACCGGGAGAAGACGAAATTCCGCAAGGGTTCGAGCTAGAAAAGCCTCACCAGTGCCACGTAACCATTCACCGTTTTTAAACCGGCGATGTCGCTTTGAAGGCCCACGCCCAGGTTTACCTGGATCGTGGTGAACCACCAGAAGCCGGGCAAGTCCCCCGTGATACCCAGGCCACTGAGTCTGTAGGTCTTGCCGTCATCCAGGCTGCGAGCCCGGGCGTGCTCAAGACTGAGGGACAGGCGGAGGCTGGGCCCCGTGGGAATGGCCATACCCGTCTTGGCATAGGACACCTGATCCGCAGCCAAGGCATTGGAACGGATGCCAGCGATGTGGACCACGGAACCAGCCCCACCCACATCCAGGGAATTGAAGCGGTCGAAAGCACGACCACCGGCCCAGCCCGCTTCCCCGTGGAACCAGAAGCCGGGGGTCAGTTCGCGATCGAGGCCGAGGCTGCCGCCAAAGCGTTTGAAGTCCCCCTGCTCGGGCACGGCCTGAGGATTGGCCGGGGTCCCGTAGGCGCCTTCGGGCCTTTTTCCCCAGCCGTGGAAACCACGGATCTGAAAGCCCCGGAACAACCAAGAGCCCTGCAGCGTTCCTACCCGGGTGAGACCGGAAGGTGGCAGCGCATAGCCCGATGTGCGGTACTTGGTCTCGCCTTCACTGAACGCGTCGTATTCGAAGTCCCCGCGTCCCTCCAACCGGAAACCCAGGCCCAAGTCATGCCCCAGTTCCATGCCTAGCACACCAAAGCGGCGCGCAACCCCATCGCGGTTCAAAAGTCCCCCGTTCACCACGGGTCGTTCTGTGCTCTTAAGCAGCAGGGCTCTGGCATTGGCGCTGAAGTCAAAGCCGCCGAAGGCGCTGGGAATGGCGAGGCTGGCCGCGTTGAAGATGCCAAATGTCAAAGCGGTCAACTGCACGCCTTTGTCGAAGGCGTTGTAGTCAAAATAAAGTAACCCTGGTGCGAGGAAAGCAGCTGGGGTCGAGCCCGGGCTGAAATACCCTACCCCTAGCAAAGCCCGGCCATTGCTCTTGGCGTGCTCTTCGATCTTGCGAGAGCCATCACTCTGGCGCGTGAAGTAGCGGGCACCCTCGGGTGTGACCTTGATCATGGTGGACGTAGATCCTCGGGCTGTGTCGCGATCCGCGGTGAAGGTCTCGCCGTTGAGGACGAAGTCCCGATAGGTAAATCGCCGCTGCACCTGTAAGACTCCGTCGGTGCTCGCCCAGCGCTCGTAGGTCTTCACGGCCACAGGACGCCATACCCCAGGCGCCACAGTCCCATAAGTGAGGACCTCGCGTTCGCTCTTGACGGTGCCGGGGAGGCCGGACCGTTCGCGACGCTCGACCAGGATTCTCCCCGTGGCTTCCTCGACTTCCAGCTCGCCGGTGTAGGCCAAAGGATCGGGACTCACGGGTTCGAACCGCAGCAGCCTGCGGCCCGGCCCGGCAGGGCCCCCATCGCGGTACCGATAACTCTCCGTGAGGCCCAGGGCCACGGGGAGGGAAAACGACTGCCGGGCTTCAATGATAGGCAGCTGTACTTCGCCAGTCAGTTTCGCCTTCACACCGTTGACGCGCACTTCCTTCTGGAGGAGCTCAGGCCATTCTCCCGCCGTCTCGAAATAGCCGAAGCTGAAACCCGGATCGAGACCCTGACCGCTCTGCCCCTGGATGTGGAGGTCCAGTTCCGCCTTGGCCTGCAGGGTTCGGACCCCCGCCCGGGAACGCAGCTGCGTGGCCCGGACCTGCGCCAGCAGGGCACCCACGTCATAGGTGTCCGCGGCCGTCACGGCCACTTCCGTGCGCTCCTTGACCAGGGGAGCTTCGGCCCATCGGCCGTCGGCAAAGGTCCACCGCCGCGCGTCCCCGGCCTTGTTCTTCAAGGTGAGATCGCCCTGCCCGCCTTCCACTTCCACGAATCCGGTCGGAATGAACGAGGCCAGCTGGGCCGCCGGACCGCCTTCGGGCGACACCAGGCGGCCTCCGTCCCCCATGAGGGTCGAGGCCAGCGGGCCAGGGTCTTTCGGCAGCCAGAGGGTCCAGGGTCGGCCCGGGAAGGTCTCTTGCGCCTGAGTCAACTGAGTGCGCCAGGCCGCGGGATCAGCGTTCAGATCGGCGGGTACCAGAGCCCCGCCATCCACGGCCCCCCAGGCCGTTTCATCCAATACCGGGAGCGCTTTGGCATCAAAGGCCACATAGAGGCGCTGGGCGGGAGCCTGGGCCTTCAGGGCCTGGGCAGCCGCCAGCAGGAGCGGGATGCGGGCTTCGCCGAGGGGCAGGCGGATGCGCACCGAGGCCGCGTCCTTGTACGTGGCGACCAGGGTCATCCAGTGCTGGCGGACCGCCTCCACCTGCGTGGCGTCGCGGTTGTCCCGGGGCAGCAGTGCCTGGGGATCCGCGCCACTGAGGTCCAGATCCACGGGCAGGGCCACCTTCACCCGCAAAGGCGCGGGCCCCGGATTCTGCGCCATGAGCGTCAGGGTCAAAGCGGGCAGGAACAGAAGGGCGTCGCGCGGCACTCAGCCTCCAGGGCAGACAAGGTCTACTGCTGCGACGGTACCTTGGTTTATCCGTTATTCTCAAGGTTCCTTCAGGTGCTCATGCGATTTACGGTCCGACTCACCCATGCCAATGGCGAAGTGCTGGTACGCGAATTCGAGGCGGACAACGAATCGACCCTTCGCAGCCGGGTTCTGGCCGAAGGTGGCTTCCCCCTGGACATCACCCGCACCGACACGGCCTTCCGCAGCCGGGCCCAGCTCAAGACCGAATCCCTGGTGCTCTTCAACCAGGAGCTGCTGGCCCTGCTGAAGGCCGGCATTCCATTGCTGCAGTCACTGGAACTGCTGGTGGGCCATGGGAAAGATCCCCAGCTGCGCCGCAGCCTCACGCAGGTCGTGGAGCTGGTGCGCGAGGGCATGTCCTTTTCCGATGCCCTCGAACAGGCCGGTTCCTTCCCCGCCATCTACCGCAGCAACGTGGTGGCCGGCGAGCGCAGCGGCACCCTGCCGGAAGTGCTGGCCCGCTGGCTGTCCTTCCAGAAATTCGCCCAGACCAGCCGCCGCCGCATCATCGAGGCGCTGTTCTATCCAGCCTTCCTCGTGATCGTCCTCATCCTGGCCCTGGGCGTCATCTTCAACGTGGTGCTGCCCCGCTTCGCCGAGTTTTATGCGGGCGGGGATGTGGAGATGCCCCTCATCACTAAAGTCCTGCTGGGTGCGGGCAAATTCATCAGCTCCACCCTCTGGCTGCAGGGCATCCTGCTCATCGGCCTGGCGGTCCTCATCCGCTGGATGGTGGCCTCCGAGGCCGGCCGCAAACTGGCGGAACGGATGCTGTTGATGGTGCCCAAGGTCGGCACCCTCTACCGCATGTACCACTCCAGCGTGTTCGCCCGCACCCTCAGCGTGCTGCTCTCCGGCGGTCTTCCCGCAGTTCAGGCGCTTGAAGTCGTGCAACGCACCAGCCCCAGCGAACGCATGAAGGCCGGCCTGCTCACCATCACCGACAAGGTGCGGGCTGGCAGCAGCCTCCACCTGGCCCTGGAACAGGCCAAGGTGCTGGATCCCCTGGCCGTGGAAATGGTCCGCGTAGGCGAGCAGAGCAGTGCCCTGCCGGAGATGCTCGAACACGTGGCGGACTTCTTCGATCAGGAAGTGGAAAAGGCCACCACCGCCGTCACCAGCCTCATCGGCCCTGTGCTCATCCTCTTCATGGGCGTGGTGGTCCTGGGCCTGCTGCTGGCCATCTACGTGCCGCTGTTCAACGCCAGCAACGTCGTAAGGTAGGCCTTACCTATACTTCTTTTTCAGCCACTTCTGCGGATCCTGGGGCTGAGCCTGGTGGCGGATCTCGAAGCCCAGGCGCGGGCCATCCACGGTGTCACCCACCGCGCCCACGGATTCGCCGGTCTTGAGCACCTGGCCCTTGGTGACGGTGAGTCCCAGGAGGTGGGTGTAGAGCGTGAACCAGCCGCCCCCGTGATCGAGGATCACCATGGGGCCGTAGCTTTGGTAGTAGTCGGCGAAGGCCACCTTGCCATCAGCCACGGCGGCCACCGGCGTGCCCCCGTTGGCGGCGATCAGCAGGCCGCTCTGCATGGTCTTCGTGTGGAAGCGGGGATGCAGGTGCTCGCCAAAGCCCATGGACAGGGCGCCTTCCACGGGCTGGGGCAGTTCCCCGCGCAGGTTGGCAAAGGCCACGGCCGCTTCGAAGGCTTCGCCCTTGGGCTTGCCCAGCAGGCCGGAGAGGAGCCGTTCCAACTGCACCGCTTCTTCCGCCAGTTCTGCCTGCGCCTGCTTTTGCGCGACTTCATCCTTCTGCAGGCCATCAAGGAACGTGTTGAGCTTGTCCTCCTGCAGACGCAGCGCCGCCTGCAGCTGGGCGGCCTCCTTTTCCTCGGAAGCCAGCCGCGAAAGCACTTCCTTCAGGGCTTTCTCCTTCACCGCCAGGTCGCCCTGGAGCCGGTGGATCTGGTCCAACTGTTTGCGTTCCTGCAGCCGCGCCCAGGCCAGCATGCGGCCTCGCACCAGCCAGGCTTCCAGGTCCTTGAAGGTGGTGTAGAAGCCCAGGTCGCCCCAGGGCCCCAGGGCCTGCATCCAGCGCACCTGCTTGCGCAGATCGCCCTGCAGATGACGCACCTCACCCAGGATGCGCGCTTGCTCCCGGCCGATGACCTGCACTTCGCTTTGCGCCTGGTCCCGGCGCAGACGGGCGCCCTCCACCTGGGCCTTGGCCCGATCGCGCTGCAGCGAAATGCCCTGGATCTCCACCAACACGCCCTTGCGGCGCTTCTTCAGCGAAGAGAGCTGCTGATCCACCTGGTTGAGGCGACCCTGGAGTTCCGCCAGCTTCTGCCGGAGCGCCGCCGGATCCTGGGCGCTTTGCGCCAACAGGCAAAGGGGCAGCGCCACCGGCAGGAGCAGACTCAGGAACGGACGCATCAGCTACTTCCGCCCTCCGGCAGGCAGCAGCATCGCCAGGGCACCCAGCAGCAGTGGTCCCCCAATGGAGAGGGGCAGCGCCAGGGGCGAGAAGGGGTCCGAAGGCAGCTGCGCCATGGGCAGGAGGCGCACAAAGACTTCCAGTACTCTTACCTGGCCCGCGCTCCAACCCAGGTCCTGGCCAAAGTCGAGGAAGAAGCTGAGGCGCGGCCCCAGCTCTCGCAACAGCATCGTCAGCAGCAGGGCCAGCCCGGCGCTGGACTTGATCAGCCGCGAAAGGAGCACGGCCCAAAGCAGCATCTGGAGACCCAGCAGCAGGCCATGCAGGTCCGCCCGCAGCAGCTCGGGCGGGAAGGCTTCGCCGACCAGACGCCAACTCAAAGCCCACACGGGAATCAGGGCCACCTGGGAGAGGAAGAGCCCGTGGGCAAAGCCCAGGCCCGTCCCCAGGAAGAACCCCTTGAAGCGCTCACCGCGCGCGGCGGCGGCCGTCCACTGGCTCACGGGCCCGAAGGCCCCCAGCAGCACCACCAGCGACACGGCCCAGTACATCGTGACCTGCAGGTTGCCCAGGGCGTAGGAGCGCAGCGAATCCGCGCCCAACGGGATCACGGTGCCGAAGAGGAGGATCTGCGATCCACCCTCGCCCTGCTGACCACGAACGGCCATGACGACCAGCCCGGTGACGAATAGGCAGATCAGCGCCCAGGTGATGCGCAGCTTCGAACTCCCGAACCGATCCATGAAGACTCCAGAGGATGTCATAAGTGTACGGTAGCGCCCTGGGCCTGGGGCATCAGACTGGCATCTTCAACCCACGCCGGGAAACACACCGTTAACCACAGGCACTTTGTTCCGTCTGCTCGATGACTGGGGCTGAATCCCAGGAAAGGACGCCATGAACAACCTCCTCTCTGAAACCATCCAGATCGCCCTCGTCCTGGGCTTCATGGGCTTCCTGGCCTGGTTTCCCTGTTCCTGGGTTTCGGCTTCCGCTCCACCTACTGCGTCGCCATGAATTGGCCGGCGGCCAACATCAAGTTCAACGATGTCGCCACCGTTGAAGCGTTTCGAAAGGCCCTAGGACTTTGGCAGTGGAGTCAGGCTTTTGAATGGATGGGACTGGCACTGATTGCCTGTGGGCTGCTGGCCGCCATGGTCGCCATGGTCGCCATGGTCGCCCGCCTGAGTCCAACCATGAAGCTGGAGGGCTGACCATCCCCCACTTCGTCATGGATACTCCCTCCTTTAATGCCTGCTACGAGGCCACCCGTTCCCCCCTCCTGGCCTATCTGACGCGGGTTTCTGGGAACCCCGCCTTGGCTGAGGACCTGCTTCAGGAGGCCTATGTGCGTCTGCTCTGCCACCCACCTGCTGATGCCCAACCGCCACGACTCCGGCAGCACTGCCTGCTTTGGCTTTGCCATGTGGAAGAATTCGAACATGCCGAAGTGGCGCACACCCTTGGTTCGAGTCCGAAGAGCGTCAAAGTGCTCCTGCACCGGGCCCGGCACCGCATGAACCTGGCTCTGGCTGAACTGGAACGACCATTCACGGGAGGTCCACGATGACTGAGCCCGCACCAGATGCACTTCACGTTCGCTTGAAAGCGTGGGGACAATCCGAGATCAAGCAGTCTGCAGTCCGGTGGACTCCTGAATTCATCAGGTTGAGGGCCTCATTGGCCTTGCAGGAGCGACGCCAGAATCGAGCCGCAACCATCGAACGCGTCGGCTGGACCCTGGCTGTGACCGCAAGTTTGCTCGGGTTGATCTTGGTCAGGTCCACCCACGGTTGGTCATTGATCCTGGAGAGTCCCACCGTCTTCCTGCCCGCTGTGTTCACCCTGGGCCTTCTGGGCAGAACCCTTTGGGGCTCGCTGGAGGCTTGATCCACTCTGTGGCGACAATCAGCCGCCTGTCGTCTGGTTCTGAACCAGCCTCAGCGCGCCGCCAGCACCCGCGCCAGGTGCGCTTTCACCTCGGCCATGCGCTCGGGTAGCACGGCCACAAACACCGTGTCGTCGCCGGCCAGGGTACCCATCTGGCCAGGTACGGGATCCGCATCCACACTCAGCCCCAGGGCCTGGGCGAAACCCGGCGCCGTACGCAGCACCAGCAGATTGGGCGGCACTTCAGACACCGTGACCTCGGGCAGGGCCTGGGCACTGGCCTCCACCCGCCGGTAGTGCCCGTGGACCTTCTGCACACCCAGCCGCTTCAGCCGCCGGGACAGGGTCGACTGGGTCAATTCCTGGCCCTGAACCGCCAGGCGCGCCAAGAGGTCCGTCTGGTCGGTGATGGGGAAGGCCTCCAGCAGTTGGAGGATGAGGGCGTCCAGGTCCATGCATGAATGGTGCATGAATATGCATATTCCAACAAGAGTCACTTTCCGTGAGCACCAAATTCACACGATGTTTTGCTTGAATGCCTCCCATAGGCATGCATAATATGCATTCAGCCGCTTGGTTATGCACACTCCATGCGCGCATATGCACAGGATGCCTGCATGACCACCACCCTGCCCACTCCCGCCCTGCTTCCCACCTACGCTCCCTACCCTTTCCCGCTGGTCCGCGGCGAGGGGGATCAGGTTTTCGACGACCAGGGCCAAGGCTGGTGGGATTTCTACGGCGGCCACTGTGTATGCGCCACCGGACATAGCCACCCCAAGGTGGTGAAGGCGATCTCGGATCAAGCCGCCTCGCTGCTCTTCTATTCCGCCGCCGCCGCCCTGCCCGTGCGGGATCAGGCGGCTGCCGCCATCACCGCTTTCGCAGGCATGGGTTCGGTTTTCTTCTGCAACAGTGGCGCCGAGGCCAACGAGAACGCCCTCAAGCTGGCGTTTCTCCTCACCGGCCGGAAACGGCTGGCGGCCTTCGAGGGCGGCTGGCACGGGCGCACCCTGTTGGCCCTCTCCGTGACCGATGATCCCAAGATCACCGAACCTTTCGCCGACCATCTCGTGCCCTGCCTGCGGTTGCCCTTCGGCGATCTCGCGGCCCTCGCGGCGGCGGACTTCTCCGAGATCGCGGGCGTCATCCTCGAACCCATCCAAAGCATGGCCGGCATCAAGACCGCCTCGCGGGAGTGGTTCCAGGCCCTGCGGGCCAAGTGCGATGCCTCGGGCACCCTGCTCATCTTCGATGAGATCCAGACGGGCATGGGCCGCATGGGAAAACCTTTCGCCGCGCAGTTCTACGGCGTCCGCCCCGACCTCATCACCTCCGCCAAGGGCCTGGCCTCGGGTGTGCCCATGGGCGCCCTGCTCATGACAGCCACTGTCGCATCCAAGTTGAAGGGCGGCGACCTGGGCAGCACCTTCGGCGGCGGTCCCGTGGCCTGCGCAGCCCTGCTGGCCACGGTGGAGGTCATCGAATCCGAAGACCTCATGGTCCATGCCACCACAGCCGCTGCACGGCTGCGGGAGGAACTGATGGGGTCAGTGGTCACGGGAGTGCTTGGCGAAGGCCTGCTGCTGGGGCTGCGTAGCGAGCACGCCGCGACCCTCAAGAAACATTTGCTGGGCCGGCACATCCTCGTGGGCGGATCGGGCGACCCCACCGTGCTGCGCCTCATGCCGCCCCTCAACGTCAGCAGCGAGGCCCTGAATGCCTTAGTAACCGCCATCCGCGAATTCATACCGAACTGACAAGGCAACCGCGAATGACGCGAATGGGCGCGAATCAAAAGCAACAGCCCCTGTTCGGCCCAGTCCCATTTGAACTTCCCCCATCAACCACATCCTTCTCTTTTCATTCATTCGCGCGCCCGAAGGGCGATTCGCGCCATTCGCGGTTCCAGTCTTTTCCGGAGTTTCCATGAAGCACTTCACGCGCATCGCGGACTTGGGACCCGCCGGGGTCCAGGAGATCCTGGCCACAGCCGCCGCGTGGAAGCGCAAGCGCCCCGGCAAGATCTTCGATGATCGCATCCTGGGCATGGTGTTCTTCAATCCCAGCCTGCGCACCCGGGCCAGCTTCGAGGCGGCCATGTTGCGCCACGGCGGCCACGCCATTGTGTTGGAAGTGGGCGCAGGCACGTGGAAGCTGGAGGATCGCGATGGCGCCATTATGAACGGCGACCGGGCCGAGCATGTACGCGAGGGCGTGCCCGTCCTGGGCCGCTACGCGGACCTGCTGGCCGTGCGCACCTTCAGTGGCGGTGGGGGCGACGCCATCGATGAACTCGATCCCGTCATCAACGCCTTCCGGCGCTTCTCCACCGTGCCCGTGCTGAGCATGGAAAGCGCCCGGGAGCATCCCCACCAGGGCCTGGCCGACCTGCTCACCATCCAGGAGGCCCACGGCTCGACGAAGGTGCCCGTGACGCTGACCTGGGCGCCCCACATCAAGCCCCTGCCCAAGGCCGTGCCCAACTCCTTCCTGCTCACGGCCGCCGCCTGCGGCGCCGAGATCCGCGTGGCCCATCCCAAGGGCTATGAACTGGCGCCCGAAGTGCGCGCCGAAGCCGAGGCTTACGCCGCCGCCACCGGCGGAACGATCATCTACACCAACGACCAGGAGGCCGCCCTGGAAGGCAGCGCCGCCGTCTACGCCAAGGCCTGGGGACCTTCCACCAGCTCGGGCCTCGAGGCCGCGCCCATGGCCGATCTCGGCGCCTGGATGCCCACCGCCGCGCACATGGAGAAGGCGGCTAAGGAAGCCATCTTCACCCACTGCCTGCCCGTGCGCCGGAACCTGGAGGTGCACGACAGCGTGCTCGACGGCCCCTGGAGTCGCGTGGTCGATGAAGCCGAGAACCGATTCCACGTGCAGCGCGCCACCCTCCACCAGCTCCTGAATCAATGAAACCAAGGATTCACCACGAGGTTTTGTTTCGCCTTGCGGTGAAACCGCTGATCCTCGATTCCTGAATGCCCCTTGATTGAACTCGGAGTATCCATGCCGCTCTCCCCCAATCCCTACGCCGCCCTCAAGGAAGCCTCCCAGTACGTCCGCCTCTTCCGCGGGAAGACCTTTGTGGTGAAGGTGGGCGGCGAGGTCCTCGCCGAGCCCAAGATCCGCAAGGCCCTCTGCGAACAGATCGCGCTGCTCTGGTCCTTCTCCATCAAGATCGTGGTCGTGCACGGCGGCGGTTCAGAACTGGATGCCGTCTGCCAGGCCATGCACATTCCCATCGAAAAGGTAGCCGGGCGGCGCGTCACGAGCCCCGAAGTGCTCGACGCCGCCAAGATGGTGTTCGCGGGCCAGGTGCACATGGATCTCCTCGCGGACCTGCAGGCGAACGGCGTGCCCGCCGTGGGTCTCACGGGCCTGGATGCGGGTCTGGTGAAGGCCCACAAGCGCCCCCCGGTGGCCGTGATTCCCGATGGCGCCACCGAGCCCCAGCTGGTGGATTACGGCCTCGTGGGCGACATCGACACCATTGATCCCCACGTTTTAAGCCACCTGCTCGATGGGGGATTCGTGCCGGTGGTGGCGCCGCTTTCCGGGGGGGAAGACGGCGCCATTTACAACACCAACGCCGATACCATCGCCGCCAGCCTGGCGGCGGCCATCGGCGCTGAGAAACTGTTCTTCCTGCTCTCCGTGCCGGGACTGCTGAAGGATCTCGCCAAGGCCTCGTCGCTGATTCCCCACGCCACGCTCGAAGAACTGGCTGCTTTCGAAGCCAAGGGCATCATCAGCGGCGGCATGCGGCCCAAGGTCACCGCCGTGAAGGCCGCGCTGGCGGGCGGTGTGCCCAGCGCCCACCTGGTGAGCGGCCTGGCCCCTGATGCGCTGCTGGCCGAGATCTTCACCAACGAGGGCAGCGGGACGATGATCGTACCGGGAATCGTCCCTGGGATCGCCTCGGGCCTTCCCGTCGGGGTCGCCGGATGAGCCCCGAAGCGCTCATTACGCTCTTGGTGGGCACGCCCAGCGTGTCCGGCGAAGAAGGTCCCATCGCCGATCTTCTGCAGGATCTCCTCACCTCCAAGGGCTTCGCGGTTCAGCGGCAGGGCCACAACCTATGGTTCAGCTTCGGGAAGCCGGGCGGCTCGCGGCTCCTGCTCAACTCCCACCTGGACACCGTGCCGCCCTGCGCGGGCTGGGAGGGCGATCCCTTCACGCCGGTCTGGAACGGCACCCGACTCCAGGGCCTGGGCTCCAATGATGCCAAGGGCTGCGTGGCGGCCATCCTCCTCGCCGCCTTCAAACTATCCAAGCAAAACATCGCCGGTGAAGTCGTGGTGGCCCTCAGCGCCGAAGAGGAAACGGGCGGCAAGGGCATCGCCACCATCCTTGATCAGCTCGGCACCTTCGATGGCGCCGTGGTGGGCGAACCCACGGGACTGCGCGTTTGCGCGGCCCAGCGGGGCATGCTCCTGCTCAAATGCACGGCCCGTGGCCAGAGCGGCCACGTGGCCAACGCGCAGATGCTGGGTGCCGAGAACGCCATCCACAAGGCGGCCCGGGACATCGCCAAGATCGCTGCCATGGACTTCCCGGCCCATCCCCTGCTGGGTTCGCAAAAGGCCCAGGTCACACAGATCCAGGGCGGCTTGCGGCGCAACCAGGTGCCCGATGCCTGTGAGTTTTTCATCGATCTGCGCACGAGCCCTGATCAGAACCACGAAACACTGGCATCGGACTTCCAGCGGCAGCTGGAAAGCGACGTGATCATCCACTCTCAGCGCTACCTGCCCAAGGGCACGGATCCGGACCACGCCATCGTCCGCGCCGCCCTGCAGGCCGCAGGCAAGGCTGGTCCCGTGGGTTCCGGAACCACCTCCGACTGGGCCTTTCTAGGTGATATCCCCTCCGTGAAGGTGGGCCCCGGCGACACCTTCCGCAGCCACAGCCCGAATGAATACCTGACCTTGCCCGAACTCGAAGCGGGCGCGGCCTTCTACGCCAACCTGGTAACCACCTTCTTCAAGCTGCAGGTGCCTCATGAGGCTTGAAAAAATGGAACCGCGAATGACGCAAATGGGCGCGAATGAAAAGCCAAGTAAACGGTGGCGAGGACTCAACCCATCCGACCTCTTCGCGACGACACCCATTCTTTCCTTCGCGCGCCCGGAGGGCGATTCGCGTCATTCGCGGTTAATGGTTTCCATTACCGGAGAGGATCGATGACTGCGCTCAACGAACGGCTCTGGGCCAAGGACCTGCCGCTGGATGTGGCCATCCACCGTTTCACCGTGGGCGAGGATCCCGATACCGATCTGACCCTGCTGCCCTGGGACTGCCTGGGCAGCGCCGCCCACGCCAGGATGCTGGCGGCCACCGGCCTCCTCGACGTTGCCGATGCCGCCGCCCTCGTGCGCGGGCTGAATCGCATCGCGAACCTGGCGCGGCAGAACGACTTTCCCATCCCGCCCCACATGGAAGACGGCCACACCGCCATCGAGGCCGACCTCACGCGCAGCCTCGGGGCCGTGGGCCAGCGCATCCACCTCGGGCGCTCGCGCAACGATCAGGTCATCCTCGCCTTCCGCCTCTACCTGCGGGATGCCCTGCTGCGCTTGGGCCTGCGCGTGTCCGATCTGGCCCAGGCCTTCCTGTCCTTCGCCCGGGAGCACCAGCAGGCGCCTCTGCCGGGCTACACGCACCTGCGCCGGGCCATGCCCAGCACCTTCGGCATGTGGGGCGCCGCCTTCGCCGAAGGCCTGCTGGAAGAACTGGAAGCGCTGCAGTCGGTCTACCGGCGATTGGATCGCTGCCCGCTGGGATCGGCTGCGGGCTTCGGCGTGCCCCTGCCCATCGACCGCGAACTCACGGCGAAGCTGCTGGGCTTCTCGAAGGTACAGCGCAGCCCCATTGATGTGCAGAACAGCCGGGGTCGCCACGAGACGGCCCTGCTGCAGTGGGCCGCTTCAGCGGGCGGCGTGCTGGAGAAGTTCCTGTGGGATGTGTCCTTCTACAGCACCGAGGAGTTCGGCTTCCTCAAGCTGCCGGATGCCTTCACCACAGGCTCGAGCATCATGCCCCAGAAGAAGAATCCCGACGTGGTGGAGCTGGCCCGGGGCCGCTGCCGCGAGCTGCGAGGCACCGCGGGCCTGGTGGAGCAGATCGCTTCCGGCCTCCCCTCCAGCTACCACCGCGACCTGCAACTCCTCAAGCGGCCCGTCATCCTCGGACTGCGCCAGACGGATGAACTGTTCGGCGTGCTGGTGCGATTGATTCCCGCCCTGAAGGTGAACGCGGAGGCCACCACCGCCGCCAGCACCGACGAACTCTACGCCGCCCACCAGGCCTACGTCTTCGTGCAGGGTGGCATGCCCTTCCGTGAGGCCTACCGCAAGGTCGCGCAGCAGATCCAGGATGGCACCTTCGCCCCGGACCGCGCCGCCCTCACCGCCACGCACTTGGGCGGTGCGGGGAATCTGGCGCTGGATGATCTGGCCGCCGATCTCTCAGTCGCTCGCGCGTGGATTGAAACGAAGCGTGAGATTCACGCGGAAACGGAGGCGGCCTTGTGGGCGAACTGAAAAGAAGAACTGATCTATTAACCGCAGATGTCGCAGATTTCGCAGATGAAAAACGGAGGATGGGTCGGGATTTCTTATCTGCGCCATCTGCGACATCTGCGGTTTCTATTCAAAATTTTTCGTTCCTGAAAGGCCTCCCATGAGCAAACTCGCCGTTCTCGCCTTTTCCGGCGGCCTCGACACCTCCTTTTGCGTGCTCTATCTCAAGGAACAGGGCTACGACGTGGCCACGGTCACCGTAAACACTGGCGGCTTCTCGCCCGAGGAACTGGCCCGCATCGAAGCCGCCTCGCCTAGACTGGGCGCCCTCAGCCACACCACCGTGGATGCCCGCGCGGGGCTCTTCGAGGGCTACCTGCGCTACCTGATTTACGGCAACGTGCTGCGCGGCCAGCTGTATCCCCTATCCGTGTCCGCCGAGCGCGTCTGCCAGGCCCGGGCCGTGGCGGAACTCGCGCAGGAGATGAAGGCTGGCGCCATCGCGCACGGCTCCACGGGCGCGGGCAACGATCAGGTGCGCTTCGATGTGGCCTTCCGCGCCTTGGCGCCGGACCTGGAGATCCTCACGCCCATCCGCGACCTGGGCCTGTCCCGGGCCGAGGAAATGGCCACCTGCGCCGCGCACGGCTTCCCCTTTCCCGAGAAGACCAAGGACTACTCCATCAACGAAGGCATGTGGGGCTCCAGCATCGGCGGCCGCGAAACCCTGGATGCCTGGACGACGCTGCCCGAGGCCGCTTTCCCCGGCGGCGTCATCGGTTCCCTGGCACCCAAGACGCTCACCATCAGTTTCGATGAAGGCATCCCTGTGGCCCTGGGCGGCAACGCCATGGACCCGGTGACCCTCATCGCCCAGCTCAATAGTCTGGGCCACGCCTACGGCATCGGCCGCGGCGTGCACCTGGGCGACACCATCCTCGGCATCAAGGGCCGCGTGGGCTTCGAGGCTCCCGCCGCGCACCTGCTCATCGGCGCGCACCGCGAACTGGAGAAGCTGGTACTCAGCGGCAAGCAGCTCTTCTGGAAGGAATCCCTGGGCAACCTCTACGGCTCCCTGCTGCACGAAGGCCACTTCTTCGATCCCCTGGCCCGCGACCTGGAGGCCTTCCTGCAATCCAGCCAGGACCGCGTTTGCGGCGAAGTGCGCCTCACCTTGCACCCCCGCGCCTTCGTGATGGAAGGCGTGCAGTCGCCCTACTCGCTGATGGATCCCCGCATCGCCACCTACGGCGAAGCCAACAAACTCTGGACCGGCGCTGAGGCTGCGGGCTTCGCAAAGATCTTCGGAGTACCACAAACACTCACGCTCAAAGCAAAAAACAACTGATCACCACGAAGACACAAAGACACGAAGTTAAAAACAAGTTCGTTTTCCTTTTCGTGCCTTCGTGTCTTCGTGGTGAATCTTTTCAGAGGTCCTTATGCGCATCCACGTCGACAAGCTCGCCTCGGTCACCCGCAACCTGCGGCTGGGCCGCACGCTCACGCTCGGGAGCGAGATCCTGCTGGAAGAAGGGTCGGTCATCGCCTGCCGGGTGAAGGGCGAGAAGACCACCTATAACCAGCTGGAGGATCCCCATGGCCGCATGAGCACGCTGCATGACGGCGACATCCTCGTGGGTGCCTTGGGCCACCGCAACGCGCTGCAGGGTTATGAGGGCGTCATGCCCGCATCACTGAAGCCTGGCGACACGGTGAACCTGCTGAACATGGGCGGCGTCATCGGCCAATGCCTGTCGCACAATCCCGATGTAGGCAAGCCCTTCGAGCTCGAAGTGCTGGGCCAGGTCCTGGTCTTCCCCGAGTTCCAGTCCCGCGCCGGGCAGCCCGCGCATATCCGCATGGGCGCCCTCAAGGGCACTGGGCTCAAGGCGCACTGCCCCGTCGTTTACGTGGCTGGAACCTGCATGAACGCGGGCAAGACTGCGGCCGCTTGCGCCACCATCCGCCAGCTCAGTCGCGCCGGGTACCGGGTGGGCGCCTGCAAGCTCACGGGGGTTTCGCTCATGCGCGATGCGCTCGCCATGCGCGATTACGGCGCGGAGGTGGCCCTGGATTTCACGGATGCAGGCATCGTGTGCACGGACGCCGACAGCGCCGCAGGGGTGTCGCACGTGATCTTCTCGGAGCTGGCATCGCATGGCGTCGATGTGATCGTGGCCGAAACCGGCGACGGCATCATGGGCGAGTACGGCGTGCAGGCCATCTTGTCCGATGCCGACCTCATGGCCCTCAGCGGCGTGTTCATTGTTTGTGCCAACGACCCTGTGGGCGCTGCCGGTGCCGTCCACAACCTCACCGCCACCTATGGCATCAAGACCGACCTGGTCGCTGGCCCCGCCACCGACAACCGCGTGGGCGAGCGCTTCGTGGCCACCCTGGGCCTCCCCGCCCGCAACGCCCGCGCCGATGCCGAGGCCCTGGGCCAGTTCGTGCTGGGGCTCGTTGAATCCAAAATCGCAGCAAAGGCTTGAAATGCTTTGTCCACAGATTTCACAGATTCAAAAGACAACAGGGATCTCTGGATCACTTCATCACCCATCCCGGTCATCAGCTTTTTCTAATCTGTGTGAATCTGTGAAATCTGTGGATAAACACTTTTCCAGTGAGTTCCTATGAAATCTGTGGATGTCCTCATTCTCGGCGCCTCGGGCTACGGCGGGGGCGAACTGTTGCGCTGGCTCTCGAACCACCCGGCGGTGAAATCCATTCGCGGCACGGCCCGCAGCCACGCGGGCAAGCCTTTTCATGCCCAGCACCCAAATCTGCGTGGGCTGGTGGAGGGCACCTTCGAGGCCACGCCCGATTGGGCGGCTCTGGCACAGAGCGAAGCTCCGGTGCTGTTCTCGGCCCTGCCCCACGGCGAACTGGCCAAACACTGGCCTGAGTTCCAAAGCGTGTGGGAGCACCTCGGTCTCACCAAACAGCTCACGGTCATCGATCTCTCCGCCGACTTCCGCCTGGATCCCACCTGGGTCTACGGCCTGGTGGATTGGCAGCCCGAGCGCATGAAAAGCGCGAAGCGCATCGCCAACCCTGGATGTTTCGCCACGGCCCTGCAATTGGCACTGCTTCCCCTGGCCGAATGGAAACCCGCCTTCATCGCCATCACCGCGGCCACTGGCTCGTCGGGCTCCGGTGCCGCAGCCTCGGACACGACGCACCATCCCACCCGTGCCAACGACTTCCGCGCCTACAAGATGCTTCACCACCAGCACGAGGCCGAGGTTCTGCGCACCCTCGCCACGGCAGGTTGGGACGCGCCCTTGAGCTTCATCCCCCAGAGCGCCCCCATGGTGCGCGGCATCTTTGCCACGGCTCAATTCCCGCTTCCTGCGGGAATTGAGCCGGATGCCCTTCGGGCACGGTACGAAACCTTTTATGACGGCCGCTTCTTCGTGCGGGTGGTGGAGGGCAGCCCCCGCGTCGCCGCCACCACCGGCAGCGCCTTCGCCGATATCGGCGTGGCCGCTCGCTGCGGCCACGGCGCCGTCATGGTCGCCCTCGACAACCTGGGCAAGGGCATGACGGCCCAGGCGGTGCAGAACCTCAACCTGGCGCTGGGGCTGCCCGAATGGACCGGGCTGAAGGTGGCGGGGGGACTCCCGGCGTAACTTTATCGGTGACCCTTAGATCCCTTAATAGACAAGACTTCGGGCTGTGGGATGATGATTGACCCTTCTCGGAGAACCTATGAATCCATCCCTTCTCACCCGCGAGGCCCTGGGGCAGTTCGCCTCGGAGAGTCGCGCGGTTTTTGAGGCTGAGCTGAAAACCCTGGTGGAGATCCCTTCCGTCAGCGCGGATCCGGCCCGCCAGGGTGATGTGCGGCGCTGCGCCGAAGCGGCGCGTTCGCTCTTCGAGCGGCATGGCGGCAAAGCCGAGATTCTGGAGACCAGTGGCAACCCGCTCATCCACGGCTGGTTCGGCGAAGACCCCAGCGTTTCGACAATCACTGTCTACAATCATATGGACGTGCAGCCCGCCAACGAGCCCGAGTGGACGGCGGAGCCCTTCACGTTTGTCGTGGACGGCGACACCTACCGCGGGCGCGGGAGCACGGACGACAAGGGGCCGGCCGTGACGGCCTTCTTCGGCGCCCTGGCGGCCCGTCGGGCGGGCGTGCCCCTCAACATCCACTTCCTGTGGGAGCTGGAAGAAGAAATCGGCAGCCCCAGCTTCGAGGGCGGCTTGAATCGCCATCGCGAGCGCTTCAACACGAACGCCATCGTGGTGAGCGACACGGTCTGGATCACCCGCGGCAAGCCCAGCACCCCCGCGGGTCTGCGCGGTCTCAAGGGATTCCGGCTCACGCTGGAAACGGCCGATCACGACCTGCACAGCGGCGTGGTGGGCGGCGCGGCGCGCAATCCACTTTCTGAGCTCATCAAGGTGGTGGCCACCATGATGGATGGCGAAACCGGCAAGGTGAAGATCCCCGGCTTCTACGATGACGTGGTGAAGCCCTCCAAGAAGGAACTGGAGGAATGGGCCAACGCGGGCTTCAGCGTGGAGACCTTCAAGAAGGACCACATGATCACCGGCATGCGCACCGAGGATCCCCTCAAGGTCATGAAACGCGTGTGGGGACGGCCCACCATGGAAGTGCATGGTGTCGTGGGCGGCTACACGGGCCCCGGCATCAAGAGCGCCGTGCCGCCCCGCGCCGAAGTGAAGATGAGCTGCCGCCTGGTGCCGGACATGGACGAGCACAAGACCATCGCCCTCATCCGCGCCTTCGTCAATGAGCACTTCCCCGACGTGCAGTTCCACGAGGAGCACGGGCTGGCCCCCTTCAAAGGCCACGTCACCGGCCCCTACGCCGAAGCCATCAAGGACGCCTACAAGTTCGCCTTTAACGCGCCCTGCTCCTTCACCCGCGAGGGCGGCAGCATCGGCGCCGTGAAGACCATGGAGGACCTCCTGGGTTGCGAGGTGTTCTTCCTCGGGTTAAGCCTCCCCAGCCACGGCTACCACGCCCCCAACGAAAACTACGACTGGGAGCAGGCCTCGGGTGGCATGGCGGCCTTCGCGCACTACTTTGAGACGGTGAGCGGGATCAAGAACTGAGGTTGGTTCCTTGCGCAGAAACGCCGGCCCTGGGCCGGCGTTTCTCTGTGTAGTGCAACCCGCCAGGGGCCTGTCCGATGCTTTCCGCCCGCCGAGAGTCTTGGTTTGCCCATTTTGAATCAAAGCCCAGCTGCGCCGAGTCTACAAACGCATGATCACCGAAACCCCTTTCCCCGCAAAGGCAAGCTGCCTTACAACGAGGTCATAGCCCGCATGCCTTCAGCTTTCGACGATCACCTTGAACTTCCGGTCGAGATGCGTGAGCTTCAAGACGCGCTGCAGATGTTCACCGGGATTCAGTAACACCAGCTTGCGGCCCTGAGCCAGGGCACCCTCTTGCAGGTCGAGCAGAGCGTTCAAGGTAGCCGTATCCATGGTCGGCACGTTGGCGAGATCCAGGTGCAGATCGATGACGGGGTCCTCTTCCAACAGGGCATGTGTCGATTCCAGGAGTTGCTGGACTTCCAGGGGATCAATGGTGCCCAGCACGCCCAGCCTGATGCGCCCCTCTCCCACGTCCATCTGAAACGGCATGTCGCCTCCCGGGCCCCGACATCAACCCTTGCCAGGAGCATCGGAAGAAAAGCCGTTGGCAGTGAGAACGGCTTGATCGGGCTCACCACCCTGCCTTCAGAGCACATTGTCCAATTAGCCTCTTTCCCCTTTCGTCTCATTGAGAAAGAATGAGTCTCACCTTCCCGGGAGTTTCCATGACCTGCCTCCGCTTTGCGCTAGCCCTCACCATCCTGGCTACGCCCATGGCCGCCAAGACCCCCACCCAGAAAAAGAACGAATCCAAGGCTGCCGCCGCGAAGTCCGCCACCGAACAGCGGAAACAGCACCGCGAAACCCTCAAGGCCCAGAAGGACCAGACCAAGGCCATCAGGGAATCCGGCAAGAAGAAGCGCTGACATCGCTGCTTCCTGGATTTCGGCCGTGCGGGTCACAACCATACGGTGTTGAAGAGGATCATGGACGAGGCAGCGCCTTCGCACACTGCTTTGAGGCGTGAGCTCGATCAAGGGCTGGACCTGACGGCTCAGTGCCCCCCAGGTCCAGCCCAGTCCCACCCCGATCCCCACACGGATGCAGCTTCGGCTCCCCTGGCTTCCATAGTGGTCATATTCACATTCCTAGATTTCATGTCGACGCTGATCTAGAAGGTCCCCAGCACCAGCCCTCCATCCACGAGCAGACTTTGTCCGGTGACATAGCTCGCCGACCCACTGCAAAGGAAGGCGATGACGGCACCGGCTTCCGCGGGCTCGCCGATGCGACCGGCGGGAATGGAGGCCGCCTGACGGGTGAAGTGTTCGGCCACGGTGATGCCTTCGGCCTTGGACTTCACTTCCGCCAGATGGTGCTGGCGGTCGGTCATGATGTGGCCGGGCAGCAGGGCGTTCACGGTGATGCCATCCTTGGCCGTTTCCAGCGCCAGGGTGCGGGTGAGACCTGACAGGCCAGCCCGCAAGGTCGAGCTGATGGTGAGCAGCGGATAGGGCTGCTTGGCCACCAGGCTGGTGATATGCACGATGCGGCCCCAGCCCTGGGCGCGCATGTTCGGCAGCACCAGGCGGGTCATGCGCACCACATTCATGAGCGTGGTGTCCACGCCCGCGCTCCAATCCTCATCGCTGAGGTGATCGAAGGTCGCGGCCTTGGGGCCGCCGGTGTTGGTGACGAGGATGTCCACCGGGCCCAGCGCGGCCTCGGTATCGGCGTGCCAGCGCTGCAGATCCTCAGCCTTGGAGACATCCACCGAGACCGAGAAGGCACGAACCCCCAGGGCCTCCAACTCTGCCCGAGTGGCGGCCAGGGCCTCGGCCCCCCGCCCGCAGATGGACACCGCGCAGCCTTCCGCCGCCAGAGCCAGTGCCGCCGCCCGGCCGATCCCCTTGCTGCCCGCCGCCACCATGGCCACCTTGCCCCGAATGCCGAGATCCATGTCGTCCTCCTGGCCCTCAGCATAGGCGGAAGGACGCATGGCTATGCTCTTGGAAGTGCCCATGGAGACTCATGACCATCCCGCGATTGCCAGCCATGATGCTGTTCTTTACCCTCGGGGCATTCCTGCTTCTGGGCTGGGCGCCCAGGGCGGATCGCTTCACCTGGTTCATGGAGAATGTCCCCGTGATCATCGGGGTGCCCGCGCTGTTAGCGACTTACCGCAGATTCCCGCTCACGAACCTTCTCTATGCCCTCATCGCCCTGCACTGCGTGGTGCTCATGGTGGGAGGACACTGGACCTACGCCGAAGTGCCTGCGGGTATTTGGGTGAAGGATTGGCTGCATCTGACGCGCAATCCCTACGACCGGCTGGGTCATCTCTTCCAGGGTTTCGTGCCGGTGTTGATCTTCCGCGAGGTGCTGCTCCGTAAGGGCATCCTGAAGTCCGGCACCTGGTCCGTGGTGGTGCTCATCATGATGACTCTGGGCCTCAGTGCCGCCTATGAGCTGCTGGAGTGGCAGACAGCTGTGTGGACGGGAAGTTCGGCCGATGCCTTCCTGGGCACTCAGGGCGATCCCTGGGACACGCAATGGGATATGGCCTGTGCCCTGATCGGAGCCAGCATGGCGCTGCTGTCGCTGTCGGCCGTCCAGGACCGATTGATAACCCGGATGGGAGCGGAGTAGAGCACCAGAGTTAACGCCGGGCTCGACCGGGGTCCGAAAAGGAACGCTAGTTTGAGGCTGGAACCTGTTCCGAGTGGGCAGCCACGGGGGTCGTGCTCTTCACCCCTTCACCCGTGGGAGCCGCCGGAGCGCCGCAGCCCTGGGCCTGGCCCAGGCCCTTGAGGAAAGCCCGGCGGACGATGCCCGCAGCGATGGCCCGGGTGACCTGCTGGGAAAACCGTTCGGCCCCCGACAGCTTCCGCACCCAGCCCCGGTAGGGAATCAACGACTCGGCCGCGCTGCGCACATGGTTCACGGCCGCCTTTTCCGCCGCGTCCTTGCCCTTCTCCAAGAGGTTGCGGTCATCGTGGTGTCCCGGTGCGTCCAGGTCCGCGCCCAGGGCGGCGTCCAGCAGCAGGATCTCGGCCTTTAAGCCTGCGCAGGTGGGGTCGGCCGGGGCCGAATAGGGACCCTTCTGGGCTGAGATCAGCACGGGCGGGATCTTGTCATGCACCAGGTTGAGGTCATTCAAGGGCATGGTGACAGCCCCAACCAGTTCCTTGCCCAAGGGGGTCGCCTCGGGCTTGGAGCAGGCCATCAGGGCCAGGAGACAGAACAGGGCAGCCATGGATGCGTTCATGCTGGGCAGTCTACCGAGATCCGGCAGGACTGGCTGCTCCAAGCCCACTGCTACCCTCGTAGGATGTACGCCCTCGAACTCGACTCCCTCACCAAAACTTTCGGCGACAAGACGGCCGTGGACCACCTCAGTCTCAGCCTCGAACCCGGTGCCTTCCTGGGTCTGCTGGGGCGCAACGGCGCGGGGAAATCCACCACGCTGAAGATGGTGACGGGCCTACTGAAGCCCACCTCGGGCCACATCCGCGTGCTGGGCCTGGATCTGGATACGCATCCCCTGGAGGTCAAGCGCCAGATCGGCGCCATGCCCGAGGACATGGCCCTGCTGGACATGCTCAGCGGCCCGCAGTACCTGCGCTTTGTGGGGCGGATGTACGGCATGACAGACGCCCTCATCGACAGTCGCCGAGAGGAACTCTTCGACAAGCTGGATCTGGCGGCGCCCCCGAAACTGCTGCTGGCCGACTACAGCTTCGGCATGAAGAAGAAGGCGGCCCTCTGCGCCGCGCTCATCCACGCACCCCGCATGGTGTTCCTCGACGAACCCTTCGAGGGCATCGATCCCGTCACCAGCCGCACCATCAAGGACATCCTCCACAGCCTGCAAGTCTCGGGCGTCACCCTGGTGCTCACCAGCCACATCCTGGAAGTGGTGGAGCGGCTCTGCCCGCTCATCGCCATTCTGGATGAAGGCCGCCTCAAGGGCTTCGGCCCGCTGGATGAGCTGCGCCAGGGCGGCGAAAGCCTGGAACAGCTCTTCGTGGATCTGGTGGGTGGCACGCCGAAAGGAGAGCTCTCGTGGCTGTGAACACCCGGCTCACGGCGGTCCGGGCCCTGCTGTCAGCCCACATGCAGGCTTCCTGGAACCGCTCGGCCCGTGAGATGGGGCGCCAGGGCGTCCTGGTGATGTGGCTGCTGGTGGGCCTCCTGGGGTTGTTGGGGGCGGGACCGCTGCTGCTGGGCATGGGTGGGTTGGGCTGGCTCATGGGCAGCGCCCTGGACAAACCCCTCTCCTCGGCCCTCATGGGCGGCATTCTTACCCTCTTGAGCCTCGGTGGCGGGCTCTTCGGTGGCGTGCTGGGCGGCGCTCGTCAGTTGAATTGGGAAGCCTACCGGGGCTTCCCTCTGAAGCTGCGAACCCTATATGTCGCTGAACTCATCGCCGGCCTCGGCGATCCGCTGCCCCTCATCCTGGGTGTGGGTCTCCTGGGCTTCCTGGGCGGCGTGGGCTTCGGCTCACCGCAATCCATCATCTGGCTGCCCCTGCTGCTGGCGGAAACCCTGCTCACCATGCTTGCTCTCCAGCTGCTGGTGGGTGGCCTGGCCGCCGCCCTGGTGAAGCGCCTGCAACTGGCCCTCACCGTGCTCGCCATCGTGGCCTGGATCGGCTCGACCCTGGCCACGGCGCAGCTCCCGGGCCAAGCCAAAGGCAAGACCACCCCACCTCAAGAGCGGGTGACCCGGCGCTCCGAACGGAGGGATCAGTTTGAGCATGTCCTCCAGCGCGGCGCGAAGGTCATGTCCCTCCTCCCCAGTCACGCCGCCGTGGAAAGCCTGGTCAAAGCCAGAGAAAATCACTGGGGCGCGGCCCTGGCGTTGCAGGTCTATCCTCTCGCCCTGCTGGGCCTCCTGATGGTGCTCGGGGCCAAGCTGGTGGCCCGGGAATCCCATGCTGAGCAGGCCGTGGCAGTTTCCCGTGGGCCACAGCGACTGTGGTCCTTCCGGAGCCCCGCCGAAGGCATCGGCCGCCTCCACTTCCGCACCCTCATGGCCAGCCAGTTGGGGAAGTTTGCCTTCCTCATGCCCATCATGACGCTGGTGCTGCTGAAGGGGCCCTTCGCGCACCTGCGGGGCCAGTCCTTCTGGGCCGTGCCTGCGGCTTTCGGGTACCTGTCTCTGGCGGGCAACAACGTCGTACTGAATCAGTTCGGCCTGGATCGCCACGGCATCAAGGCCCTGCTGCTGCTGCCGGTCACATCCGAGGAACTGCTCAAGGGCAAGCTCCTCGGCATGGCCGCCCATCAGGGACTCCAGGCCCTGCTCCTGTCGGTGCTGCTCGTGGCGTTTTCCGGCGCGACGCCCGCGCCCTTGATCGCGGGCATCCTCATGCTGGGCTGCGTGTTCCTGGCCCAGGGTTCCATCGGCCAGTGGACCTCCATCTGGGCGCCACGCCCCATGGCCATGGATAGCCTGAAGAACAGCAACATGCCCTTTGCCGTGGTGATGCTGAGCCTCGCCACCTCGGGCCTGTGGACAAGCCTCTTTGGCGGCGCCTATGCCCTCCTGGCCTGGTTGGCTCCTGCCTGGCTGGTGCCCACCATGGCCCTGCTTTTCCTGCTCACCCTGGCGGCGCATCTGGCCCTTCTGCCCCTGGCCGCGGCCTATCTCGACCGCCGCCGCGAGGTGCTGGTGGAACGCCTCGGATGATGAACCCCGCCGCCCTGCAGCTGGCCACAGAGCTGGGCGGAACCCTGCTCTCGGCACCGGGCGGGAACCTCCTGCTGGTGGAACGCATCAAGGGCCACGCCCTGCCCCAGGTGCTGGTGTTGGGGCGAAGCGCGGCCGACCTGCTGGAGCCCTTGGAAGCCGCCGAACGCGCCCAGAACCAGGGGCTGGAGCTGAACCTATTGGCGGTGCTGCCTCTCCCCGGCTGCAACCTAGCCTCGGCCCTGGACCTGCACCGGCGCCGCCTCGGGGCCCTGGTGGCGGCGCTGGATGCGGGCCTGCCCTGGCTGGAGGGCAAGCCCATGCTGGCGCGGCGGTTACCCGGTCGCGTCTTCACGGCCACGCCCGCCCCGCTCGTGAAGGCAGCCATGGGCCCGCTGGAAAGGGCCGAGTTGAAGGCCTTCCTGCCGACCTGGGACAAGGCGCGGCGCAAGCAGATATTCCGCCTTCCAGAGTGGCGGGCGTGTGCCGATGAATCCGGCTTCGTTGCGGACCTCTGGCCCGGCGTACCCCTGCCTGCAGGCGCCGAGTTGCGCGTGCCGTCCCTGGACCTGCCCTTCGCCACGCCGCTGACAGATGTGCTCCGGGCGGCCCTGCGCACCGCCACGGGCAGGCCCATCCCCTTCCTGCCCCTGCCCGCGGATCCCGCGCCCCTTCACGCGCTGCGCCAGCTCACGCCCGAGATCGCCATGTTCCGCGGCCCCGGGCAGGCCTGGGAGCTCGCCCTGGGCGGCCTCTCGCGGCTGCCCAGCCCCTCGCATTTCTGCGCGCGCTGCTGAGAAAAACCAAAATCAGGAACCGTACCCTTCTACGGTTCGCTTTCATGGCAGAATCCCGGAATCTGATGCGCGATCACATTGGCAAGTTCGAGATTGTCCGCCAACTGGGCCAGGGCGCCATGGGCGAAGTCTACCTGGGGCTCGATCCGGGCATCGGGCGCGAGGTCGCCATCAAGACCATCCGCCCTGCCCTCATTGGCGTGGACCTGGGCGGCGATGTGCGGGACCGCTTCGCCCACGAAGCCAAGGCGGCGGGCCTGCTCCAGCATCCCAACGTGGTCACGGTGTTTGAATTCGGCACCGATGGCGATCTGCTCTACCTGGTGATGGAGTACGTGCCCGGCGAGGATCTCGCCTCGCTCATGCAGCGCGACGAACTCACCCCTTCGGACCTGCTGGAGATCCTGGCCCAGGTTTGCGAAGGACTGGCCCAGGCCCACAAGCACGGCATTATCCACCGTGACATCAAGCCCACCAACGTGATGGTGCAGCGTGAAGAGGACGGCCTGCACGCCAAGGTCATGGACTTCGGCGTGGCCAAGTTGAGTGGCGGCGACATCACGCAGACGGGCCAGGTGGTAGGCACCCTGGCCTACATGGCGCCGGAGTACCTTCGCACCGGGCATGCCGAGCCCGCCTCGGACCTCTTCTCCGTGGGTGTGATGCTGCACGAAGGCCTCAGCGGCGAGCGGCCCTTCAAGGGCGGTACCACGGGGGCCATGGTCTACACCATCATTCACGACGAGCCGCGACCCCTGGAGGACACGGTCTTCGACGGTGTCAGTCCCTCCGTGAAGGCCCTCGTGAGCCGCTTGCTGGCCAAGGAACCCAGCGTGCGCTTCGCCAATGCCACGGAAGCCGCCAAGGCCCTGCGCGCCGCCAAGAACCCCACCTGGGTCGCGCCGCTGGACGATGCCACCGTGTCGCTCTCCGGGCACCAGGCCAGCCGAAGCCGCGCCACCCCCCAGCGGGCATCATCTCGCCACCTGGCCGCCTGGGTGCTGGGCCTGGGCCTTTTGGTTGCCTCTGCTGTCGGTGGCTTTCGGCTATGGCCGGGGCGCCCCGCGCCGGTGGCGCCCGTGGTCAACAGCCACATCAATGATGTGGTGCTCGACGAGGCCGCTCGTCAGATGGACACCAAGCCCGAACATGCGCTGAAGCTCGTGCAGGAGGTCATCGACGCCACGCCCGACAACCAGCCGGTGGATCCCGATGCCTACGCCCTGAAGATGGCCATCTACTACCGCATGGGCCTCATGGAAATGCTGGAAGCCACGGCCCAGGAAGCCCAGGACAAGAAGGTGAGCGGCACCGAGATGCTGAAGAACGCCAAGTTCAAGGCCATGCTGGAAAAGGACAAGGTGCATGGCCGGAAGCTGTCACCGGAGCTGCGGGAACGGTTGTTGAAGGGCGAGAACTAATGCGCATCCTGGTGATCGCCTCCCTGCTAATCCTCCTCGGCCGCCCGGCGAGCTCCGCAACCCTGATCACACAGGTGGCCTCCACCCCTGGGGCCCGCGCCAAGCAGCTCGCGGAACTCAAGGCGAAGGTCAGCGGCGACAACCGCAAGAACCCGGTGGCGTCGCTGCGCTGGACTGACGAGGCCCTGCAACTCCTGGCCGCCGAGCCCGATCCACGTGCCGAAACCTGGTTCCTCACGCAACTGGTCGGCGACCTCAACACACTCCTGGATTACCAGAAAGCGGAATTGGTTCTCACCCAGGCCCGCAAGCTCGTGGCGCGGACGAAGGACGAGCGCGATCACCTCCTTCTGGAGGCGGAGGCGGCCTCCCTTTTCTCCGCCATGGACAAGTCGGCGGAAGCCAAGACCCTGCTGGCTCCGCTGCTACCAGCCCTGGTGGCGTACCGGTCTCAGCATCCCGATGATCAAGAGATCGGCCAAGCCCTTGGGCGGGCCTATCGGATTCAGGGCAGGGCCTTCCAGGTAACGGGGCAGTTCAGCGAAGCCTTCGGCGCCTACCTTCAGTCGAAGAAGGTCTACGAGGCCACGGGAAACCTCCGCGGCGAGGCCACCGTGCTGAGTCTGATCGGGAACCTCTATACAGCCCTGGAGCGGAACGACGAAGCCGAGGCCTCCCACCTCCAGGCCATCCAGATGGCCGAGCAACTGGGAGACCTGTCGCTTCAAGCCACTTTCCACCTCGCCTTGGCCTCCACCTATGGTCCCTGGAACAAACCCGATGCCCAGTTGGCCACCATCCAGCAGGCCTTGGCCCTGGCCGCCAGGGCCCAGGATACCGATGCGCAGTTCAATGGCCTGGTGAACCTGGCGGACGCCTACCTGGGAAAGAAGGATTACCGAGCCACGCTGAAGGCGGCTGAGGCAGCCCTCCGCATCCCGGGCATCAACAAAGACCCCGGCTACGTCGCCGTCTGCCAGATCAACCGCGGCATCGCCCTGAACCGGCTGGGTAACAGCGCTGAGGGGCTCAAGGCCATCCAGGAGGGCCTGCGGCACGTGAAGGCGACCCAATCCAAGAATGACATCGCCGAGATCACGGGAAATCTGGCGGAGGAGTATGCCTTCGCCGGCGATTACCGGCGGGCCTATGAAACGGGGCTTGAGTTCAAGGCCTTGAGCGACGCGTTGAAGCTCGCGGAGGACAAGAAGCGCATCGCCGCAGCCAGTGCCGCCTTCGAATCCGATAAACAGAACATGCAAATCGAAGGACTGAAGCGTGAGCAGCGGGCCCAGGCGTACCAGAAGTTGTTCTGGATCGCTCTTGGCGCCCTGGGGTTCACCATCGCAGGCGTGCTCGTCTTCAGCCGCAAGAAACTCCAGCATGCCAACGATGCGCTGGCCGGTCTCAACGACCAGAACCTTGACCTGATCGAGCAGCTCCAGGCCGCCCTCCATGAGGTGCGCACGCTACAAGGCCTGATTCCCATCTGCGCCCACTGCAAGAAAATTCGTGACGACCAGGGCTACTGGAACCAGATGGAGAGCTATATCCAGAGCCGGACCGAAGCCCAGTTCACCCATGGCATCTGCCCCGATTGCCTTGTGCATGTCATTGCGGAGTTCGAGAAAAGTTAGGCCAGCCTCGCGAACACCCGGATATCCACCCACTTCCCCAGGTGTGCGAGATGGCAGGCCTGGGCCATGCGGCCCTCATCCACAAAACCCTGCTTCAACAGCAGGCGGATGGAGGCCGCGTTGTCCACGTGAGTCCAGGCCTGGATGCGGTGGAAGCCCAGGGTCTGCAGGCCGAAGGGCACCACAGCGGCCAGCACTTCGGACATGAGCCCTTGGTGCCAGTACGCCTCCGCCAATTCGAAACCGAGTTCGGCCCGGCTGAGGAAGATGCTCTGAAAGCCCACGGTACCGATGAGGTGGCCCGTGGCGCGAAGGTGGATGCCCCAGCGCAGCCCCACGCCCTGGCGGAAGGCATCGGCGAATTGCTGGATGCAGGCCAGGGCCGTCTCGGGGCTATCCAGAAAGAGGTCCGAGTACTGCACCATCTGCGGCGCCGAGTACAGGCGATGGAGATCTTCGGCCTCAACCGTTTCCAGCGGCAGCAGGCTCAGCCGCTCCGTGTGGAGTTTGGGAAAGGGAGCGTCGGTCTGAGTCACCGTTGCAGTGTACGCCCGGGTCCTCGTGCCGGGTGAGGGCTACCTCGCCGCGAACACCCGTTCCGCGGGAAGGTCCGCCGTCAGCAGCTGCCAGACCTGGCCGCCATGCTGGAAGCGTGCGGGTAGCACTTCCCCCCGCCCACGGCGCCAGTAAATCGCCTCGGTGGTGTGCAACAGGCAGGCGTCCCGCGAACCACCCTGCCAGGCGGGCGGCACGGGGTCGGCCAGGAGGCGGGCGCCCAGGGCCAGTCGCGCCGGATCGCCCGTGTGCGCCAGCACGAAGGTCCGCAAGCGCCCGGCATCGCCGCCCTCCGGCGCCAGGGTCATGCGGCCGGCTCCCGCGTCCACCACGCGAAAGGTGACCGCCCGTCCGGCGGAGGTGGTGTAGTAGAGCCGCCCCAGTGTCCCCTGGGCAGCCGCTGTTTGGGCCACCGCTGCCTGGGCCTGGAGCAGGCCCGGCAGCAGAAGGAGCAGCCAGCTTGCGCGCACGGCTACATGTTGAGGGCGCGTCCGTAGACGGCGCGGGCGGCCTCGGGGAACACTTCGTTCAACGTGGGATGCGGATACATGGTGTTGATGAGTTCATCCACCGTGAACTCGCCGCCCATGAGGGCGACGCTGGAAGCCACCAGCTCCGTGGCCTTGGGGCCCAGGATGTGGATGCCGAGGATCTCGCCGTACTGCTTGTCGGCCACGATCTTGATGAAGCCATGGGGTTCGCCCACGATGTTGGCCTTGGCCATGGGCGCGAAGGGGAAGCTGCCCACCTGCACCTCGTAGCCCTTGGCCTTCGCCGCCTTTTCACTGAGGCCGATGGAACCCACCTCGGGATCGCAGTAGGTGCAGGCGGGGAAGCGATCGTAGCGGATGGGGTGGGGATGCGCATCCTTGCCCAGGCTCTGCGCCGCATGCTCGGCGGCCACGATGCCCTCGTCGCTGGCCACGTGGGCCAGCCAGGGCGTGCGCACGATGTCGCCAATGGCGTAGAGGCCGGGTTCGCCGGTCTGCATGAACTTGTCGATGATCACGCAACCGCGGTCCACCTGGGCCTTGGTGTTCTCCAGGCCGATGCCCTCGACCATGGGCGCGCGGCCCACGGCCACCAGCAGGTGGCTGCCCACCACTTCGCCGGCGCTTTCGCCTTCCAGGAAACACACCACGCCATCCGCGCGCTTCTCAATGCGGGTGATCTTGGTCTTGGTGCGCACATCGATCTTGTAGGACTTCTTGAGGATCTTGGCCAGCTCGAGGCCGATGTCCTCGTCTTCCAGGGGCAGGATGGTGTCCATGAATTCAACGAGCGTGACCTTCGAACCCAGGCGGCTGAACACCGAGGCGAACTCCACACCGATGGCGCCCGCACCCAGGATCACGAGATGGGCCGGCAGCTCGGCGATGTCCAGGATGTGATCGCTGTTGAGCACCCGCTGGCCATCGGTCTCCAGGCCGGGGATGGGCTTGGGGGCCGAACCGGTGGCCAGGATGATGCGCTTGGCTTCATGCACCTCGCCCGCCACCTCCACCTTGCCGCTGCCCAGCAGCTTGCCGAAGCCCTTCAGCACGGTCACCTTGTTCTTCTTCATGAGGAACTCGATACCCTTGGCGTTCTTCAGGACGATGCGGCCCTTGCGCTTCACGATGGCCGCAAGGTTGGGCTTCAGTGCCTTGGCATCCACGCCGTCGATGCCGTAGGTGTCAGCGTCCTGCATCTGTTCGAAGCGGTGGGCAGTCTCCAGCCAGGTCTTGGCGGGAATGCAGCCGCGGTGGAGACAGGTGCCGCCGAGGCCCGCATCCTTTTCCACGATGGCGGCGTTCAGCCCCAATTGAGCCGCGCGAATGGCGGCAATGTAGCCGCCGGGGCCGGAGCCGATGACGATGAGATCGAAAGAAGCCATGCCGCACTCCAAAGAACCGAACTCCTATGATCCCATAGGCCAGTGGTCCCTTGGAAACTCTAGATCGGAAACATCTCCTTCACCCGCTCCCGATGAAGCATGACCCTCTGGAACAGGGCCCAGGCCTTGGTGCGATCGAACCCCAACACCTTCAGGCTCTGGTGGGTCTCGGAGGCATGGCTGGGGTTGGCGGCGTCCATCAGGAGGCGGTGCAATCCGGAAACGACCCGGAGGATGTGAAGGTTTTCGAAATCCAAACCCCTCTGGGATCACCGGCTCATGGTGCTCGGCGCAAAGGATGCGCAGGTAGGCCGGCAGCTCCCAGATGGCCAGGGCCCGGCTGCCCATCTCGACGTGGGTCCGCTCCAGAAGGGCATTCAAGGAAAGGAACGGCAGGTTCTTGGGAACCTGACCTACCACCATGAGGGAGGCCAGGTTTCGCAGGGACAGGGTGTGCCCAATGTCGTGGAAGAGACCGCCCAGAAAGAGGTGGTGCGGTCTGCCGAGGCGGCTCTGCTCCGAGAATTCCCGCGCCGCAAACGCAATACTAGTGCATCAACCCGCGAAGCACGAGCCGGAAGCCGATCCATTGAACGGCGCCGATGAGGGGCAGGAAGCTGGAGGCGAGGAGCAGAGCCTCCAGGCCCCGCCTCCAGCCCGATCCCCCATAGACTCGGCCCAGCGCAGTCCAAAGGTAGGCCGCCATGCCCAGGAGGAAGAGGGGCACCATCACGGTATCGCCAAGGCCCTGGTTCATCACACCCTGCATGATCAGGAAAAGGGCCAGCACCATGGTGAGGACGAGGATGAGGACGAAGACGAAACAAGCGTAGTGAATGGCGAAAACCAGGTGCTCCACCATCCGCCGCCTCGGTCGAAGCAACTTCAGGAGCAAGGCCACGCAGGGGATGAGCACGAGGAAGAGGCTGCGCTTGACCCCGTCCAGGCCCTTGTCCGTGAGGAAGGCCACGACCCTGAGGGGTAGTTCTTTCACCTCAGCAACCTTGTGCGCCAGCGTGGCGACCTCGCTCATGGGCGCGTCGCGCAGCAGCGGCTCCAGCTTCCATCCGAATAAGCCCAGGTGCGGCGCGATCAGGAAGAACAGCAGGTTCAGCACCACGAAGAGCTG
>JAYVRY010000342.1:0-2840 GCA_043775845.1 Acidobacteriota bacterium
CTTGATGGCCACGATTTTCTGGAAGCCCTGCACGCCCCGCTGCTGGGCCTTGAATAGCTCGGCCATGCCGCCCACCGCGATCTTCTCCAGCAGGAAGTAGTTCCCATATTCTTCGATGGCCTCCGAGGCGCCCGGGGCGCTGGAAGTGGCCATCGCCGGGGCGGAGGCGGCGGGCAGGGGCGGCGTGATGGCGGCGACCCACTCGAAGGGATCGTTCACGCCCGAGATGCCGCTGAGGGTGAAATCCGAGGGCCCCAGGGGCTCCACATTCATGGATGCCGGTTGGATCCCTTGCTGGGGCGAGGTCCCCTGGTCGGTGGAACCAGCCAACTTCTGGCCCATGGACTCGGTGGTGGGCAGGGCCTCCACTTCATCGAGGACCTGCCCGAAAATATCAGAGGTGCTCAACAGGGGCTTGGCTCCGGTGTGGACCTCAGGCAGCGGAGCCTGGCCGAAAATCTTGAAGGGATCAGACGCCGCGGGCGGCGCCGGCCACAGGGCCGGAACCGGTGCCGGGTCGGGCCGTTCGAGTTCCTCCAGCAGGTCACCGAAGATGTCATCGGTGGTGAGCCTGGGGCCCTTGGGGTGGAACCGCCGCAACCATTCCGCCAGGGTTCCCACCTCCTGATGCCGATCCAGGTGGACCTGAACCTCCACCACCGGCCCGGGTGCGTCCGGGTTGGGGAAGGGCCCGTCCGAGAGGGCCAGCACCGGCAACTGGGGCTTCCGTTCGCGCAGCGCCTTTGCCACCTCGTAGCCTTTTCCCGCAGCCACCGCAGGATCGAGCAGCAGCAGGTCCGGCAAGAGCGTTGTCTCCAGGAAGGCTCGGGCTTCCTCCGAGTGGAGCCACTGGACCACCCAGCCATCCTTTTCCAGGGCAGAGTCCAGCCCAGGAGTCCGGATGGACTCACCGTCCAGGATCAGCAGCAGGGGGCGGGACATTCGGCTCCGGAGGTTGGGAATTCCAGAGTAGCGGGAGGCATTGCGCCTCGCCATAACTCGGATTGTGAGATACACTTCTCGTTCGGTCTGGTTCTGCCTGGCAGCCCCAGCCGAAATCCACGGGAAAGGAGGTGCATCCACATGCCTTTGGTCAAGGTCAAAGAAGACGAAACCTTCGAGTTCGCCCTTCGTCGCTTCAAGCGGAAGTGCGAGAAGTCCGGCATTCTCAGCGAGCTAAAGAAGCGCCAGCACTATGAGAAGCCCAGCGCCAAGCGCAAGCGCAAGATGCTCGCCGCCCGTAAAAAGACCCTCAAGCGCCTCGCGCAAGAACGGCGGATGATCGGTTGATACAAGCGCGATGCTGCGCATCGCGTTAAAAAGGCCCGCGCAAGCGGGCCTTTTGTTTTACTGAAGACTGAGGACTGAAGACTCAAGACTGACATGAACCCCGAACTCGAAGCCCTGGAATTCCCTGAAGCGCTGCGCCTGATCCAGTCGGGCGCCAGGACTGCTCCGGCGCGGCAGGCGCTGGGCGCCATGCGGCCCGGCGATGGCCTCACGGGGTTGCGCCGCCTCCACCAGCTGGAACGGCAGGAGCTCTGGGCCGCGGCACCAGACCGGCTGCCCATCCTGGCCATGGATGAAGCCCTGGACGAACTGTTGAACCCGGCGGGCTGGCTGCTGCCCGAGCACTGGCGGCAAGTGCGGGATGGCCTGAGGGCCCTCTCAAGGCTGCTCCAGAGTCTGGCCGCCCTGCCTTGGCCGGACGACCGCCGGGCCCCACCGGGCACCCACCTGGGCATCGACCGGCTCCAGGTCACGGCGGCCCTGCTGCCGGATCCCGGGCCCCTGGCAGAGCGTCTGGCCAGGAGCTTCACTGCCGACGGGCAGTTGGATCCCCTGCGCATCCCCGCCCTGGCCAGCCTGCACCGGGAGCGCCAGGGCGCCTTCCAGACGGTGCAGGCCAAACTCCAGAAGGTGCTGCGGGCCGCGCCCGACGCCTTCAACGAGGCCACGGTGGTGGAGCGCAATGGCCGCTTCTGCCTGCCGGTGCGCTCGGAGCGCCGGGGCCTGGTGCCTGGCCTGGTGCTGGACCGCAGCGGCAGCGGCGCCACGGTGTTCATCGAGCCCATGGAGGTGGTGCCCCTCAACAATGCCTTCGTCGAAGCCGATCGCGACTATGCCCAGGCGGTCCAGGCCTTCCTGCGGGACCTGCTGGCGGAGCTGCGGGGCCGCCGGGAGGATTTTCTCCGCTGGCGGGACCTCCAGGCCCGGGCCGACCAGGGCCTGGCCCTGCTGCGCTGGGCCTCCCTCTGCGATGGACACTTGCCGGACCTGGCCACGGACCCCAGGCAGGGCCGCCTCTGCCTGCTGGAGGCCCGCCACCCCCTGCTGCTGCCCGCCGTGCGGCTGGCTCTGGATCTGGAACCCCTGCCCCACGACGTGGTGCCCCTGAACCTGGTGCTGGAGGCGGGACGGCCGGGGCTGATCATCTCCGGCTCCAACACCGGCGGGAAGACCGTCGTCCTCAAGACCGTGGGCCTGCTCTCGGCCCTGGCCTCCTGTGGCTGCGCGGTACCCGCCAAGGAAGGTTCAAGCTTCCCCGCCCTGCCCAGCCTCCACGCGGATATCGGCGATCACCAGACCATCACTGGAAGCCTCTCGACCTTCAGCAGCCATATCTTGCACCTGAAAGAGATCTTGAAAAGCGTTCAGGATGGCGGCCTGGTGCTGCTGGACGAACTGGGCACCGGCACGGATCCCAAGGAGGGCGCGGCCCTGGGCATCGCCCTGCTCCAGACCCTCTCCCGCCGCCACTGCTGGATTCTCTGTTCCACCCACCTGGGCGATATCAGCCAGTGGGCCCTGCGCCACGCCCGTTTCCAGAACGCCTCGGT
>JAYVRY010000343.1:0-2836 GCA_043775845.1 Acidobacteriota bacterium
AGCGGACCATCATCACAGGACGGACCCCGTGATCCATGACCCCATCCTCATTGTTGACGACGATCTCCTGGTCCGTTCCACCCTGCTGGAGGCCCTGCAGTCCCACGGCTACTCCGCCGAGGCCGTCGCCAGCGGCGAGGCGGCCCTGGCCCGCCTCGCCGAACGGTTCTTTCCCGTGGTACTCACAGACCTCAACATGCCCGGGGGGCAGACGGGGCTCGATCTCCTGGGAACCATCAAGCACGAACGCCCTGACACGCTGTGCATTCTCATTACCGCCTATGCCACGCTGGATACCAGCATCGAAGCCCTGAAACGGGGTGCCTATGACCTGATCCAGAAGCCCTTCCGGCTGACCGAGGTGGAGCTGGTTCTGAACCGGGCCCTGGAACATGCGAGCCTGCTCCAGACCCTGCGCTCCTACCAGGACGAACTGGAAACGCGCATCCTCACCCGCACCCGCGACCTCCAGGATGCCCACCAGGAGGCCCTGGCCCTCTGCGACCTGAGCCTCGGCTGCCTGGAGGCGACATCCACCCTGGCGGCCATCAAGCCTCTGCTTGCTCGACTGACCGCGCGCTGGTCCCCCGATGGCCTGGGCTGCTACCGACGGCTCGACGGTGGCGCCCTGCAGTGCCTGGTGTCCAAGGGCCCCTACCCCCTTCCGGATCGGCTGGAGCAGCCTCGACCGGGCCCCTTGAAGGCCCCGGGCTTCGGCTATGCCGAGGAACATCTGCTGCCCTTGGGCGCGGCCGGCTGGCTGTACCTCGGCTTCACGGAACGGTCGGCCTTCACCGAGGCCGATCCGAGCTTCCTGTTGCTGGCCCGGCATCTGGAACTCCTCCTCCGGGTAAGGTGAGGGAATGATCAGCGCCCATCAGCTCCTCTGGACCGGATTCCGGGGCCAGGTTTCCACCGATGTGGACCTGTCCTTCCAGCCCGGTGGTCTCGTGCTGTTCGCCCGCAACCTCGATCCCGATCCGGAGCTGGGCCCCGCCCGTTGCCGGGCCCTCATCAACGGCCTCCAGGCCCGCTTCGGCGTCGCGTTGCCCCTGGCCGTGGCCCTGGATCAGGAGGGTGGCCCCGTGAGCCGCCTGCGCCTGTGGACCGGGCCCACCCCCGCCCTGCGCCAAGTCTGGACCCGAGGCGGCGCCAAGGCCTGTTCCGAGTGGGGAGGTCTCTGGGGCGAAGGGCTGCGGATGCTGGGCTTCAACGTGGATTTCGCCCCCGTGGTGGATCTCTGGGATGGCCATCCCGCCGCAGGCATTGGCGACCGGGCCGCCAGTGAGGGGCCCGAGGCTGCGGCAGCCGCCGCTGGCGCCTTCCTCCACGGCCTGGAATCCATGGGTGTCCGCGGGTGCCTCAAACACTTTCCGGGCCTGGGCAGCACCACCCTGGACAGCCACCAGGGGCTGCCCGCCCTTGAGGATGCCGCCACGGTGGCGCACAATGCCAGCGCCTTCGTTCCCCTGGCCCATCCGGACCGGCTCGTGATGGTGGCCCACCTACGCACGCCTGCCAGCGACCCCTTGCCCGCCAGCCTCCACCGGGGCTCCGTGGCGGGCAATCCCTGGGGCATCCAAGGCCGCTTCCTCCCCGATGATCTGGAGATGGGCGGGTGCGCCGATTGGAGCTGGGACGATCGCGTCAGGCTCGCCATGGAGGCCGGCAACCAGTGGCTGCTGATCTGCCAGACGCCCGAAGGCTGGAACGCCTGCGCCGCAGCCGCCGCACGCCTTCCAGAGGCCCTCGTGGTCCCCGCCCTGGCCGCCACCCACGCCATGCGCCGGAACTTCCCGGCACCCACTCCGTTTGATTCCCGGGCCTGGTCGCAATGGCTGGCCCGAGTCCAAGCTGCAGCAAAGGAGGACTGATGGCAGGCCGCATCCTCATCGTCGATGACAACGCGATGATCCGCAGCGAAATCAAGGCCGTCCTCATGAAGGACGGCGGATTCTCGCACTTCATGGAAGCCTCCGATGGCCTCACGGCGTTCAAAACCATCATGGAGAACCCACCGGACGTGGTGCTCTGCGACCTGGTCATGCCGGGCTTCGATGGCCTCAAGTTCCTGGGCCTCAAGGCCAGCCGCAAGGAGCTGGAACAGATCCCGGTCATCATCCTCACGGCCGAGGACGATCTGGACCGCAAGGCCGAGATCCTCGAACGCGGGGCCTCCGACTACGTCACCAAACCCTTCCATGAGAAGGAACTCCTGGCCCGGGTGCGCATCCACACCAAGTTGAAGTTGCTGCAGGACGAGCTGCGGGAGAAGAACATCCAACTCGAGAACCTCTCCGTGACCGATCCCCTCACGGGCCTGGCCAATCGCCGCCGTCTCATGTCGCGCCTGGAGGAAGAGGTTGTCCGCGGCCGCCGCCACAAAACCCCCCTGGCCGTGATCATGATCGACATCGACCACTTCAAGCTGGTGAACGACACCCACGGCCACGCCATGGGGGACGAAGTGCTCCGGAACATCGGCGCCATGCTGAAAGCCGGGGTGCGATCCACGGATCTGGCCGCCCGCTTCGGCGGGGAGGAACTGACTGTGGTGCTGCCCCACACGGACCTGGCCTCTGCCATCCAGGTGGCCGAGAACCTGCGCCAAAAGTTTGCGGAACTGGAACATCAACTGGACGGTGTCACGCTCAAGAAGACCGCCAGCCTGGGCGTGGCCGCCCGCGATGGCCAGGCCGACCAGCCCGATGCGGAAAGCCTGCTCAAACGGGCCGACGAGGCCCTCTACCGCGCCAAGCAGGGCGGGCGGAACCGGGTGGAAGCCGCGGAATAAGCCGTTCTCACGTGAACAACGCGGCCCATGGAGGCCGCGTTG
>JAYVRY010000344.1:0-2833 GCA_043775845.1 Acidobacteriota bacterium
GAATTCCCTGGGCTCGAAGGGGTACGGGAGCTGATGCCCGACCCGCTGCTCCTAGCCCGCCAGCTTCAGCGCGTGGAACTCCGCCCCCACCGTACCGACATGACGGTCGCCACTTCCTGGCCCGACCTCGCGAGCGAGCTGTCTGGCCTGAGGCAAGTCCTCTGCATCGTGAACACCCGGAAGGACTGCCGGGAGCTGCACGCCCTCATGCCGGAAGGGACCATCCACCTCTCCGCCCTTATGTGCGCTGAGCACCGCAGCAAGGTCATCGCCCAAATCATGGCCCACCTTGAAGCAGGTGGCCCCGTGCGCGTCATCAGCACCCAGCTGGTGGAGGCGGGGGTGGACCTGGACTTCCCGGTGGTCTACCGGGCCTTGGCGGGCCTGGACTCCATGGCCCAGGCTGCGGGCCGCTGCAACCGGGAGGGCAGGCTCAATGCCGAAGGGCGCCTGGGGCAGGTGATCTACTTCAAGGCCGCAAAGGACGCGCCGCCAGGGCTTCTGCTTAAGGGGCAGCAGGCCTGCGAGGAGATGCTCCGCTGCCATCCAGAGGAAGTGGCCTCCCTATCCCCGGAGAGCTTCCACCGCTATTTCCAACTCTTCTTCTCCAAGGTCAACAGCTTTGACGCGAAGGACATGAAGCGGCTGCTGGAAATGGATGCAGGCTCCTGCCAGTTCCAGTTCCGAACGGCGGCGGAACGCTTCCAGCTCATCGACGATCAAACCCAACGATCCCTGGTGGTGTGGTACGCGCCTCGAAAGGCCGAAATTCAGGGCCTCCTGGAAGATCTCCAGACGCATGGCCCCACCCGCGACCGCGTCCGGCGCCTGCAGCGCTTTTCCGTGAGCCTTCCAGAGCGTGATTTCAATGCGCTTCGGGATCGTGGCGAAATCATGGAGTACGGCGGCGTCTGGGGCCAGGCAGTGGATGGCCTCTACGACCCGGTCCTCGGTCTGTGCCCAGGTGGCGCACCGTGGAACCCCGAAACCTACAACCTTTGAGCTGACGGAGGCACCGATGGCCTACACCGACAAACGCTACTGCCTGGAGGTGCGCGGCGATTTCGCCTGCTTCACCCGCCCTGAAATGAAGGTGGAGCGAGTGAGCTACGACGTGATCACGCCGTCGGCCGCCCGGGCCATCTTCGAGGCCATCTTCTGGAAACCCGCCATCCGCTGGCAGGTGCGCCGGCTCGAAGTATTGAACCCCATCCAATGGACCTCCGTGCGGCGGAATGAGGTCGGGGCCGTCATGAGTGGCAAAGACGGCTTCTACGTGGAGGACCAACGCCAGCAGCGGGCGGGCTTGTTCCTGCGCGATGTGGCCTACCGCCTTCACGCGGATCTTGTGTACATCCCACCCCACCTCCGAAAAGAATCACCCCATCCTCTCCCCGAATGTCTCGTCGAGCCGGAAGAAAAGCAACTGATGGGCCGGGACGAGAACCCAGGCAAATATCAAGCGATGTTCGAGCGCCGTGCCCGCAAGGGCCAATGTTTCAATCAGCCCTACCTCGGCTGCCGCGAGTTCAGTGCCGCCTCCGTGCGCCTGGTGGACGACCTCATTCAGGGGCCCACGCCCATCCAGGAATCCCGTGACCTGGGGTTCATGCTCTACGACCTGGATTTTCAGGCCGAAGGTGGCCCCGCTCCGGCATTCTTCCGCGCACGGCTGGAACAGGGCGCTGTCGAAGTACCGGACTGGGACAGCGACGAGGTGAGGCGATGATCCTACAGGCGCTGTACGACTACTACCAGCGCAAGGCCGCAGACCCCGAGGATGGGATTGCACCCGAGGGGTTCGAATGGAAGGCCATCCCCTTCCTGATCGTCCTCAATGAAAAGGCGCAGTTCGTGGCCTTCCAGGACACTCGGCAGGGCGAGGGGAAGAAAAAACAGGCTCGGCTATTTCTTGTCTCAAAGGCCGAAAAACGGACGGTCGGAATCAAAGCCAACCTCCTGTGGGACAACGCCGAGTACACCCTTGGCGCCAATCCCCGTGGCCGAAGTGACATCGGCGAGCGGCACGCAGCATTTGTGGGGAGGCTTCGAGAAGATCTCCCCGCCGACCAACCGGAGGTTCGTACCATCCTGGCCTTCCTGGAGAACGATCCCTTGGCTCAAATCCAGGCCATGCCCGATATGGAGGCGAGTTGGAACGAGATTCTGGAAACCAACTCCAATTTGACCTTCCGATTGGACGGTTCACCCCAGGCGACCATCTGCGAAACCCTTATGCCACTGCTAATGCATCGGACGAGTGAAGGGCAAGCCGAGGGGCGCTGCTTGATCACCGGAGAGTCAACTCCCATCGCCCGCCTGCACGCCTCCGTTGGGGGTGTGCGCGGGGCCCAGTCCTCGGGCGCCGCGCTGGTTTCCTTCAACCTCGCCGCATTCCGATCCTATGGGAAGGATCAGAACCACAACGCTCCCGTGGGAGAGAAAGCCGCATTTGCCTACACCACCGCCCTGAACCACCTGCTGGCCAGAGACTCCACCCAGAAGGTCCAGGTGGGGGATGCCACTGCGGTCTTTTGGTCCGAGGGGAAGAACGCGTTCGAGAACCAGTTCGCTGCGCTCTTCCGGCTTCCCGATAAAGACAACCCAGATGCGGAGTCGCAGGCCGTGAAGGCCCTGTATGAAAGTGTCTACAGTGGAAGCCTGTCGAACGAGGGTGATACGCGCTTCTTCGTCCTGGGGGTGGCCCCCAACGCGGCCCGGATCTCCGTCCGCTTCTGGCACCAGGACACCCTCGCGGGCATATCCGAGAAGCTTCGCCGCCATTTCGATGATCTGGAGATCGTGCTGGCCCCCAAGGATCCAGGCCACCGGT
>JAYVRY010000345.1:0-2832 GCA_043775845.1 Acidobacteriota bacterium
CCGCTCGTTCCAGGCGCCACTGGCCAGGCGTGCCCCGAGCAGGGGTTTCCGGCTGGCGATCAGCAGAATCGCCTCCGGCCCGTAGGGTGCCGTCACCACGAAGGCGCGCCTTAGGCCTGGCACCGGTTCGTTGAGGTCCAGCCTGCCGGTCAGGGTGGAAGGCAGGGGGTTGCCGGCCTTGTCGAAGAGCGGCTGGTACAGGGGCACCACATAGCCTTCCCGGTGAGCCTGGATGTAGAAGACGTAGAGGAAGGCCGGGCCCCTGGCGGTCGTCACCGTCAGGTTGAAGGAGGTGCCGCCCTTCACGGCGCCCACAGGGGGCAGCCCGCTGGCCTTGAGGGCGAAACCGGGCGTGGTGGCATGGGGCGCCGCGTAGTCGCCCTTGATCTCGCACTGGGGCCAAGGCAGCTCTGCCAGAGCCTCGCTGATCACCTTGACCGAGGCAGGGACCTTGAGGCCCTGGAGGGCGGCGTTCAGGGCGGCGCGGCTGGAGACATGGCCCGTGAGGACCACCGTGTCCTTGTCCACAAAGGTGGCGATGGAGCCGCATTCTGTGGCTGCCGGGAGCAGGCGGATCGCCTGGGCCAGGGTGGCTGCCGTCGACGGGGCTGGTTCGGGTGTGGGTGCAGGTAATGGTATGGGCTCAGGCCCGGGTGGGGGCGCCGGCGCCGGCGCGGGAGTGGGCGCTGGCGCGGGAGTGGGCGCTGGCACGGGAGCTGGTGTCGGAGGTGGGACCGGCGTGGGAGTTGGTGTGGGAGCGGGCACCGGTTCCGGCTGGGGCGGCAACGGGATCGGCACAGGCCCTGGCACCGGCATAGGTTCTGGCAGTGGCGGTGGGGTGATGGGGGTCAGGATTTCGCTGAGCCCCTTTTCGTCCAGGCGATCCACCACATACACGCCATCCTCATTGAGGTTGGCGAAGAAACTGTCGTGGCTGATCCGCATGAAGCCCTGCTCGCCCCAGTCTTTACCCCAGGAGTTGGCGACGGTGAAGGTCTGGTCGGTGTCGTCGTAGCCCACGAGAAGCATGGCGTGGGAGCCCGACTTGGACATGCGGGCGCTGAAGACACCTCCTCGGTAGGTGTCAAAGGCCGTCTCCGCCGGGCGGGAACCGGTATACATCCCGAAGGCCACGGGCTTGCCCTCGTAGATGGCCCCCCGGATTTTGTCGAGGGCGCCCGGCTGGTGGGCCGGAATTCGGGTGTAAGTCAGCAGCCGCTTGTTGCGGGCCTGGCTGCGAATGCTCGGCTCTGGGAGGGCGGTGCAGGAGGCGGCGGTGTAGGGCAGCTCGTCGATGCGCACGAGGCCCTGATCTCGGATGGTGTTGAAGGCCTCTGGGAAAGACGTTCCGCCGTCGCAACGCCCCTGGTGGATGAGGTTGAAGATGTAGGCGGGGCTGAAGGCCACCCTGCCGCTCTTGGGGATGGCACCCAGTCGCTGCTCCACGGCCCGATTGAAGGCCAGGCTCAGAGCGTTGTAGGCCGTGGCCCAGGCGGTGCAGGAACCCTGGGAGCCCTGATCCCCGATGGGGGGCAGATACTTCCGCAGGTCCGCCTTGGGCGGCAGGAAGGCCCGGAAGGTGGGTTCCAGGGCGACCTTCGCCACTTCGGCGGGATCACTGGGAGCCAGGCCCGTGGCCCGGTACTGTGCCCAGCAGGGAAGGGAAACCAGCGGAGCGGCCGCCAGCAGGACGGCTGGGGTGAGTGGCCGAAACCACGAAAGTCGATGCATAGGTCACCTGGTGTGCTGGACAGGGTAACGCGGGCAGGAACTCCTGATGCCGGGCAATGAGTCGGCCCCTCCCGCCGGGGCTTCTTTCATGCCCGGGCTAAGATGGAGGATCCAATCTCACCCAACCCCGGCTCCACCGCGTCTGAAGCCGAAACGATGGCAACAGCACTTCGCCTTTCCTGCTTTCCGGTCTCCCCGATTTGAAGAGGCTTCGCATGGTTGTCAGTGCCCGCTCCCGGATCGCTCTGCTGGCCTTGGCCGTGCTGGCAGTGGCTGGAGTGGGGCTCCTCCGGTATTACCTTCGGAATGGGGACGCGACGGCCACCGCCGATTCCACCCGGACCCTGCGTCCCCAGCAGGTGGCCACCGCGGGAGTTCCCGCCAAGGCTGCACGCATCGCCCTGATCATCGGCAACGGCTCTTACGAGGAGGCGCCCCTGCGCAACCCCGTCAATGATGCCAAGGCCATGAAGCAGGCGCTGGAGGATTGCCGGTTTGAGGTGACCCTGAAGGTGAACGCCTCCAAGCGCGAAATGGAGGAGGCCATCCAGGAATTCGGTGACCGCATCCGGGGCGGCGCGGTGGGCCTGTTCTACTACGCGGGCCACGGGGTGGCGGTGAAGGGGACCAACTACCTCATCCCGGTGGGGGCCAAGCTCTCCCGGGAGGACGATGTGCCCTACGAAGGTGTGGATGTGGGCCGTGTTCTGGACAAGATGGACACGGCGAGAAACCAGCTCAACATCCTGATCCTCGATGCCTGCCGCAACAATCCCTTTGCCCGCTCCTGGCGCAGTTCGAGCCGGGGCCTCGTACAGGTGAGTGCCCCGAAGGGCAGCCTCATTGCCTATGCCACAGCCCCAGGCAGCACGGCCGCCGATGGCAAGGGTGAGCATGGCCTCTACACGGAGGCCCTGCTGGCCAAGCTAAAGGAATCCGGTGTCTCGCTGCTGGATGTCTTCCAGGACGTGCGGGCCGAGGTCGAGTCCCGTAGCGAGGGTCAGCAGATCCCCTGGGAATCCAACAGCACGGTGGGCCGGTTCTACTTCCGCCCGGCGACGCCAGCCTCGCCAGCGCCGGTTCAGCCACCGTCGCCCACGC